>JAEEVT010000106.1 GCA_016291005.1 Prevotella sp. | reverse complement strand
TCAGAGCACGAGCGGTACCGAAGTCCTTGTGGTTCTGCTTCAGGTGCTCGGTGAGGTGCTTGATACGATAGGTGAACAAGGCAACCTGGCTCTCAACAGAACCGGTGTCAGTAGCACCCTGGCCGTACTGAGTGAAGATCTCAGTCTTCTTGGCTTGATCTAAATACATGTTGTTTTGATGATTAAATAATTGTTGCTCATAACATCCTTCCAACGCGCAAGGTCTTTAATCACAGCCTCTTTACGTCTTCGAATGCACCGGATTTTCCGATAAGCGGCTGCAAAGGTACAAAAAAAAGTGAAAAGTGAAAAATGAAAAGTGAAAAATTTGCTACCGCACCTGCATTTTTCACTTTTTTTTTGTAATTTTGCACCCGAATTTACGTAAATCATTTATGCAGGATATCAGAAACATTGCAATTATTGCACACGTTGACCACGGTAAGACGACGCTCGTGGACAAGATGATGCTGGCAGGCAACCTGTTCCGTGAGGGCCAGAACCTGTCAAGCCAGGTGTTGGATGCTAACGACCTGGAACGAGAGCGAGGCATCACCATTCTTTCAAAGAATGTCAGTATTAATTGGAAAGGAACGAAAATCAATATTATTGATACACCGGGACACTCCGACTTCGGCGGCGAGGTGGAGCGCGTGCTCAACATGGCTGACGGCTGTCTGTTGCTCGTTGACGCCTTCGAGGGTCCTATGCCCCAGACGCGCTTTGTGTTACAGAAGGCCCTGCAGATTGGTCTGAAGCCCATCGTGGTGGTGAACAAGGTTGACAAACCAAACTGTCGCCCGGAGGAGGTCTATGAGATGGTGTTCGACTTGATGTTCTCGCTGAATGCTACCGAGGACCAACTTGACTTCCCTGTGGTGTATGGCTCGGCGAAGAACGGCTGGATGGGTGAGGACTATAATAAGCCAACAAGTGACATTACCTATTTATTGGATAAGATAGTCGAGGTCATCCCCGCTCCGCAGCAGTTAGAGGGTACGCCGCAGATGCTTATTACGTCTTTGGATTATAGCAGCTATACTGGCCGTATTGCAGTAGGCCGCGTGCACCGTGGTACGCTGAAGGATGGTCAGCAGGTGACTATTGCCCACCGCGACGGTTCGATGGAAAAGACGAAAATCAAGGAATTGCACACCTTCGATGGCATGGGTCATAGCCGTATCGGACAGGTGGACTGTGGCGACATCTGCGCCGTCATCGGTCTTGAGAAGTTTGAGATTGGCGACACCATCTGCGACATGGAGAATCCTGAGCCGCTGCCGCCTATCGCCATTGACGAACCCACGATGTCTATGCTGTTTACCATCAACGACTCGCCGTTCTTCGGCAAGGAAGGCAAGTTTGTCACTTCGCGCCACATCAACGACCGTCTGGAGAAGGAACTGGAGAAGAACCTTGCCCTGCGCGTGGAACCCTTCGAGGATTCTACTGACAAGTGGGTGGTTTCTGGCCGTGGCGTGCTTCACCTCAGCGTGCTCATCGAAACCATGCGCCGCGAGGGCTATGAGCTACAAGTCGGCCAGCCGCAGGTTATATATAAAGAGGTGGATGGCAAAAAGTGTGAGCCTATTGAGGAATTGACCATCAATGTTCCCGAGGAGTTTGCCTCGAAGATGATTGACATGGTGACACGCCGTAAAGGCGAGATGACCTCGATGGAGAATCAGGGCGAGCGCGTGAACATTGAGTTCAACATCCCCTCGCGTGGTATTATCGGCCTGCGTACCAATGTGCTGACTGCCAGTCAGGGTGAGGCCATCATGGCACACCGCTTCAAGGAGTATCAGCCGTACAAGGGCGACATCGAGCGCCGTTTGAACGGTTCGATGATAGCTCTCGAGACGGGATCCAGCTATGCATACGCCATTGACAAGCTGCAGGATCGCGGTAAGTTCTTCATCGACCCAGGTGAGGAAGTCTATATGGGCGAAGTCGTAGGCGAGCATGTTCACGACAACGACCTGGTTATCAACGTCTGCAAGGCCAAGCAGCTGACCAATGTTCGTGCCTCAGGTACTGACGACAAGGCCCGCATCATCCCTAAGGTTGTCATGTCGTTGGAGGAGTGTCTGGAGTATATCAAGGAAGACGAGTTGGTGGAAGTGACTCCGAAATCAATGCGTATGCGTAAGATTATCCTCGACCATGACCAGCGGAAGAAGGCGAATAAGAATTAATATAATATGCCATGAAGAGATTTTTGGGAAAGCAACTGATTCTGGTGTTGTTACTGGTGGTAGCCGTTACCGCTGGTGCACAACGACGTCAGATACATATTGTGGGTGCTAACGACATGCACGCCGCTATCGAGTATTTTCCGCAGCTGGCTGCCATCATTGACAGTCTGCGCACTATTGATCCAGCGCTGTTAGTGTTGTCGGCAGGTGACAACCGTACTGGTAATCCTGTGAACGACATGTACATTCCGTCGGCATATCCTATGGTGGCGCTGATGAACCAGGTTGGCTTCAATGTTTCGGCTATCGGAAACCATGAGTTCGACATGAACTCGTTGGAAACCTTGATGGGGCTGTCCAATTTCCGCTATGTCTGTGCTAACCTCGCCACAGACAGCATTCCCCTTCGCCGTATGCGTCACTCCCAACAGTTTGATGTTGGCGGCGTGAGGGTTGGTGTGATAGGTGCTATAGAATTAGGTTCGCGCGGAACGCCTGATGCCCATCCTGACTATCTGAAACATTATATCTTCCAGCCGGCAAAGGATGTATTGGGTGAGTACGAAGAACTGAGTCGCCAATGGGACGTCACCATCCTGTTGAGTCACTTGGGCTACGAGGATGACATCCAGATGGCAGAACAATTCCCGTGGATTGACCTCATTGTTGGCGGACATAGCCATACGCAGCTGAAAGCCGATGAGCCGTTGCATAACGGCGTGCTCATCACCCAGAATGCCAACAAGCTGAAACAGGTGACACACATCACGCTGACCGTTGACAACGGCAAGGTGATAGACAAGAAGGCTGAGTACATTGATGTGCGCACTTTCCCGAAGAAGAACAAGGTGGTCGAGAATATGGTCAAGTCGTTCAACGACAATCCGGAGTTCAAGCGTGTCGTGGGCCGATGCGAGACACCCTTTGAAACCCATGAGGAGATAGCCTGTATGGTGTGCGACGCCTATATGGAAGAAGGACATGGCGACGTCGGCATTGTCAATCCCGGTGGCTTGCGCGTGGAAAGTCTGCCGGCAGGCGACATTACGCTGTTGGACGTACTGAAGATGGACCCCTTCTACAATCAGGCCGTTGCGATAGAGATGACCGGTCAGGAGATTTACGACATGGTGTGGGCTTATGGCCGCAGTAGCCGCTACCACTTCCCCTATATGCGAGGCATATACACCGAGATGACCCTCACCATGACCAATAAAAACAAGATTCAGAAGGTTCGTCTTCTGACCAGTGACGGCCAACCACTGAAGATGAAGAAGAAGTATAGGGTGGTGACCAACAGCTATATGTCGTCAACGTGTAAGTTCCTGACTCCCGATCGTATCAAGCCGCTGAACGAACAGACCGCTGACATGGTGATTCGCTTCCTGAAACGCCATGGCACCGTCAACTATCTTGGTGAGCGCTGCCAGGGAGTAAGCGAAGATTAAAAGTTAAATATTAAAGATTAAATATGCTACGCTCAGATTTCTTTATGCATCGGCAAAGACTTTGCCGTCGTCAAGGGTAATCTGAAGCGTGGTGTACTCAGAGTGGAAATCGTTTTGCAGACGATCCAGATACCGACGACATTCCCATTTGCACATCGGGAGGTCGTGAAGTAGGCAGTTCCCGCATGTCTCAGGAGTCGTTGCGGGAACTTCCGTCTGTGTGAGAATCCACTTCAGACATTCGATGGTCAGCTGGCGCATGTCCTCAACGGTGTAAGTGCCAGTCATGATGATATACATGCCTGTCAGGCAGCCCATAGGGCCTACGTACACCACGTCGTCTTTCGCCTGGCTGTTGCGGAACCAAGTGGCCATGAGGTGTTCTATGCTATGCATGGCAGCAGGAGCAACGGCAGGCTCCTTGTTAGGCTCTGTGATACGCAGGTCGAACGTCGTGAATCCTTTATCCTCACGCGAAACGTAGATGCCGGGCTTGAGGTGCGTATGGTCAATGGTAAAACTCTTTATTACTTCCATAATTTCAATTCTTCAATTCTTCATTGCGAAGCCACACTCTGACCTTGGTCAGAGAATTCTTCAATCCTTACAGGCTTTCTACGAAAGCACGGGTCGTTTGGAATGAGTTCTCAGCCACAGTATCCCAGAAATTATGATACTGTGAGGCATCGGTATCACGTAGGGGAATATCGCTGATAACGCGGAACGAGATAAACGGCACATTATTAATATAGCAGGTCTGGGCAATAGCGCACGACTCCATGTCAACTGCTTTAGCCTCGGGGAAATGTCCGATAATCTCGCGCATCTTGTCCTTTGTGTCAACGAACCAATCGCCTGTGACGATGAGACCCTTGTGAATTGACAATTGACTATTGGCAGCGGACAATTGCATGGCTTTGTTTAATAATTCCGGGTCAGCCTGAAAGCGAACAGGGAGGCCTTGAACCTGTCCATAGACGGTGGTATCGTCAATGGCTTTGCCGCAATAGACATCGTGATAGCAGAGTTCGGAGCTCACAATGATGTCCTGTATGTTGATATCGTCTCCGTTTCCGCCAGCACAACCCGAAGAAATGATGCAGTCGGGATGGAATTCGTTAATCATACGCTGGGCACCCAAGGCGGCATTTACCTTGCCGATGCCACACTTCTCAACTAACACTTCAGAGCCTGCAAACACCTGTTTCAGTTGTCGCAGCTCCTTGTCCATTGCTACGATAATACCGATTTTCATATCCTTTTCTATATTAATTTGCTTGCAAAGGTACGAAATAATTCTTAATTCTTTTCAAAGAAAAGCCTTAATTCTTATTTTATTTGTACCTTTGCACGCAGTAATCATAAAAATCAAAGATCAATGTTCAAAGTTCAAAGCATAAAAGCGTGGCTGCCAGACGTATTGGTGGTCTTGTTGTTTGCAGCAGTTTCGTTGGTGTATTTCTTCCCTGCAGATATAGAAGGGCGAGTGCTTTACCGTCACGACTCGTCGGCAGGAAGGGGTGCCGGCCAGGAGGCTCACGAGTTTGAAGAGCGCACCGGTGAGCGCACCCGCTGGACAAATGCGCTGTTTGGCGGTATGCCTACCTACCAGATGGCTCCGTCGTACGACAGCACCAACATCCTGTCGAAAGCCTCTAACGTCTATCATCTGTGGCTCCCGGAGTTTGTGTGGTTCGTCTTTGCCTACCTCTTGGGCTTCTATATCCTGCTCAGGGCTTTTGACTTCCGCTGGTATCTGGCCATGTTGGGTGCCATCGTATGGGCTTTCTCCAGCTATTTCTTTATCATTATCGCTGCTGGCCACTACTGGAAGGTGATGGCGCTGGCTTACCTGCCGCCGCTGATTGCCGGTATTGTGCTGGCATATAAGGGAAAATACCTGTGGGGATTGGTGGTGACGGCCATCTTTACGGCTTTTGAAGTGCTGGCGAACCACGTACAGATGACATATTACTATCTGTTTGTCATCGCTGCGATGGTTATCGCCTTCCTCATCGACGGCCTGCGTCGCAAGGACTATCAGCACCTCGTAAAGGCTACGGGCGTCTGTCTGGCAGGTGCTGCCATCGGTATCTGCATCAATCTCTCGAATCTTTACCACACCTGGCAATATGGCCAGGAATCGATGCGTAGCAAGAGCGAACTGGTTAAGCAGAACAGTGCTAACCAAACCAGCAGTGGCCTGGATCGCGACTACATCACGCAATGGAGCTATGGCGTAGATGAGACATGGACGTTGCTCGTACCCAATGCCAAGGGTGGCGCTTCAGAGCCCATGGTCAACAGCCAAACGGCTATGAAGCATGCTGCTCCTGAGTATGCCGAGATTTACCGTCAGATAGGTCAGTATTGGGGTGACCAGCCCATGACGATGGGACCTGTCTATGTGGGTGCCTTCGTGATGATGTTGTTCATCCTGGGACTGTTCATTGTCAAGGGACCCATGAAGTGGGCACTCTTGGCGGTCACCATCCTCTCAGTTCTCCTGTCGTGGGGCCGTAACTTTATGCCCTTCACCGACATCTTCATCGACTACATGCCGATGTATGCCAAGTTCCGCACCGTATCTTCCATCCTTGTCATTGCCGAGTTTACCATCCCCCTGTTGGCCATGATGGCGCTGAAACAGTGGATAGAGGGGACCCACCCCCAACCCCTCCCTGCGAGGGAGGGGAGTGGTCACTCTCAAGGGAATAGACAATCTACTCCCCTCCCTCGCAGGGAGGGGCTGGGGGTGAGTCTTTCCTTTGCCCTCACCGCTGGCGTTTGTGGATTGTTCGGCGTGATGCCGAAGTTCTTCTTCTCCAGCTTTATCAGCGCCAGCGAGATGCAGGCTATGAGTCAGATTCCCGCTGAGCAGTTGGCACCATTGGTTCAGAACCTTACCGAGATGCGCGTTGCCATGTTTACGGCCGACTGCTGGCGCTCGTTCTGGATCATTGTCGTGGGAACGGCGCTGCTGCTGCTCTATCACTTCCAGAAGTTGCGTGCTGAGTTGGCAGTAGGGGCTATGGCTGTGCTGTGTCTGGTGGATATGTGGTCAGTGAACAAGCGTTACCTGAACGATGGACTCTTCGTGTCGCAGAGCGTTCGCGAGGAACCTATGCCAAAGTCGGCAGCCATCGACCATATCCTGCAGGACAAGACGCCCGACTTCCGCACGTTAAACCTCGCTACGTCAACCTTCAACGAAAACGAGACGTCATACTATCTGAAGAGCGTTGGCGGTTACCATGCTGCCAAGCTACGCCGCTATCAGGAACTCATCGATGCCCACATCTCACCGGAAATCAGTGCGCTCTACGATGCCATCAGCAAGTCTGGCGGTGACATGACGCAGGTGAATGGCGACAGCATCTATCCCGTGCTGAACATGCTGAACACCAAATACTTCATCCTGCCCTTGCAGGGTGGACAGACTGTTCCTTTGGAGAATCCCTACACCTACGGCAATGCATGGTTTGTGGACAAGGTTCACTATGCCGACAATGCCAACCAGGAGCTGGACATGACGGGACAACTGCCTTTGCGCCATGAGGCCGTAGCTGACAAACAGTTCCGTGAAGTGCTGGGTGAAAGCGTTGCTCAGGACACGCTGAGCCGCGTCGTATTGAAACAGTATGAGCCGAATCAGCTCACCTACGAGGTGAACTCCGACAAAGGCGGCGTTGTGGTGTTCTCGGAGATTTACTATCCTGGCTGGACAGCTACGGTGGATGGTGTGGAACAGTCCTTGGGCAGGGTTGACTATGTGCTGCGTGCCTTGCAGGTGAAGCCCGGTAAGCACGAAGTCGTGCTGAGCTTCTTCCCCAAGACGCTGGACCGTACAGAGACGGTGGCCTATGTGGCCTACGCCGTGCTGCTGCTTATTCTTCTGCTTTTAGTATGGCGCGCCGTACGTAAGCGCGATGGCCATACCACCCAACCAGTCCCAGACAAATCATCGGGAGAATAAACGACAGGTTCGTGCTGGGCAGGCCTAAGATGGCGATATTGCTCTGGATGATGGCAGCCTGAATGGGTGGGAACAACGAACCACCCAGGATGGCCATGATCAGTCCGGCACCGGCAATCTTGATGTTCTGCCCGATTCCGCGCAGCGCAAGGCCATAGATGGTGGGGAACATCAGCGACAGACAGATGCTGACGGCTACCAGACAATAGAGGCCGTTACGGTCTGTAAAGAAGATGGTGCCAACGAGAGCCGTGATGCCCAGGATGGCCATGACTGACAGCAGTCGCTCTGGAGCGAACCATTGCATGAGCCATGTGCAGATGAAACGGCTACAGGCAAAGAACGCCATGGCTGCGATGTTATATTTCTGGGACAATATTTCTGCGGCCTGCTCCGTCATTCCCTCAGCGACAAAGATACGCGTGCCGTACTGGATGATGAACGTCCAGCATCCAACCTGTGCGGCAACATAGAAGAACTCAGCCAGCACACCCTCGCGGTAATTGCGGCGGTGAAGCAGTTCCTGCAGGATGGCCATCGGCGCCTTGTTAGTCTCGGCGGTCTCAATCTTAGGCATTTTGGTAAACCACATGATGACCAACAGCAACACCACTAAGGCTGCAATCAGGATATAGGGCTGGATGAGTATGTTGAGGTCGTAGTCCTTGATGATGTTGAACTGTTGTATCGGCAATTGCTGGCGGGCGTGAGTGTCTACGGGACTCAGTTCGGAGTGGACTGCCATGGCTACCAGCATACCGGCTAACGAACCCAAGGCATTGAAAGCCTGCGCCGAGTTCAGACGTTGGATGCTGGTCTGTTCGCTGCCCATGCAATAGATATAGGGGTTGCAGCTGGTTTCTAAGAACGACAGACCGCACGTCAAGATGAAGTACGACAGCAGGAATGGCGGGAATACGCCAAAAGCCTTTGCCGGCAGGAAGAGCAGGGCTCCGAGGGCATAGAGTCCCAAACCAGTCATGGCACCCCACTTGAACGAGTAGCGCTGGATGAACAGTGCGGCGGGGAAGGCCATACAGAAGTAGCCTAAGTTGAAGGCAATAGGCACCAGGGTTGCCTCTGTGGTGCTGATGCGGAAGATTTTTGAGAAGGCAGCCACCATGGGCGTCGTGACATTATTGGCAAAGCCCCATAGGGCAAAGCATGCTGTCAACAGGATGATGGATATCAGATAGCCATTGCTGTTACTGATGGAAAATGTTTTGCTGTCAAGTAGTTTCATAGTTTGTAAATCGTAATTTGTCTGCAAAGATAGACAATTATTATGAATTATGATTGAAACGCCACAATTTTTCTTCTGAAAAGAAGAGTTAATTGTGAAATATTTAGTATTTTTGCACCAAAATTGCGTAGAATAGAGTATGAAAAAGTTGTTATCTCTGCCGCCGAATCTTGTGGAGAGCTTCCACGACGTGACGGGTTTGCCACGTGAAGAATTCTTCTGTTCCTGTGACCCTATCGGCCACCGTCTTGGCTCAGGTGGAGGTACAGTCTGGCTGCTCCAGGAGGCTCATGACTGGCTGAACCAGGAGCGCTGCATCATCCTGCATGCTGGCGGACAGAGCCGGCGCTTGCCTGCCTACGCTGTCAGCGGCAAGATTCTGACACCCATTCCCGTCTTTCGCTGGGAGCGTGGCCAGCGACTGTCACAGACGCTGCTTGACCTCCAGCTGCCGCTCTATGAGCACATGATGGAGCTGGCACCGAAGCGCCTGACGACGATGATTGTCAGTGGCGACATCTATATCCGTGCCGCAGAACGCATTGGCCAGATTCCCGATGCCGACGTGGTGTGCTATGGTTTGTGGCTTGACGCTTCCATAGCCAAGAACCACGGCGTCTTTGTCAGTGACCGCCGTACGCCCGGCGTACTGAAGCAGATGCTGCAGAAGCCTTCTACGGAAACGCTCACTACTCTCCTCAAAGACCACTACTACCTGACTGACATTGGCATCTGGATGCTTAGCGACCGTGCCGTCAGCCTGCTGGAGAAAAAATCAAGAGAGGCTGCTTCCCAACAGACCTCTTCCGAGGGAATCGGGCTGGGTTCCTACGACCTCTACTCAGACTTTGGCTGTGCCCTGGGGACAGACCCCACCACTGACGACTCTGAACTGCGTGAGTTGTCCGTGGCCATCCTACCGCTGCCTGGCGGCGAGTTCTATCATTTCGGTACCTCAAGGGAGATGATTTCCTCGACGGTTGCCATCCAGAACATCGTCAACGACCAGCGTGACATCATGCACAACGACCGCAAGCCGCATCCCAGCATCTTTACGCAGAATGCCGTGATGCACTATCGCTTCACCGAGCAGAACTACAACATCTGGATAGAGAACAGCTACATAGGTCCGAAGTGGACGCTGACCCATGACAACATTGTTACAGGCGTGCCTGAGAACGATTGGGAGATATCCTTGGAGCCAGGCGAGTGTATCGATGTGGTGCCTGTGGGCGACAAGGACTACGAGGTGCGCCGCTACCGCATCGATGAGGCCGTCGATAGCAATGCCTTGGCTGAACGAGCCAACTTACGGCGCCTCTTCGAACAGCGCCGTAACTTCCGCAAACAGAATTGGCCTGCATTGGCTAAGAACTGGCAGCACTCGGTGTTTTACCAGCTGGACTTGGACGATGCCGCTCGCGAGTTCCAAGAGATGCAGCTGCCCATGCCAGAGCCTGTCCCTGACGATGCCCCGCTCATGACACGCATCCACGATGCCATGTTCCGTGGCAATAGCGACTTGGCGTTCTCACTCCTGCGCGAGGGTCTTCTCCCTGTGAGGGAGGGGAGTGATTACTCTCAAGAGCAGGGACATACTACTCCCCTCCCTCACAGGGAGGGGCTGGGGGAGAGTCTTCTGCTGAGGGTGAGTCCCTGCTTCGACCAGATTGTCTGGAGCCGTTCCCCTGTACGTATCGACCTTGCCGGTGGCTGGACGGACACGCCGCCCTATTGCCTGATGGAGGGAGGCTCGGTGGTGAACATCGCTATCGAACTGAACGGACAGCCTCCTTTGCAGACTTACATCAAACCCTGTAAACAGCCTCACATCATTCTGCGCAGCATTGACCTCGGTGCTATGGAGGTCATTGAGACCTACGAGCAGTTGGCAGAATACAACAAGGTGGGCTCGCCGTTCTCAATCCCCAAGGCGGCACTGGCACTGGCCGGCTTCCTGCCACAGTTCTCTCAGGAGACTTATCCGTCGCTCAAGGCTCAGTTGGAGGACTTCGGCGCCGGCATTGAGCTGACGCTGCTTTCGGCTGTTCCGGCAGGCAGCGGACTGGGCACCAGCAGCATCCTTGCCTCGACGGTGCTCGGAGCAGTGGGCGACTTCTGTGGACTGGCTTGGGACAAGAACGAGATTGGCAGGCGCACGTTAGTGTTGGAGCAGCTGCTGACTACGGGCGGCGGCTGGCAGGATCAGTTTGGTGGCGTCCTGGGCGGCGTGAAACTCTTAGAGACTCAGCGCGGCTTCTGTCAGGATCCCTTGGTGCGCTGGTTGCCCGACGACGTGTTTACGCTGCCGGAATATCAGCAGTGCCACCTATTATATTATACGGGCATCACGCGGACGGCAAAGACCATTCTCGCAGAGATCGTGCGTCGCATGTTCCTGAACCACGGTGGCGAACTGCGCCAGTTGCGCGCCATGAAGTCGCATGCCCTGGATATGTATGAGGCCATCCAGCGCCAGCAGTTCAGCGAGATGGGCCGTCTCATCCGCAAGACGTGGCAACAGAACCAGCTCATCGACAGCGGCACCAATCCCGATGCCGTACGCCGCATTACCGAACTCGTCGATGACCTCTGTCTGGGCTACAAGCTCCCAGGTGCCGGTGGCGGCGGCTACCTCTATATGGTGGCTAAAGACCCCGAGGCCGCTGCACGCATCCGTCAGACACTGACCGCCGCGCACCCCAACGCCAACGCCCGCTTTGTTGAGATGACGCTCTCGAAAAAAGGCCTTCAGGTGTCGCGCAGCTGACGGTCTGCCTGAAGATCGGATAAAAAGCTGAAAATCGACTGAAAAACAAGCTTAATGTCCCTATTGTCCTAATGTCCTAATGTCCCCCGTGACAGTAAGTCGAAACCTTTTATATGATAATCTTTAGGATTTCCGTCGGTTATCCTTAGGATTTCTTTAGCTTATCCTTAGGCTTTCTTTAGCTTATCCTTAGGCTTTCCTCAGCTTGTAGTGTACTGAATTTGGTTGACAGTATTGTTTGTTATTCCTAACTTGGTTTACACTTCATTGTTTTTATTCCTATACAGGTTGTCAGTTTATGACTTTATTCCTGCTTCGGTTTACACTTTTG
>JAEEVT010000105.1 GCA_016291005.1 Prevotella sp. | reverse complement strand
CTCCATTCGGACGACAATCGGGCACTAGCGTCAACAGCAGGCCTCAGGTCAGTCCTTTTGCCAACAGGATGATTAAGTCCTTGCTCTCGCAAGCAGCACTGGCCGCAATCAAGTTTGACATGAACGTTCATATTTACTATCAACGTCTTATAGAGCGTGGCAAACATCCTCTGCTAGTGCATAACAATATCAAGAACAAGATGCTGCATGCACTCGTAGCAATGGTCAGAGATAGAGTGAAATATAACCCTGATTATGTCTATCGGACTAACAAAGAAATTGCCTATTCTGCGAAATGTTAAAAATATAGTTAAATATCAATTAATGTTTGGAATTTAGCATAGAATGCGGTTCTTCGACTAAAGATCGAAGTGTGGCGTTGCAATCTTTTTGTGTACTTTTTGTGTACTTTTTGTGTACTTTTTCGTCAGAAACAGCGTAGATTTTCTCCAGAAGTTGCGGTGATTTCCTCCAGAAGTTGCCGTGATTTCCTCCAGAAGTTGCCGTGATTTCTGCAACTTTTCCAGATGATTTCTGACGGAAAGTGCCGCAATTTTTGGAGGTTGTTACGGCACTTTCGGGTTTTAATCATAAAGCGTCAATTTCTAATCTTTAACCTTTAGTTTTCAATTTGACGTAGTAGTCGCTGAAGTCCTTGCAGTCTGGGGGCAGGTGGTGGTGCTGGAGCGAGGGCAGGACACGCTGGAGCTGGAGGAAGAGGCGTTCGCCGGGCTCGTCGCGGTCAGGGTACATGTGGAAGGACAACGATAACGACGAGGATAACGAAGACAGGAGTTCGACGTCGTGCCTGGTGAGGAGCGTTGCCGAGGGTATGGCGATGGCTTTGTGGCCTGCGGAGAGGAGACTCCAGCAGTCGCTACAGCCCTCAGCGATGTAGAGTTCCTCGCCATTCTTCAACAGGTTGAGCACGGGGAGGTTGTAGATGCCGCACTTGGAGCCTTGCGGGAAGCGAAATCGGGGCGTGGCGCCGCGTATCAGGTTGCGGTTCTGGACGCCCACGAGGCGGCCTTCCTTATTATAATATGGTGTCTGTAGCCAAGGCACTCCTTGCTTGTCTTTCCATGAGGTGAGGCGGCACCAGCGCACGACACGAGGATCAAGGCGGCGCTCATCAAAGAGGAACTTCCGAGCCTCCTCGTTGAGCCACGGGTGTTCGAAGAAGCGCTCGTAAAGACTCACCCCCAGCCCCTCCCTGTGAGGGAGGGGAGTGGTTTGCTCTTGCGGCTTCCATTCGTTGAGGATAATGTTATGCTCGTCTGCCAGCCAACTACAAGCCTCACGGAAACCCTTGTTCAGAAACCGCATGACCAAGTCGATAGGTCCGCCTGAGGCTCCGCAGACGAAGCATCGGAAGGTGTTCTTACTGACACGAAACGACAGGCTGGCGTGATGGTCGTCGTGGAAGGGGCAGAGGCTCTTGTGTCGCGAGACTTGGAGTCCAAGTCGCTCTGCGACCCCCTCGATAGGGAGGTCACGGAGCTTTTGAAGTTCATACTTTTCCATGATTGTCTTTGTCAAGAATTTGAGAATTAGAGAATTCTTACATCTTACATCAGACATCAGACTTCTTCAGGTACTCCGGGGTCTTGGTGTAGAGACCGGTCTGGTTAGAGTAGGTGATGAACTTGCGGAAGAGCCATTTGCGCAGCTGACCGTTGGTGCCCTCCTTGCTCTTCCCAAGACTCACTCGGAGCGCCTCCAGCTGCGCCTCATTAAACGTGTCGGGCAGGTCATCCAGCATGTTTTTCGGGCCATGACGCTGAACCTCACTCATCGTGTCGGCATCCTTGCCCAGCAGGTCGGCAAACAGCTGCATCTTGCTCCAAAGGTCGCAATAAACCAGCCATTCCACCACGTCGGCCATCGAACGAGTCCACGTCTGATTGTTGAGCACCCAGAGGATGCACCCCGCCTTCCAAGCCGAGACTAAGGCACGCTTGGAACAGTCCCACAGCACATCGTCGTCCACCAGGTCGGCCAGCGAGGCCATGTCCTGAGCCAGCTTGTCTGCCAACTTGTTCAGCGGACGGATGATGAAGCGTCCTTTGCAGATGTCGAGCCGTGTCAGGTACTCATCCAACTTCTGATAGAACTCGTCGCTGTACTTGCCCTGTCGTGGTATGCGTCCGTCGCGGCTGGTGCGCGCCTTATAGGAGAAGACCATACGCCCGAAGGTGCCGTTGAACAGGTCGTACTTGTAGAACTTGCGAGCAGCAGAAGGCGTTGCCGAAAGAGTCAGGTTGGTGCGAAGGATCGGGTTTCCCGTTACGCCATCAGCCGTAGCTCTGAGGGCTCCCGCACGCTGACGGTCGTAAATGTTACGCAGCATATGCGACACTTGCTTGTGACCTCCACACAAGCCGTCGGCCATTTCCACCTCGGGCATGTTCAGGTACTGCGTTCTGCCGCCCTGAGCCTCAAGTGCCATCGCGTTTTGAAGGAATGCGGGACGGGTGGTGTCTGATGGCGGGAAGTAGAAAGCTACATCGGGACGAACAGGCTTCTCCTTTGTACTGGCTTTCGACTTCACCTGTTTAGACCATTCCACCAACTTCTTCAACTCAGCGTCGTCGTGCTGTCGGAAGTCGCGACAAATAGCCTCCACAAGGTTGGACAATTGCCCCTTGTTACAGCCCGAATCGCCCACGAGATTGGCCATCATGCCCGTTGGCTCCTTCCAAGTGAGGTCAGGGTACTGAAATTCCGCACCGCTAATGTGAGCGCCAAGTACGGGGAAAAGCATCGGAACCAGGGGCTCGTGCATGTCTTTTGACGTCTGTGAGAGCAGTAATCGAACACATTCTGTGCCTTTGCCGAGGTTCGGCATAGCGGGCGCAGTCGCTTTACTTATATCGTATCTCATTGATATTCTGCTTTTTAGGTGAAACTTAAATGATAAATTTTAGGCCTTGTGTTCCAGTTCCAGTTGTTCCAGTTACTTTTTTGGCAGTTCCATTTCCCTTCATATCTATATAACTATCTATATATTAGTTAGTTATGAATGATATAGAAGGGGTGTTTGTTCCTTGTTTTTTAACTGGAACAACTGGAACTGGAACACATCGCTCGTGGTTAGTTACTCAGTTACCGACTCTTCCTCTACGAGGCCCCCCAGCGCCATGCAAAGTTCGTTGTAGACTCCGAGGGCGTAGCGCTCGACGCTGAAGTCCTCGCCAACCTTCATCGGCTTGAAGTTCGGTCTGAGGCTGCCGTCGTCCTGGCGGGTCACGGAGATGAACTTGCCGTTGAAGACGCGCGGGTTGCGCTTCATGCTCCAGGACAGCGTTTCCACGAAGGTGAAGTGCTCGTCCCAATGGAACTCGTCACACTCCACGTCACGCCTTAAAACGCCCTGATAGTCCTTACCTGTCTTCATCACATTCTCACTACGAAGCATTGTCTTTACGTTCACGCCCAGATGGGTGTTGCGGTTAAATACCTTTTTCATTGTTTTTCTTGCTTTCGGGAAAACCCTCGGTCTCACACGAGGGACCCTCCGCACAACCGGAAAGTGAGACTGGCCTACGGTCCAACGCTTGACCATTTTTCCCGTTGATTGGTGCTGCAAAGGTAAGGAAAAGGGCAAAGAAAAAGGTCTTATATAAGACTTACTATAAGACTTATATAAGACCGCAAACGCCCTGTTTATGGGCTATTTCAAGAGGTTGTCTATTCGGCGTGCATCGGGCGGTAACTTGCCAGTCTGCTGCCACGAGCCTGCCAACTGAGCCAGATTGGGAATGCCCCATAGTTGCTGAAACAGCTTCCACTTCTTCTTAATCTGTAATCGCTCGGCCATGCGGTCGGCGATGTAGGCAGCCTGGTTGGCCGACACGCCCTCAGCCAAAGCGTAGCCGTCGGCAACGATGAAGCCAGCATCCCTCAGCCGCTGCCACAACACCTGCGCCTCGGCAGCAAACAGTACAGACATGTCGTCGGTCACATTGCCAGTCGTCGACACCTGCGAGGACTCTACAATCTGTTCGTCGTCGAAGTGGTTCAGCAGCTCCATGATGTCCTCAGGAACCTCCAGCTTGGCCGCGGCTATCAACTCCAGGAAAACCGTCTTGGCAGCCTCGCGCTTGCTTAGCGTCTTGCGTTTCGACGTGTTCAGGTAGATGCGCAAGGCCTTCGACACATTATCCTGTGACGACTTCTTGGCAACACCAGCCGACAGCTTGCCCAACTCCTTCAGCTGGATGTCCTTCTCCTGCAACTGCTGGTTCAGTTCCTCAATCTCCGTCTGCAGAGTCTCGTTGTCAGCCTTTAGCCGGTCAATCTCACTGAGCAACTCCTTTGTGGCATCCGCCACCTGCAGTCGCATTTTCAGTTCCCTGGCCCGATCCTCCAACTCCTCCTGTTCACGCTCCAACTGGCGGCATGCCTCCTCTGCCGCCGCCATCATTTCTTCAGTATTGATGCTCTCTTTCATATATCTATAGTGTGGTTTTTATTTGCGAAATGAACTGCAAAGGTAAGAAAAATCCGGATCATTTCCCACAACCGCCAGAGACAATTTTTCATTAAAAAAGTCTAATGTAAAATCATTTCAGAACCACCGCCACAGCCCTCACCGTGGAGAAACAATCCTCCCCCAATTTCCGTTGTCAAGAAACAGAAAAAAGGCAGGTTCCAGCTTCACAGGAGCACCAACCTATTAGAAAAACGAAAGCCGCAGGTGCTCGACCAACGGCTTTGTTTTTATTTGAACGGTTGCGGAGCTCACTTCACCACGACCTTGACGCTCCTGTCACCTATCTTTATAATAGCCACGCTGCCGGGCTGGAGGTTGGTATTAACCGTCGCACAGCCATTACGGCTTATGCCCTCACAAGCCAAAGTGCCATTGATGTTGTACACACCAATCTTCGTGCCGTCGTCTGCACCCTGAACCGTCAGCATGCCGCCCTGGCTCTGAATCAGTACCGCTTTAGCGGGAATATGAGAAGTACCTGTTGTGATACCTTCTGTTTTGGGATCTACATCTATCCAGCAGAGTGTTGCTGTAGCCACGTCGGAGTTTTGGTAGCTCGACTTCGTGGCGTAGACCTTGACAGTATAGGTGACGCTGAGCTGAATGGACGAGCCCGTGTAATCTTTGATGTCTGTGTCCGTGATGCTGGTCTTGTATTCCACGCCCTCCGTCTCACAGCTGAAGGTCAGCCTGCCTTTCGTATAGCTGATGGTGGGCGTCTTGCACTTCATGTCAGCATCTTCGCCAGAAAGTGTCTTCAGCGACGAGAACTTACTCCACGGATTCGTCGACTGGTAATCGTTGATGGACTCTTTTGGTACATAGAGCGGGATGTTATAGTTACGGAAAGTGTTGTCATAGGCAAAGGGAGGCTTCTCCGCAAGAACTTTCACTTCTTGTGTCCCATTGCAATCAAAAGCCTCTGCGTAGATGAATTCCACCTTCGCCGGAATGACTATGCTTTTAATAGCGCAATTCTTGAAAGTCCCCTTTTTAATGACCTTGATGTCTTCGGGAAGAGTGAGTGTTGCAAGATAACTACATCCGGAAAATGCTTCCTCTCCGATTTCTGTCACACTATTTGGTATGGTGACCGAGGTCAGGCCACGACAAAAAGCGAACGCCTGACTTCCAATGCTCGTCACACTATTGGGTATGGTGACCGATGTCAGGCCAGAACAGCCAGAGAACGCATAATTTCCAATGCTCGTTACGCCATTTAATATGAATACCGACTTGATGTATTGCCGATAATTATACCAAGGTGTATTAGTATCATAATAGTCTTTCATCGGTCCTGAACCGGAAATGGTCAGGGTGTGTGTGGCTTCCACATAGGTGTAATTGACGTTGCTGCCACATGAGCCGCTGTCGTCTGCGCTGGCCACCAGCGGCAGCAGCAACAGAAAGAATAATAAAAGTTGTTTTTTCATAATTGTTGTTTTAAGTTTAAAAATATAGGTTTGTTTGAAAATACTCATAATAAAAACGTGGACAAATTACTTCGTCTACGTCATTCGAGGCATCGCCAAACGCCCATGTTCCCTAAACGAGTAATGTCCACGCCTTTCAGCGTGAACTCCTACTTCAGTTCTTGAAACAATGATTGAAATTTGGCGAATTTCGAATGACAAGAATCTAAAAGCGGATATTCAAATCCTATATGTCTATTTTATTTCATTATCTCTCTCAGCCCATAGGCATTTGCAGTTTTAAAGGGTTACACATTATCATTAAGCTCTTTAAGCTCCTCTAAATACATTACCATCTGTTCGCGAATGGGTGCTAAATCGACAGAAATAGCTTCCCATACCAAATCTTCCTCCACGTTATGATAACCGTGTATCAGGAAGTTTCGCATGTTTGTGATTTGCTTCCACTGAGTCTTTGGATGAGCTTCGCGGAATTCAAAAGTAAGCATGTTGGCTGCCTCGCCCATAATCATAATGTTATAGATGACAGCATGATATGATTTTTTATCAGCAAGGAAAGACTTCATGTCACGATTATCCACATACTTGAATATCGTGTCTATTGCCTGTAGGATATCCTTGAGGCGTTTGGGATCGTTACGCGGCTCTCTCATATATCAGTATTTTATCGTGGTCAGCACTTTCGCGGGCGAAAGGCATCAAGCCTCCTTCAGTTATTAAATCTACCTCGCAACCCAGTAAATCCTTTAGGTCCTCGTAAATGCCACTGAGGGTAAACAGACTGAAATGCTGGGATTTGTCTGGCAGGATAAGAAGGTCTATATCTGAATCTTCTCGTTGTTCGCCACGGGCGAAGGAGCCAAAGAGCCATGCTTTCAGGACGGGTTGCGTCTTGAAATAGTCGGCTATCTGCTGTGTCATTTGTTCTGTGGTCATAAGCTCTTGGTTTGTTTCCGTCGGCAAATATACGAATAATCCGTGAAACGGCAAAGGAAAAGGTCAGAAAAATGATACATCCAGCGTATTAGGAGGTTTATCTTTATGGCTGTAGTTTTAGGGGGAGCAGTCATAGAATGTGCTTGATGCCTTCCTCTTCGGCTGTTAACCTTGCAGCTCTAAGCGTTTGCAAGGGTGTGGGTGGTAGGTCGCTCATCTTGAAGCGGGGATAGAAACGGGTGAAGTGGAGTGGTACTTCAGCGAGGTCGTTCTCCTTGAGCCAACGGCACATCCGATGAATCATCTGCATGTCATCGTTGACGCCTGGGATGATGAGGTTGGTGAGTTCTATCCAGACGCCTGCTTGCTTCATAGCAAGGATGGTGTCGAGTACGGGTTGCAGATGGCCTCCGCTGACATGGCTATAGATGTCGTCGCTGAATGACTTCAGGTCGATGTTGGCTGCATCAAGGTAGGGTAGGAGGTCGCTTAGCGGTTCTTGGCAGACGTAGCCGGCTGTTACGAGGATGTTCCAAAAACCTGCTTTGTGGGCCAGACGGGCACAGTCGGTGATGTACTCGATATAGGTGAGGGGTTCGGTGTAAGTGTAGGCAATGCCTGGGCAATGGTGTTTCTGGCAGAGGGCAACGACTTCTTCGGGCTGCAGTTCGTAATGAGGAACCTCTGAGGGTGAAACCTGCGAGATGTCATGATTCTGACAGTTCAGACAACGGAAATTGCAGCCTGTGCAGGCCAGTGAGAAGCACGTGGTGCCAGGATGAAAGTAGTTGAGTGGCTTCTTCTCGATGGGGTCAATGGCTAATGCGCAGGGCTTGGCATAGACCTCGCTGACGAGTGTGCCCTGAAGATTGCGGCGGCTACGGCAAAGTCCAGTCTTACCATCGGCAATGCGACAGTGATGGGGACAGAGCTGACACTCCACCCGTCCGTCATCCAACTTCTGATAATACCTGCACTCAATCATCAAAATACTATTGCCTCGTAAACGTAGAGTTCTGCGTCCTTCCAACCGTCCCATCCGATACCTGCCTTGTCCTGGGCACAGTGACCTAAGAACTCTTCCTTGGTCCAGTTCACCTCGTCGGCCACTTGTGGCAGGAATGTCCCGCTACGGTTTCCTCGGCGGATATAAATGCCGTGCCGATGCAATTCGAACTCGTCAATGCTCTGTATGCGCCGCATGGGGGTGAGTACGGAGATCTCAATGTCAATGTCGTCAAGCTCCACACGCTGGACAGGTATGAAGCGTGGGTCCTCAAAGGCTGCAGCGCGGGCCATCTCGGCCACTATCTCATAAAGGGGATAATCCTCGCCGAAGTGGCCTATGCAGCCACGTAAACGACCGTGTTTGTGGAGCGACACGAATGCTCCGCACTTCTGTTTTAGAGGTGACTGGTGAGAGGTCAGAGGTGGGATATTACCAATGGGTTTGCCATCGAGGGAGTCCCTTATGCTGTTAAGGGCAATCTCCTTCAACAGTTGCTTGTCGGCATTGGTAAGGGTGAACCCTGTTTCATGATGCAGGAAAGCGAAAGCGTGATAGCCCACAACACGGGAAAGATCGTGACCGTCAGCATCCCCAGAGTTCTGATACATCAAATGCTTGACCTCGTATTGGCCATTGAGCATCATCAGCAGCGTGATGATGGCAAACTCGCCGCAGGCACTTGTCTGCAGGTTACGCTTACCGCTGCGGGCATTGGCGTTGATGGTGGCAATAAACCGTTCCACGTCGCCTGTCTCAATGGCTTTACCCGTTAGCGCATCTGCCTCGCAAGCATCCACATACGAGGGATAGTGCGAGAAGTCGCTGCTGATGATGAAGAGGTTCTCGTCGGTGAAATACGGCTTTAGCACCTTTGCTATATGTTGTAGCTTCTGATAGTCGTTAGTACTGATGACGACGGGGACGATGGGCGGAACGTCGCCCAGCCTACGTTGCAGGAAGGGCAGCTGCACCTCGAGACAATGCTCCCTGTCGTGTGCTCCAGGGTGATAGGCGAACACGCTGTCCTCCGTCAGTTTGACTGCCGTTTCATGGTCAACCTTCACCTGGCCTAATGGTGTAGCGTAGTAGTCGGCCTCCGTATTCACCGAGGCTCCGTCGAGCCATTCGTGGTGACTGGGTCCCAGCAGGAAGATGCGCTTGTACGGCTTCTTGGTGTCAAGAGTCATATAGGCAGAAGCCGCTACATTGCCCGAGTAGTAATAGCCAGCATGAGGCACGATGAGCGCCGCTACCTTATTATTATATGATGCCCTGCCGCCATGAAGCGCCAGCAGACTGTCGATCTCCGTTCTCAGTTCCTCGGGATTGCCCGTATAGAAACGGTTTGCCTGAGTCGCTGGTCTAACCACCGGCTCCCTTACTTGTCCGTTACAACAATTTA
This sequence comes from Prevotella sp., assembly GCA_016291005.1. Lineage (GTDB taxonomy): Bacteria > Bacteroidota > Bacteroidia > Bacteroidales > Bacteroidaceae > Prevotella. Next base: position 2,779 of record JAEEVT010000105.1, on the reverse strand, counting down.
TCATCGTGATTGCTACTATGAGAGTTATTATTATTTTCATCGATGGTGCAAATATACGATTTATATTTAAATAAAACAAGAGAAAGCCCAAAATAACCTAAATAAAAAGAAGATGTGCCAATGATGACACATCCTCTTCCTTCTTAGTTCTCTTCTTCACTGAAGAACGAACCTGTAGGCATGGGGGCGGCTTCAGCGACACAACAGTTGTAACGTTCGCGGCTGCGGCGTTCGCGGGCAAACATGGCACGGGTGCCTGCCTCAGTCTGCTGGAACTCCATGTGTTCCTCGATGGCGAAGGAGTGGGCCATACTCTCGACATCAAGGGCATCGGTGCCTATCAGCGTGAAGGTCCAGTGCTGTTTCTTGAGTTTCTCAATCATCGTGCGAACCATTTTCAGCGTCCATTCCTCGCTGCTGTTCTCCTCGCCGTCGGTGATAATCGTCACCAGAACATTATCTCCATCTTCTATCTGGGCGTTAACCATGGAGATGCCTTTTCCGATGGCATCATAGAGTGGGGTAGCGGCACTGGGGTTATAAGCATTCCACGCGAGGTCCTTGGTCTGGGTGGCGGGCGTGTTGTCGTAGTGAATCTTGGTGTGGTCACTATCGAAAGTGATAAGTGTGACGCGCTGCTCCTGGTCGGGGAACTTACTTTGCATCTGGCGGACGGTCTGGAGGGTTTCGTTCATTCCGGCGAAGGCCTGCTTGCGGATGACGGACATCGAACCGCTCTCATCGACTATAATCAGGTTGTGGACGCGCTTTGCCTGTGTCTTAGTCTGCTTCTTGTTCTTAACATCATTCTTTTTCATAATCGTAACTTTTGAAATGGTGAATACTCTTTTTAGACATGTCTTTATCTCTTTAAAGAATCTTTTCGGAAAAAATTAAGCGTGAGTCGCATTTTTTTTGTATTTTTGCAGAAAAATTTATGAGTATGTTCTATCAGCGACTGTCGGACGAGGAGATTTTGCGGGGATTCCGCAAGGGCAAAGAGACGATTATCCGTGAGTATTTCTACGGGTATTGCCATGTGGGCTACCAGATATTCGACAAGCGCTATCAGTTGAGTGGGAAGCAGAACCTGGACTTCATGTCGCTGGCCCACCAGTATGCGCTCTACTTGATGGAGCACGACTGGAAACCGCTGGAGGATCATTCGCCAAATGTAAGTCTGCGCACATGGCTCATCAACGGATTCCGTTATGTGGTGCTCGACGCGCTGAAATGGTATCGTAAGGAGTACGGCAGCATCACGTTCGAGGACTATCTGATGTCGTTCGACGTGACCAGCGACCTGCGCCTACAGTTTAACCGCATGGTGGAGGACGTGTGCGACCATGCACCGCTGAGCCGTGACGAGCGGCTGATAATCGACATGCTGCTGCTTCGCGGATTCAAGGGTAAGGAGATTGCGGCAGAGTTGGGGATGACGCCGTCGGCCATCTCTCAGAAATTTAACAAACTGAAGGAGCGCATTATTGTACCGTACTTCAAGAAGAACTTTGATATGGATTTGGATATGCCGGAGGTGATGGACGAACGCATCTTTGCCAGTCGAGAGGCCTCGATGGGTGCAGCCCGTACTTGCGAGGCAGCAATGCCTGCGCCGATGGCACACGAGGATATGGATTTTTCTATTTGCGAGGATATGGTTATGGAAACAAAACGTACTACACCGGAGTTTATCACGGAACTCCAGCCGAACGAGATCTTTGTGTTCGGCAGTAACCTGAAGGGTATGCATGGCGGCGGGGCGGCCTATATCGCCTACCGCAAGTTTGGGGCCATCATGGGCCAGGGCGTCGGCTTGCAAGGCCAGAGCTATGCCATCCCAACGATGCAGGGTGGGGTGGAAACCATCAAGCCCTACGTGGACGAATTTATCGCATTCGCCAAGGAGCACCAGGATCTGACGTTCCTCGTCACCCGAATCGGTTGCGGCATTGCAGGATTCACGGATGATGAAATCTCTCCGCTGTTCGAAAAGGCTCACGACGTGGAGAATATCGTGCTGCCCCCAGGTTGGTAATGAGTTAATAGAAAAGCGCGTAACTCATCAGAGCTACGCGCTTTTCTTAATTATCTATTAGTAATTACTTACTTCACCTCCTCGAAATTCACCGATGCTGTATATCAGTAAGTTACAAATCCGTGGTACAAATAAGGTACTATTAAGATTTTATAAGCTCTTTCCCTTCATCCGTTAACGTGTATTCTTGCTTAGGACAACTTGGGACATACTTGGGACAATCTTATTTGACAATGATAACCCATTTACCTTCTTTACGACCACCCTCGCGAGTGAGGATGCCCTTTTCCTGGAGATTTGCAAGCTCGCGTTTAATAGTCTTTTCAGAGACTTTTGCCTTTTGGGTCATTTGTTGGATGGTTATTAGGTCATTATCTTTAATGAGACCTATTATAAGTTCCTGACGTTCAGATAGTTCTTTTGGGTCATCTTTTGGGTCATCTTTTCGGATATTAGCAGTGTCATCGTCCTTGGGTTCACGTACAATGACACTAAATGCAGTAACCAGATTGACATTGAACTCGGCTGCTGGGCTTTGGTTCTCTTTCAGCAAGTCTTGTACCTCACTTACGCCATGATTGAACATGTTGACGTAGTTCAGGTTCTTCATCATCTGTAAATGATAACGTAAAAGTATACCAAAAAATAATTCAAAAGTATACCATTTCGACTGAGTGCTGCAAAGGTACAAAAAGTTTGTTATACATTACTTATTGCTGATATATTTTTTTGTTTCTTTAA
>JAEEVT010000200.1 GCA_016291005.1 Prevotella sp. | reverse complement strand
ACCTCAGCATTATGACCTATCAGCTTGCCTTCATCTGTAAGGCTGGCATGGTAGTCAGGGATGATGGATTGCAGCTCTTCGATAGCCTTGCGCCTGTTGTGTATGCTGGCTGTTTCATCCTCGATGACTGTCTTGAGGATTTCAATGCGTTTGACATCCTCTGCCGTATTTTCACGGGCTTCCTTCTCAATGTCAGCAAGCATCTTCTGCGCCTTGCTCTGCCTATTGATAGAAGCCACGATAGCCACCCCAGCAGCAATGACAGCGGCGGCAAGAAGCGCATAGACATTTGTCAGGGCAGCGCCGTTCTTTTTTAGTTCACCCATCAGCAGATTCTCCCTGGCCCAATTACCAGAGAGACGCGCCATCGCCACCTGCAGGGAAAGGTGTGCCGTTTTGAGATGCGTCACCACAACGGCGTATGCCTTAGAAGCAGCAGTCGTAATGGCTACCCAGGCATTATGCGCCTTTAGCCTGATTGTGCTCAGATTGACAGCTACATTATAGGCTACTATCGCAGCCGTCAATGACAGAAGAGCGACACGATGTGCCGAAATGAAAGATACTGTCGTACTGAGGAACCGAAGCGTCAGGGATGTTGAAGTATAGACATGACGCATGACAGGCAGCAGCTTCTCGCCCAGCTCTATGGCAAGCTCAGCTACTACAATCGCACCTTGGTGCTAAAGCATCCAAGAAGTTGTTCTCAGAAATGAAGTCAAAGGACGTGCCTTTCTTCAGCACTGCCTTTTTCTTATTCCCTTATAACTATTTTGTCAGAGTTGTTGTTGGTGTCGGGACTTCACGGCCATGAGTTCCCCCACCATTCGATGAAGATGAAGACTGGTTGGGAGTTGACTTAGGAGTCACTACATTTGTTGGGGTCGAAACTTGACTACGATGATTGGGAGTCTTGTTCATATTTATATGTGTATTGTTTGAACTGTTGTAATCTTGCGCTGGCTATATCATGTGCCCTTGCATCCATGGCTTCATCAAGAGAACCATAAATACGGCTTAACTTATTTACATCGTCAGCTTGGTTACTCTTGGCTACAGCCAAAGATTTATCAATCTCACTTACCAATTTGTTCGCTTGCACAATATGACTATCTAAAGTTTTCATCCATTCGCCCAACTGATAGAGATATTTCTGCAAGTTGTTAAGAGGGACATCCAGTTCAACTATGTCAGCTTTGCTTAAGAGTTTGCTAATAGCCTTGCGGTGCGTATATAAAAAGAATATGTATGTTATTAATAATAAAAGCAGAACAACTAACATAAATGGCAGCCATTTGGTAAAAGTCTCTACAGAAATGATAGCAGTTATGATTGCAAAAATAGTGTCTAATAATGTTCCTGACAAACAACCGCTCTTCACATACGACATCCATTTGTATTTGTCTCTGATTGCTTTATCGCGGTCAAGAAATAGTCTGCCATATTCTAACATTACCTGATATTTGTCCAGTTCATAGGCAATGTCCAAATTTACCCTTTGCTGTTCGCTTCTTTTTTCCATTACTATTTTTTGTTCACATATTCGTCGGCGATGCTACTCCAGCGTGGAATGTCGAGCTTGATACCATAATGCTTCTGATAACTCTTGGTGAACTTCGACAGCCACTCACCGCTAAACTTGCGCGTGTCTGGGTTGCGATATACGGTTTCGTCGATGGCCGAAATGAAGTGTTCAAGCGAAACGAACTGACGGAACTTGGTTCGTTCGCCGTCGGCATACCACTTGCCGGGGCGAATCTTATGAACCACGTCTTTCTTGACCTGTAGGTTTAGTGGCCAGTTGTCCATCGGGCGGCACAACTCCCAAACATTCTTTAGCCACATCTTCTTGATGACAACGAATCCGTCTTCCTGCATTACATAGCCGAAAATGAGGTATTTCGTATGCACCATGTAAGGCTCGCGTATAAGCTCCGTTTGGAAAGCGTTGAAGTCTGCAATGTCGAAGCCCGGAGATGCCTCGTAGTTGAAAGCTTTGACCTCCAGTAAATCCACGGTCGTATCGTCTGGGTTAAGGAAAACATCGGGCGGCATCTGCGTGTTTTCGTTTGGTTTGTATTCGATGTCATTCTTTCGAAGCCAACCTTCGAGCCATTCCTGCATGATATTACCAACGACATCGCGAGCCTTGACAATGATGTCAACGTCGCCGAGATAAAACTTTATCTGCCCTGTCACTTCATAGATTTTGAAGTCTTCAAGCAA
>JAEEVT010000104.1 GCA_016291005.1 Prevotella sp. | reverse complement strand
CTCGCCCACAGTGTTGAAGTTGGGATACTCCTCGTCCAGTTCCTTCATCCCCTGTGCAATCGGCTTACGGGAGGCATACGGATAGGTGTCCATGCGGATACCGTCGATGCCAGCGGTCTCTATCCACCAAATACTGTTCTGGATGAGATAGCGCATCAGGTGCGGATTGTTCTGGTTCAGGTCGGGCATGGTGCTGACGAACCATCCTTCCGTAGTCTCGCGCATATCCACCTCTGAGGCGTAGGGGTCCAATACGGGTGTCAACTTATACGAGGTCTGCAGGAAATCGGTGCCACGTGAGTCACTGGTACCTCCCGATTGTTCCAACCATCCTGGCAGGTTCAACCAGTCCTTCGAGGGTAGGTCGGCCACCCAGGGGTGCTCAAAACCGCAGTGGTTGAAAATCATGTCCATAACCACTTTCATGCCTTTCTTGTGGCAAGCATCAATCAGTTGGCGATACTGCTCATTGGTACCAAAGCGAGGGTCTACTCGATAGTAGTCCGTGCAGGCGTAGCCGTGATAGGTGGACCACTGGCCCTGATCTGGTGAGTCGTTCTCCAGAATAGGCGTAAACCACAGCGCTGTCACGCCTAGCTCGGTGAAGTAGTCTAGGTGCTGCTGCAGTCCCTCCAAGTCTCCGCCATGTCGAAGCGATGGAGCCGTGCGGTCTTCTTTGTAGGTGTGCATGCCTTTTATCTGTGCTTGATGGTTGGCTCCCTGTGCAAAGCGGTCGGGCATTAGCAGGTAGAGTACGTCGCTGATGTCGAAACCCTGACGCTTGTCACCGCTCATCTCGCGCTGTTTTAGCTGGTAGCTCACTATCTCACTCTTAATTTTTCCCTTTTCATTCTTCACTTGGAATGTGAGTTTCATTGTGCCTGGCTTCGCATCCTTTAAGTTCAGGTATACCAGCAGATAGTTCGGTGAATCCAGTCTTACGATGTCTTCGATGGTGACTCCTGGGTAGTCCGTCGTCACCTGCTCGGTGTTGCGGATGCCCTTACCGTAGACCATCAGCTGCACTCTAGGGTTCTTCAATCCCACAAACCAGTCAGTGGGGTCAATACGTGTAATCGTCTGTTTCGTCGCTGCACTCATGGTCAAAATGTTCGCAATAAAAATAGCTGTAAATAGGAATAATCTTTTCATATTACGTCTTGAGTTAGTATTTTCTTTTGCAAATATACTACTTTTCCCTTTATCTTGTTTCTTCTCGCCTTACCTTTTTTTTAAAACCGTGCAAAATCGATTGCACAGTGCCTTTAGCTGTTGTAATATGAAAATGAAAGAAAAAGTGGACGAATCGTTGGTGGTTTGCTCATTTTTTTGTACTTTTGCAATCAGAACTAGATATTATAACAAGAAAATGGGAAAGATTATACTTACAGGTGACCGTCCAACAGGTAAGTTGCACTTGGGTCACTATATCGGATCGCTGCGTCGCCGCGTAGAATTGCAGAACGCTGGCGACTATGACAAGATGTTTGTGTTTATGGCCGACGTTCAGGCGCTGACGGATAATGCCGACAACCCTGAGAAGATTCGCCAGAACATTATTGAGGTGGCGCTTGACTACCTCTCTGCCGGACTGGATCCTGAGAAGTGTACGCTGTTTGTTCAGAGTCAGATTACTGAGCTGGCCGAGTTGACCACCTATCTGATGAACCTGGTGTCGGTGAGCCGCGTACAGCGCAATCCGACGGTAAAGACCGAGGTGAAGATGCGTGGCTTCGAGGGTGAGAGCATTCCTCTCGGATTCTTCTGCTATCCCGTCAGCCAGGCTGCCGACATCACGCTGTTCAAGGCTACTACGGTACCAGCCGGCGAAGACCAGGAACCGATGTTGGAGGTGACGCGCGAACTGGTGCGCCGCTTCAACCAGATTTACGCCCCCGTGCTGGTGGAGCCCGACATCATGCTGCCTGACAACGCTACTGCACGCCGTCTGCCTGGTACGGACGGTAAGGAGAAGATGTCGAAGTCGTTAGGCAACTGCATCTACCTGTCTGACGATGCCGATACGGTATGGCAGAAGGTGCGCTCGATGTACACCGACCCTGAGCACGTGAACCTGAACGACCCCGGCCACGTGGAGGGCAACGCCGTGTTTACCTATCTCGATGCCTTCTCGAAGCCTGAGGACTTTGCCAACTACTGGCCTGAGTATCAGAACTTAGACGAGTTGAAGGATCATTACCGTCGTGGCGGACTGGGCGACATGAAGTGCAAGAAGTTCCTGAACCAGATACTGAACGAGATGCTGGAGCCTATCCGTCAGCGTCGTCATGAGTTCGAGCAGGACATTCCTGAAATCTATAATATATTAAAGAAAGGTACGCTGCGCGCGAGAGAGACTGCTGCCCAGACCATGAGCGAGGTGCGCCAGGCCATGCAGATTAACTACTTTGAGGACGAAGAGCTCATCCGCAGTCAGGCAGAACGCTATAAGAAATGCTTTCATTCCTGACTTTAGTTCAGCGGTAGCTCGATGATGAAGCGGCAACCATCGTGATAGTTGTCATCGAGCGTCAGGTCGCCGCCCAGATTGATGGCGTGACGCTTGGCTAAAGGCAGTCCGAGGCCAAGACCCTCCGAGAGGTCGTCAACCTTGGTGAAGAACTTGAACATGAGGTCGCGATCCTCCTTTGATATTCCCTTCCCGATGTCCTGAACAATGAATCGGACTGTGGGGAGGGATTTTGTATCTGATGTCCAAGGCTGTGCCGTGACGCTGAGCGACACATGCTCACCGTCGGAATACTTGGCGGCATTATACAGAAGCTCTCGCAGGCTTATCATGAGATAGTGGTTGCTGGTGTGGATGCAGAATTCGTCGTCCACCTCGGTATGGAAAGCAACGGAAACGTTGGGGTAGCGCCGTTTGAGATAGCTGATGGCCTCGTGAGCTACGTCGTTACAAGACACGACGTCGTGCTTGAAACTGTTCAGCTCTTCGGAATGTCCTGTTTCAGAACTGTCGTAGAGCATCAACACCAGACGGTTCAGCAACTTTGCGTTCTGGTCCATGGTGGAGGTAATGGTCTTCATTTCTTCCTTTGATATACCTTTGTCTCCCACTCCCAGTATCTGTGCAAAACCCATGATGATGTTCAACGGGGTGCGTATCTGGTGGGAGACGTTCTGGATGAAAGCCGTCTTCTGTTGGTCGGCTTCACGAGCCAAACGGGTGGTCTGCACCAGTTCCAAAGTGCGCTGTCGCGTCTGTTCGGCAGTATAGCGCACGCTGCCCATGTGGAAGTTGAGCGACTGAAGCATGGTGGCGAAACAGTTCTGCAGTTGTCCTATGACATCTTCACGCTCACTCTGGGGAATGTGGACTTCCATATTGCCTGCTGCTATCTGCTGCGTCTTGTCCAGCAGTTGGTTAATCGGTTCGATGGCGTCGGTCACGAACTTGTGGATGAACAGGAGGATGATCAGCAATCCGATAGCGAGCAGCGGTATGATGATATATGAGAGTTTGTGGTAGCCAGCCAGCACGTCGCTGTCCGGGCATACGACGGCAAGGCTCCACGTCGTGCCTGGCACGGGCTGGTAGCAGACGAGGCTGTGCTTTCCTTCAATGTCCACAATCATCACTCCCTGATGTCCGGCAGTCATGTCGTAGCCCAAGGCAATGAGGTCTGACTCCCTCCTGAGGTCTGCACCAGTAAAGATGGTCTGGTAGAAGAGCTTGGTAGAGTCTGGATGGACGAAGTAGCGGCCTTCGCTGTCTATCATCATGAAATATGAATGCGGATAGGGCTTCTCACGAGAGATGATTTTCGAGAGTCGAGTAAGAGAAAGGTCAGACGAAATAATGCCGAGGAAGCGTTTGTTGTCATCATAGAACGGCATGCTATAGGATGCCACCATGCCGTCGATGGTGAGTTTCAGCGTGTCAACCTCGTCGAAATAGGCCACCCAGCAGGGCTTTTCCTGCTGGCGAGGCAACTTGTACCATGCCTTATCGAAGTATTCGTACTTTTCCTCCATCACCGTCTCGACGGTATCTGTCTCGACTCCGGCGGTACGGTCTACTCCCTTCGACTTCCTGACGGTATAGACTGAGAAGTATCTGCCGTACTTTGGGAAGATGTCGGGCTCCATGCTGATGGAACAGCCGTCGACGTTATGGTTCCATTGCACTATGTTGTGCGAGAACTTGAACAAAGAGTCCGGTTGTAAATTGCTGGTGATGAGCCAGCTGTTGGCGTTGGTGGCAGTCTCGACGGTAGAAAGATTTTTGCTGACTCGCTGGATGGCAGTATTCAGTACGCTATTGGCCCGACCTACGGCTTCGTTGCGGATGAGGTGGCGCGACAGCAAGAAGAGCAGGCCTAAGGAAACGATGAAGATAGGCACGGTGAACAACAAGGTGCCCACACCGAGTTTCGTAGAGAGAGACTTTCGTATGCTGTTAAACATTGGCGGCCTCCTTTCTGATGGTTTCGTCAGACAAGCGAATCAGGTTATTCAGCAGTTCGGCAATGGTGTCGCCGTTTGCCTGAATGTCATCGATCAATTGGCTGGCATTTTCTGTCGTACAGTAGCTGGCCTGGTCACCAGGTTCGTCGCTATTGATGCCGCACAAAGCAACCACAGACTTGTTAATGGCACTTGACGGCTCAATCATCTGGTTGGTCATGTTGTGCAGGAATACCGTCTTCAAACGGTCGGCCTTCTGAGCCTGGTGGTAGGCTTCACGCAGTCCCTTGTCACGTTCCGTCAGCTGTTCTGTCAATTGTTCCAACTCGCCAATGTGAGCAGCCAACGACTGCTGCATCTGCTGGAAGTTGTTCTGCAGGCGGCCTATTTCGTCTTTATGACGGCTTTCGGGAATGGGATCGTCATATTTGCCCTTGGCTATGAGCTGTGCCTTTTCGCTCAGCATGCGCAACGGCAACAGCTGGTGGTGGATGAAGATGCGGCAGAACAAATAGAGCAGCAGGATGCTGACGACGGCTATTGCCAAGACATAGTAGAGTAGGTCGTTATAGTCGCCAAAGATGTCATTCTCTGGATAGACGATGCCGGCACTCCAACCGAGTTTTCCGATGGTACGGCCAGGCATAGTGGCTCGGCTGAACGGTTTGAAGAAGACGTAATAGTCTATACCGTTCATGCGGAATGGCAGATTGCCCGTTTCGCCGGAGACCATAGCCTGGGCGGCTTCTTTAACGGAGGGGTCGGGGCTATGTTCAGCCGTCAAGAATATTGTTTGCTGGTGTAGTTTGCTCTTGTCTGGATGTACGATGTACGTTCCCTTGCCGTCAAGCAGCGTGCAGTAGGAGTTTGGCGAGGGCTTGGCCTCAAGGACAATGCTTGTCAGGAGGCTGAGCGACACGTCGACACCGATGACGCCGATTGGCTTGCCCTCGATGTTGTAAAAGGGTAGGCTGAAAGTGATGAGCGGTTCCAAGCCGGATAAGTCTTTCGAGAGCGGGTTCTGCCATTTCGGCATGCCGGTCTCTATGGGGTCGGTAAACCAAACCTGCTCAGTGTAGGGCGTGTCTGCAAATGTTTCGGACTGTACGATGTCCCCTTTGTCGTTGCGATGGAAGTAGGCCATAAGCAATTCGCGACCTGGGTAGAAGTTCGGCACGAAGGCAATGGCACAGCCCGTGACGTAGGGGTTCGACTCAACCAGTTTCCTGCTATAGACGTACATCATGTCTGGATTGTTGATATGGGGCATGATGTTGAAGTAGAAATTACCTGTGGTCTGCTCGACACTCAGCAGGATGTTGTCTATGCGTTGGACGGTTCCGTCCAAGGTTTGGGCGGCTTTCTGCAAGGCTTCTTCACGGACGGCTTTTCGGGAATAATGCAACATGACTATTAACGAGGCCAAGAGCAGCAAGGCCATCGACGAGACTATCATCAGACTAAGACGTACTGACAAGGTCTTGTTGATAAGTTTAGTCAGCGGTCGTATCATTTAAGGCAAAGGTTAGAATTCGGTAGCAAATATACGGAATTAAAATGAAACCACAAAGAAAAATAGCCAAAAAACGATATAAAGTCCTTATTTATAATACAATTGGCGCTCTTTGAGTGGCATTTTAGCATAGCGGCGCCACTCGTTAGTGCCATTTTCCTTGTCGTCCAAATAGTGCAGGTCGTGCATGTATCGGTAAGCCTCTATCTCAAAAGGATTGAGTATATAGCCGGCATTTCGGGGAAGCGTTACCCGCTGTTTGCCACGTGACTTGAGGCGTATAACCAGGGCGCCAAGTGAAGCCTTGAGCCAGAAGACGAAGTACTTCCAATAGAAGCAGAGCCATGAGTTGTGCGTGCTTCGGGCTTGGTAGAGGTGAATCATCTCGTGGTTCTTGATGGCGTTGAAACTACGGTTGAAGGCCTCGGCATCCTGAAGGTTGTGGGTGATGATGTGACCAAAAAATGTCAGCCCGTCGTAGCCCTTGGGAATCCAGAAGGGCTTAGCGACGGCCCGCATGTCTTTGATACGGCTTGGCCTTGCTGCTCGAATCATCATCGAGAGGATGTTCATGTGAGAATCGCAGTTTTTTTATTCTTTTATTTTTATATTCTTTTATTCTTTAAATCTTTCAAGGAATTCGTCCTCGGAGATGATGGGGATGCCGAGCTGCTGGGCTTTCTTGTTCTTGCCGGAAGTCGAAGTGACATCATTATTAATAAGGTATGACGTGCTGCCGCTGACTGCCGATGCCACACGGCCGCCCTGTTGCTCGATGTAAGCTTTCAGCTCGTTGCGATTCTTGTAATGGTACACGTCGCCAGTAATGACGAAAGTCAGACCCTGGCAGCGGTCGCCCGTTGGAGCAGTATCAGGAGTGGTGACGTCGAGGTGCGTCAGCAGGCGTTGGTAACGGGCATAGTTGCCTTCGTTGCGGAACCAGCGCACAAAGGATGCCGACTTCTCCGGACCGATGCCTGCCACGTGGGCAAAGACATCCTGAGGTTCGGCTTGGGTGGCAAAGAGATCGTCGCCTCGTTTGACGGCCTCGGCGACTAAGGCATCTAATGGATAGGCTCCTAACAGGCGCTTGCAGACATCGAGGCCGCAAAGCGGAATGTTGAGGGCGTAGAGCAGACGATGGGCTTCTACGTTACGGCTTTTGTCGATGCTGCGCATGATGTTGGCGGCAGACTTCTCGCCGAAACCCTCCATCTGAGCCAGTTCGCGGATGTGCTGGCGCAGGGTATAGATGTCGGCATACTCGCCGACCCAGCCTAAGTTGATGAACTTCGACAGGGTCTGTTCGGAGATGCCGTCGATGTTCATGCCTTCTTTTGACACGAAGCGCGCAAACTTCTTCAGCTGTTTAGCAGGACAATCGGCATTGGTGCAATGGAGGGTCTTGGTGCCGCTGGCCTCGCTGATGGTGATTTCTGTTGGAGCGTGGCAGACGGGACAATGGTCTGGAACGCAAAAAGTCCCAACGCTCTGTGTGACGGCAATGACTTTGGGAATGATTTTGTTGGCCTTGATGACGCTCAGCTGGGTGCCTGAACCGCCGATGCCAAGACGCTCGCACTCACTGATGTTGCAGAGCGAGGCGCGCTTGACGGTGGTTCCCTCTAACTCGACGGGTTGGAAGATGGCTACTGGCGAGATGGTGCTGGCGGCACACGACCACTCTATCTGTTGCAAGACGGTCTGGGCGGCTTCGTCCTGCCATTTGAAAGCCAGTCCGGCGCGGGTGGCATGATGACCAGTAACAGAGCCTGTGCTGGCAAAGTCCGTATCGTCGTAGCACACCACGAGACCATCGACGGGGAAAGGATTCTGACGCGAGGTGACTTCGTGGGTGAAAACGTTAACAACATTTTCTACGGAACCTTCGTCAGGGTGGTCGACCAGTTGGCGCTCCACAGTGTGGAATCCCTGGCGGTCAAGCCAGTCCATGCGGTCGCCCCACGAAGTGATGTCCTCCTCCGTATATACTAAGGTAAAGGGAATCCATTGGATGTGTCGCTGGCGCACCTCGTCAACGTCCTTCAACGTCAGCGAGCCTGAGGCCAGGTTACGGGGGTTGGCATAGTCTTCACCGCTCTCTATCAGGAAGCGTTCGAAATCGTCGTAGCTGATGACGGCCTCGCCACGGATGACGGTATGCCCCTGGGCTTGGATGTTCTGCGGGATGCCTGTGATGGCCGATGACAAGTGTGTGATGTTTGTACCGATATGTCCGTTGCCTCGGGTAACGACCTTGGTCAGCTTGCCGCCGTCGTAGGTCACCACCAAGGTCAGGCCATCCAACTTCCAAGAGATCCAGATAGGACGCTCTTCGGCCCATTTCACCAGGTCTGCAACCTGCTTCGTCTTGGCTAATGAGAGGGCAGCAAACTCGTGCTCCTCCTTCTTGCCGGTCAGCGTGTCCTCAGACACTCGCTGGGTTGGCGAGTCGGGTAGGGAAGTACCTGTCTCTTCCTCCAAGCGTTTCAGCTCGTCGAAGCGCGCATCCCATTCGTAGTCCGTCATGCGTTCGGCCAGTCCGTTATAGTAGGCGTTTGAGGCTTCGTTCAGCTCGCGCACCAGTTGTTCTATGCGTAATATCTTGTCATTTGTCATAAAGTTTCTGAATTTTCTGGCAAAATTACGAAATAATTATCAATTATCAATTGTCAATTATCAAATATTTCGTAATTTTGCAGCCGATTAGAATATATGAAGGCGAAAAGAGTATTGTTTTCCAGGCTGATGTTGGCAGTATTCCTGCCCATGTTGCTGTTTTCGGTTGTACACATCCATGAGGGAGTATATACCGATGGCGACAGCTGTACGGAATGCGTCAACCACATTCCCCATGCCGGACATCTCTCAATCAATGCCAGTCATCACGACGACTGCGTGTTGTGCCAGTTTACGTCGCTGTCTTTTGTAGAGGCTGTGACGGTGGCTGTTGCTACGGTTCCTGTCTTGCACGACGTCGTCTTCATCCCGCAGCCTCGGCCGCTACAGTCTGCCGCAGGCCGCATCAGCGTTCCACGTGCTCCTCCCGTTATCTGTCATCTCCTTTAAGCGAGGCATTCGCGCAAGCGCTTTTCCCCTTTAAGCAAGAGGTTCCGCGCAAGCGGGGGAAACCCGCTTGCCCCACAACTACTTTTATTAACAGATAACAACTTGACTTTTTATGAAGACAACATATATCATGTTGCTGTTGCTGGTATGTTTTTGTATGCCTGTGACAGCCGAGACTGCGGCTAAGAAGGTAACATTGAAGGGCCGCGTCATAGATGCCGTCGACGGTAATGCCGTCATCGGCGCCAGCATCTACTTTCCCCAGTTGACGCAGGGAACCGTCACCAACCAGAATGGCGAGTACGTCATCAAAGACCTTCCAGCCATCAAGACCACCATCCAGGTGAGCTATGTGGGCCACCTGACCATCATCGAGACCATCGATTTGCATACGACCTCTGAATGTAACTTCACCATGCACGAAAACAACGCCATGCTGAAGGAGGTCGTCGTAACAGGCTTGACGGGTTCGGCACGTGCTGACCAGTCGCCGGCACCTGTGTCGGTTGTCGCTCCGAGCGTGCTGCAGGAGACCAGTTCGACAAACATTATCGACGCCGTTTCTCACCAGCCCGGCGTCAGTCAGATTACGACGGGTGGCGGTATTTCGAAGCCTGTCATCCGCGGCTTGGGCTATAACCGTATCGTCACCGTTAACGACGGCATTCGTCAGGAAGGCCAGCAATGGGGCGACGAACATGGTATCGAGGTAGATGGGCAGAGCGTCCACTCGGTGGAGATCTTGAAAGGTCCGGCATCGCTGATGTACGGCTCAGATGCCATGGCCGGTATTCTGGTGCTCCATGAACAGCCTGTGATGCCACAAGGCAAGATGAGTCTGAACCTCGGTTCGGAATACCAGACGAACGGCAACCTCTTCGACTATACCGTCAACTTTGCCGGCAACAAACAGGGCTGGGTGTGGAACTGGCGCTGGAGTGAGAAAGATGCTGGAGAATATAAGAATAAGGTGGACCACCGCGTATCTGGTTCGCAGTTCCACGAGAAGGCCGTAACGGGCATGTTGGGTGTTAACCGTCAATGGGGCTACTCCCACTTGAAGCTGTCGTACTACCACATCAAGCCTGGTTTGGTGGAAGGTGAGCGCGATGAGGAAACGGGTAATTTGGAACCCTCGGAGGCCTTCCAGAAGATTGACCACTACAAAGCCGTGCTGGACAACGCCTTCCTCATTGGCGACGGTTCGCTGAAGGCTGTCGTGGGTTACCAGCAGAACCGTCGCCGCGAGTTCGAGAGTGCCGACGAGGCTGGTCTGGATTTCCGTCTGCATACCGTCAACTACGACGTTCATTACCTCTCGGCTTCCGACGAAGCATGGAAGTGGGCTGCTGGTATCTCCGGCATGTGGCAGCACTCCGAGAACTTAGGCGACGAGTATCTTATACCTGCCTACAAACTGTTCGACGTGGGTGCCTTCGCTTCTTTAAGCAGGCACTTCGACAACCTGACGCTGAGCGGTGGTCTGCGTTATGACGTCCGCCACTTGCACAGCTATGAGCAGAGAGTCGAAGTAGGGGAAGGCGTTATCTACGGTCCGGAGCTCAAACCCGTCTTCCCGGACTTTACCCGTAACTTTAGCGGCCTTACTGGTTCGTTAGGCGCCATCTGGAACATCAGCGAACAGCTGAATGCCCGTATCAACGTTTCACATGGCTTCCGTGCTCCCAACCTCAGCGAGCTGGGCAGCAACGGTGAGCATGAAGGCACCTTCCGCTATGAGATAGGTAATCAGTCGCTCGATCCTGAACACAGCTGGCAGGGCGACCTCGGCATAGACTTCTCGTCAGAAATCGTCTCGTGGCAGCTCTCGCTCTTCGCCAACCAAATCTCCAACTACATCTTCTTGGAGCGTCTGTCTCCTGATACAGACTTGCACACCAGCAACGTCCTCATTACTGCCGAAGACGATAACATCTTCCAGTATCAGTCGGGAACGGCCCGCCTCTGGGGTTTCGAGGCGATGCTCGACTTCCATCCCATAGAGCCGCTGCACTTCGAGAACACTTTCTCCTATGTCAACGCCCGCCAACTGCATCAGTCGGAGGAGTCAAAATGGCTGCCTTTCACCCCAGCACCACGCTGGACCAGCGACCTGCGTTACGACATTATTCGCGATGGCCGTGTACTTAACAACACCTTCGTGTCGCTTGGCTTAGAGTGCTATCTGCGACAGGGTAACGCTCACATTGCCAACTTCACCGAGACGCCTACACCATCGTACACCTTACTTAATATGACGATAGGTACCGACCTGCGTTACAAGAATCGTCGCGTGGCTTCCATTTACCTGACAGGTACAAACCTTACCGACCGAGCCTATCAGTCTCACCTGAGCCGACTGAAGTACGCTCCCGCTCCAGGTATCTGTAATCAGGGACGCTCCTTTGGCATCAAGCTTCTTGTACCAGTTGACCTGTAACAAACTCTACTGAGAATTACAGGAAACAGAAAAACCTGTAGAGAAAGTCTGTTATATGCAAAAAGTCTCCGGATCGCTAAGCAATTCGGAGACTTTTTATTTGAATAAAGGAAAATTCTCATGAAGGAATTATCCTCCGAAGTTATCGTACATGATTGATTCGGGATCTACGCCGAGCGAGTCGAGCATAGAGACCACAGCCTTCGACATCGGGCCAGGGCCGCACATGTAGTATTCGATGTCCTCGGGAGCCTCGTGATCCTTCAGATAGGTGTTGAGCATCACCTGATGGACAAAGCCCGGAGTGTACTTCACGCCAGCGGCATCGGCTGCGGGATCGGGACGGTCCAGAGCCAGGTGGAAGTGGAAGTTGGGGTACTCCTTCTCCAAGCCCAGGAAGTCCTCGAGATAGAATACCTCGTTGAGCGCGCGTGCACCATAGAAGTAATGCATCTCGCGATCGGTGGTGTGCAGCGTCTTGGTCATGTGCATGATCTGTGCACGCAGCGGAGCCATACCGGCACCACCACCAACCCAAATCATCTCCTTCTTCGAGTCGAAGTGTGGGTGGAAGTCGCCGAACGGGCCACTCATGATGACCTTGTCGCCTGGTTTCAGCGAGAAGATGTATGACGAAGCGATACCCGGGTTGAC
>JAEEVT010000103.1 GCA_016291005.1 Prevotella sp. | reverse complement strand
GGCAATTGGCTGAGGACAAGGTAAATGTGGCAGTCGTCCTCCTGCGACACATCAGCAACTATACCGACTTCGACACGTTGGAGCGTGACCCTCGCGTCAACCTCTTCTACACCAACAACACTTCTGACATCCAGCAGGCCGACATCATTGTGCTGCCTGGTACGAAATCGACGCTGGACGACCTCATGGAGTTACGCCGCAACGGTTGCGCCCAGGCTATCCAGCGTGCCCATCGTGAGGGCAAGATGGTGATTGGCATCTGTGGTGGCTATCAAATGTTGGGCGAGACCGTTGAAGACCCTGACGGCATAGAGGGCAGCATAACCAGTCTGCCTGGCCTTGGTCTCCTGCCCATCCACACCACGATGACTGCCGAAAAGACGACACGCCAAGTCACCTTCCAATTCAACGGGCAGACTTGTCAGGGCTACGAGATTCACCAGGGCATCAGCGACACGGAGGAAGTCATTTGTCAGACCGACCATTGCCTCGGCACTTACATTCACGGCTTTCTCGACAACACACCCGTCATCGAACACCTGTTAAGGAAGAGGGTGAATCATGGGGACGGTTCTCGTGAGAATTCTGAGGACGGCTCTCGTAATTATCAAAGTCTTGCTGAATTCAAGGACGAACAGTATAACAAACTGGCTGACCATGTCCGCCAGCATGTCAATATCGAACGAATCTATCAAATATTGTCAACATGAAGAAAATATCATGGATAATTGTCACCGTTGCTGTGATGATGGCCTGTAGTGGCCAAAGTGGAAAAGTAGCTGATGCTGATAGTCAAGACTCTGTCATCAGCATGGAAGTGAAGTATGCCACCTTCTTCAACGTCCGCGACTCGGCTGGTGTGCGACTGGTAGACATCGGCCGTAAAGACCATTTCGCACTTGTCCGCAGCGACGACACCCCCGTTCCCGATGGCTATACCAAGGTTCGCGTACCTATCAAGAGCACCATCTGCATGACGGCGCTTCAACTGTCGAACTTCACCGTGCTCCAAGCCCACGACGTGGTGAAGGGCATTACGGGGACCAAGAATCTCTTTAACAAAGACATCCGCCAGCGCGTGAAAGACGGCAGTATCGTGAAAATCGGCATGGAGGGCGAGTTCGACACAGAACTCATTCTCGCTGCCAACCCAGACGTCATCTTCATTTCACCCTCGAAGCGTGGCGGCTACGATGCCATTAAGGAAACAGGCATCACTCTCGTACCCCACCTGGGCTATAAAGAACTCGACCCGTTAGGACAGGCCGAATGGGTCAAGCTCGTCGGCATGTTTATTGGCAAGGAGCGCGAGGCCACTGTTCTTTTCGATTCTGTCGAACAGCGCTACAACGAATTAAAGTCCAAAGTTCAAAGTTCTACGGCCAAAGACCAAAGTTCAAAGTCCCAAGATCTTCCCACCGTCACCAGCGGCGAGATGCACTATGGTACGTGGCACGCCGTGGGCGGCAAGAACTACCTGGCGCAGATATTCCGTGACGCAGGAGCACGCTATGTCATTGACGACGACGAGACGAGCGGCGAAAACCTGGAGTTCGAGAAGATGTATGCCCTCGCCGCCAATGCCGACTACTGGCGCATCCTGAACAGCTATCCAGGTGATTTCTCGTACGACGCGCTGAAGGCCAGCGAACCGCGCAACGAACTCTTCAAGGCTTTCAAAGAGCGGAAGGTTATCTATTGCAACATGAAGCAGCAGGCCTACTACGAGATAACGCCCGTAGAACCTGACGTGCTGTTGAAGGACTTCGTCGCCATCTTCCATCCAGAACTCGTCGAACCTGACTACGAACCGAAATACTACCGATTACTGAAATGAGATTTTCGAAGTTTATAGTTTTATTCGTGTCCATCGCCGTGCTGCTGGTGTTGAACCTGTTGCTTGGTACAGTACGCATCCCCGTAGGCGAGATACTGACCATCCTCATGGGTGGTGACGCAGCGGAGATTCCTACCAACATCGTTCTGCAATCGCGCCTGCCACAGGCACTTACCGCCATCGCTGCAGGAGCCGGACTGGCTGTCAGCGGCCTACAGATGCAAACCGTCTTCCGCAATCCGCTGGCTGGTCCTTCCGTCCTCGGCATCAGCAACGGGGCAGCCCTCGGCGTAGCCTTCGTCGTACTGCTCTCAGGACAGTTAGGCGGTGTGGCACTCTCACGCTTGGGCTATCTTGGCGATGCCGCCATGAGTGTCGCAGCCGTGGTGGGAGCTCTTGCCGTACTGATGCTCATTCTCTGGGTGTCGCAGCGGGTCAAGGGCAACGTCACCTTATTAATAATAGGTGTCATGATAGGCTATCTGGCCAACGCCATCATCGGCGTGCTGAAGTTTCTGTCGCCCGAGGAGGACGTCAAGGCCTTCGTCGTCTGGGGACTCGGCTCATTCTCGCGCGTCAGCGGCAACGAGATGCTGCTCTTCGTCGCGCTGATGGCTATCTTGCTACCCCTCGCCTGCCTACTGGTGAAACCCATGAACCTGCTGCTCCTGGGTGACCGTTATGCCTCAAACCTCGGTCTGAACATCCGTCGCAGTCGCATGCTGGTCATCATCTCCAGCGGCATCCTCGTTGCCATCGTTACGGCTTACTGCGGACCAATCATGTTCATCGGCCTTGCCGTTCCACACCTCGCCCGCGCCCTCTTCCGCACCAGCGACCATCGCGTGCTGATGCCTGCCACCATGTTCTGTGGTGCCGCCCTCGCCCTGCTCTGCAACCTCATCGCCCGCATGCCCGGCTTCGAGGGTGCCCTGCCTGTCAACAGCGTCACAGCCCTCGTCGGCGCTCCCGTCATTGCCACAGTCCTCTTCCGCCGCCGCAAGGACGACGTCAGCGAGTGAGCAAGCAACATCGGCTGTTCCTCTTTACCTTTTTACTTTTTTACCTTTTTACCTTTTTTATATTTTTTTACCTTATTACCTTTTTACTTTCTTACTTTTTTTATTACCTTTGCAGCCGGTTTTGAAAACGGAGGGGCGTAGCCCAGTTGGTTTAGAGCGCTTCAGTCACATTGAAGAGGTCCCCGGTTCGAGCCCGGGCGTCCCTACCAAAACAAGAAAAAGAGTCCACCAAACGAGGTGCTCTTTTTTTTTCTTGTCGATAGTATATTTTCTTAGCCAATAACTGAAGCAAATGTCTTCCTGCACGTCAGAGCAAGAAGGTGATGGTGGTAGGTGCCGGCGTTGCCGGACTCAAAGCTGCCATTACGGCTGCACAGCGCGGTCACAAGGTGATTCTCTGCGAGAAGACGGACAAGGTTGGCGGTATCCTGAAGTCGGAACAGGCACTCCCATTCAAATACGAGATGTATGAACTTGGGGTCGTTCTTGAGCGCCAGGCCAAGGATGAGGGTGTCGAGATTTGTCTGAACACCACCGTCACGCCTGAGTATGTGGAGAAGGAAGGTGTCGATGCACTCATCCTCGCCGTGGGTTCCACGCCACTCGTTCCACCCATCCCTGGCATCGATGGTGACAACGTCATCATCGTCAACGACTACTATCTGAACAAGGACAAGGTCGCTGATAGCGTCGTCGTGCTGGGTGGTGGTCTGGCAGGCTGCGAGTGTGCCATCCATCTTGGTATGGAAGGCAAGAAGGTCGAGCTGGTTGAGATGCGCGATACCCTGGCTGCCGACTGCAACATCCGCCAGCGGCCAATCCTGATGCGAAAGGTGGCTGAATTCTCAACGACTCATACGGAATATACCGGTCAGAAGATTACTCCCGATGGCGTCGTCTGCAAGGATAAGGACGGCCACGAGGTGCTCGTTCCTGGCAAGACAGTCATCTGCGCCCTTGGCCAGCGTGCCAACCGTGCCGATGTCGATGCCCTCCGCCAATGTGCCCCGTTCGTCCGCGAGGTAGGCGACTGCGTCCGTCCCGCCAACATCACCAAGGCCATCTACGAGGCCTATCACGCTGCATTGGATATTTAGTACTATCCCTCCTCCATCAGACATCCACCATCAGACATCGTTAGTGCCACTCCCGTACCTTTGACATCTTACGCAGCAAGCAATATCGCAGCGAGGATCCCAAACCCTTCAGCTGCCATCTTACCACTCCAGAAGTCATCCGTCAACTTGTGCTCAATGATGTAATCACGCAACTTCGTGCGCCATACCTTGTTCTGAAACAATATCCATAGAGATTCATCGAAATAGGCAAACTCCACATTGTCTTTCAACCAACGTTTAGATGGTGATACGCCATTAGGAGGGTCATGCCTATATTGAAGAGTCCAGAATCCGTCTGTTGCTAAATGCCAAAATGGGTTTTCTATTCCTGTTACATTGGAAAATTGGGATGACCGAGTATATTTTCTCATCAGCATCAGATAGCGTTCTTCCAACCACTCATTCAACTCAAACTCATTGTCAATAAATACATTCTCGTTTATACTGTCTATGAGAGACAGAAGCAACACTGGTTTAGCCACAATGACCTCACCCCTTATCTTTGCTTGACGGATGTTTAATATCCGCTTAGCATAAAAAGCAAAACACTGCTCATAGTCAAAGAATTGAAGCGTTGTGTAATCAGCTAGCCTCCTTTTCTTCGACTGTTCGTCGTCAGTCAGCAGACCCAATTCTTTCAGTAGTGCTGAATTATCATTGATGTGGTCATATTCTTCCATACCTTATCATATCAGATGGTTTACTTTTATCTTTTTCCACTTCTTGCCAATACCAAGGATATCGGCATTACTATCCTTGATAATCAATTCGCCTTTTTGCAGTCCTGCAATAGCAGCTTTTAAGTCGAGGAACTCCTTTCCTGATACTCCAAAGATATCCTTAAGCACGCCATCTGATATGCTCTGCTGTTTCATGATTAGCGGATATTGGGCATTGGCATAAAAATCGAAGGACTTGCTCTTGAAGTCATCCATATTCTGTGTGGCCAGAATAATACTCAGTCCCTTGTTACGTCCTACAGCTATCAGGTTCCTTAGCGGACGATTATCAAAACTCAGCATATAATGAGCCTCATCGATGATGGTAAAGTGACGAATCTCCACATAATCCTCGCTGACAGCCTGCTTCTCTAAAGATTCATAGATATTATTCAACTTCGATATCACGAAATAGACCAATCCCTTGGCTATGGGACCATCTTTCGGGTAAGCATCCATTTTGACTATAAACGAGTCCTTTACAAGATTTATCTTGTCTTCTTCTGCAAACAGATTGGCTCTCACCAGCTGTTCCAATACAGATGTCACACTGTCATCATTATCCGGATTGGGCATTCCTTCACGATATTTGTCCAACATCAGTTTGAAGGTGATTGGTGCACCTTTTGTCTTCTTATAAGCCTCACTAATGGCAATACTCAATCGGTTACTCATCTTCGAACTGATAGTTGCCCTATCAAGCGCACACAAAGCACTTGCCATTTCTGTGGCATAGAGGTTGATTTCCTGAATAGCCTTGTCCCTAAAGTCCTTGAACGGAGTAAATGGTAATGGTGACAATATGGGATCAAGGATACAACTTCTGTCTACTTCAAAAAGTTTGAGCCAATGATTATTCATTGGGTCTGAAAACTCGCCCTTATAGTCGAACAGTAGGAAGTTCACAGGATAAGGAGACTCTATCGAAAGTGTCCTTAGCTGATTGATGAGTACAGCCAATAAGTTCGTCTTGCCAGAACCTGTAGTACCTGCAACCAATATCTGTGTGTTAGAGATGCTTCGACTATTGATGTCAAGCAGTGCCTCCATATCTTCGTCGTATTGGCCTATTATCAACTGCAGTGCAGGAATACCACCCGTACGATTCCTGCCACCAACAGTCTGTGCCATCATAAACGTGTCCAGATTCTCGCCTTGTAGCAGATAGTCCCTGCCCCGATACATCTCTGAGGCAATAATTCTCGAAACTGTGGGGCTGTCAGTCCAGTCAATCTCGAACTCCTGATAGCGCAGCTTCAGCAACGCGCCAAACAAGTCCTTTAGTTCCAAATAGGTAAAGAAACTCGACGGAATACGGATGCTTGATTTCGATAGTTGTATTTCTGTCAAGCAGTCCAAGTTGCGTTTTGCTGAAAGATATAGTCCAACAATGAGACAGATACGCATTATCTTGTTACCTGTCAGCACAACACGCTTCTCGTCAGCAGCCTTGTATTGTAAGTTGATACGCTGTTCTATCTTCTCCTTGATTTCATTCAGGTTATCAAGGATGCCTTCTGCTTGTCTTAGATTGTCAAATGAAATATCCATAGCTCAACCTTATTTATATAATGGTATTCCGAAATAGCCTTCTTCCACACTCGTATTCTGCTCCTCCACATTGCGGTGGAGCGTATAGGTCTTAGAGATAAAAGGCTCCAGTTTCTTATAGTCAGAGTCTTTACGAATTTCTGAGGTTGTACACAGCAGAATGGTCTGCTCTGCCAGCTCTGGGAAGTACTCTTCCATCAGCACATCACGGCTGCTTTCGTCCAACACGCCCATTACCGTATCAATCATTACCGGAGGATTATAGTCCCCAAGGTTTCTCAGCACCTTTAACAACACCTGAATAAAAATCTGCTTTGATGCTGCATTCAACTGATTCAGAGAAATCTCGTTGCCTGACGTGTGATACATCTTGATAGAGAAGTTGTCCAGCTTGTCTGAAAGTTCCACTCTGTCTATATGTCCTTGATAAGACAACAGCAACTTGTTCAATTGCTCCTTCATCTGAGCCTCTATCAGTGTCTTTTTGTTCGTCAGCAATGTGTTGGCAGCCTCTTCAAAGAATGGTACCAACTTCATTAGCGTGTCGTACTTCACATCAGGCTCCTGTTGTATCTGGACGTCAAAGTTCTTAATCTGTGCATCTATCTTTGTAATCTCTCCTTTCAAACCGTCCACATCTTTCTTCAGTCCATCCAGTTCACGTTTCTTTTCTTCATATTCCTTGATGATATTTGTACTACCTTGAGACAGTGTGCTTTGCAGACTATCGCGCTGTATCCTCAAGTTGGGTAGTTCCTTGATATCCTCATCCAAGCTTTTGCGTTGATTATCCAACTGTACAAAGTTATTCACCGCATTCAGTTTCTTCAGTCCCCTTAGCGCTTCCAGATCAATCTCATCCAAGAAGGCATAATCATCTTGAGCCACGACATTCTTTTGGGTTGCCATAATATGACTTGATACATTCTGGGAATCTACATCCTGTGCTAATAATGCAAACTCTTTGAGATAGGCAATCACCTTCTGGGTGATGTCTTCCACTTCTTCTGCCGTATAGCGTTGTTCTAAGGCCTTGCGCAAATCATCCTTTTTCTTCAGTATCGCCTCTATCTCTGGTGCAAGACTGCTTGATAGTCTTGGAAGAAATACATTCATTTCAATCGTATCAATAAAGTCCTTCATCTGCTCCACAAAGTCTGAAGCCTTCTTTTCCGTATCCTTGATGGTATTACCCAACTGCTGCACCTGTAATCGGATGTGTTCTTGGTCTTCTGCACCCTGTTTCGCTTTGTCGTAGGTCTGTTTCATCGAAGTGAGGTACTTGAAGATGACATCCTGACTTTCCTCATTCGCAGCCAATTCTTTTTGCAACTTCTCCTTGCCTTCACAAAGTTGGTTGTATTCCTGCACCTCTTTCTCTGCCTTCAGCCGCTGCATGGAGCGTTCCTGCAACAGTTTCTCAGATGCCTTCTTCAACTGCACATACTTATTGAAGCCCAATACATTCTGGAAGTTGTCGCGAATAATCTGAGCAAACACATTATCCTCCAACAATTTGCTCGACTGCATAGCGTCAAACAGGAAATATTGGCTCAGTTCCTGTGGCAGGTTGGCCTTGATGATTTTATTTACCTGTTGTTCGCTATGAGCTCGTTGAGCAGCTGGCGTTGCAGTGCCGTATGAGAAGACACTACCGTTCATGTTCAGGTAAACTGACTCCACAGGTTTTCCTGCTGGATTCAGGATATAGCTGCGTCGAAGCACGTATTTCTGTGTCTGATGAAGCACCTGACCTGTAAAGACCAATTCCAGTTCTATTTTTGGCTCTGTCTTTCCAACAGCGCCATTATTCAACAGCTCTTCAAACTGCTGACGGTTCTTGATGTTCAGACCATAGAGCGCACCATAGATAGCTTCGAAAAGCGTGGTCTTACCTCCACCGTTGTTACCACCTATTAATATGATGGGACATTCGTCTTCTACCTGCAAGTCCAAATTCAGACTCAGGTATGTCTTGAAGTTTGTCGCCTTGATTCTTTGTATCTGCATAACTCTATACTTTAAGCCCTCAACTCCTTTAGTGCCTTGTCAATCACTTTCTCTGTGGCAGCGTCGTCCATCTCTATTCTGTCAACCTTGGCCTCATGGTAACGTTTCAATACTTGTTCCTTCAGCCATTCAGCGTCCAGCTCGTGTTTCTCACAGAGTTCTGCTATCACTTGCAAGTCTGGCTGTCTTATGCCAAATTCCAGGAAAGCCCTGTCGAGTCCTTTCTTCATAGTCTTCTTTCAGTTATTCGTTAAACATATTTGTCTGGGAAGAATGTGTCCCATCCTCTCACGTCTTCTGTGCTGTCTATGTGAAGAGGCGAGTAATACCATACGTCATTCTTCTCTACGATGACACCACCCAGCAGACCTTTGTCTTCCATATAGTCTATCAGGGCATTGTGCTTGTTGGGGGCCTCCGGGTCGCTGTTTTCCGTCTTGGTGTCAAAGAGGAACACTTGGCCGTTTTTCATCCTCACTACGAAGTCCACATAGAACAGAGCCTTCTCCTTTTGCGAGTTCTCGTAGGGGATGCTGTAGTGCTGTTTCCCTTCGTCACCGTTCTTGTACCACCAGTCGATATATGCCTTGTTGCTCTCCAAAAATTCAGAGAAGCGACGTTCTGGCGTTGATACGGTGTTCAACTCTATAAACGGCAGTAGCGCATGTTCTTCCACTTTTGGCATCACGTGGTGAGTACTCTCTTTGTAGAGTCGCTCCGCAGGCACCTCCCACGCATATTGCTCAAAGGCGCGCTCCTTTGCCTGACGTTGGCGCTCTTGCAACTTACGTTCGTAGTTGGCCAAAGCCTTTTGGATGATGTCTGTGAACTTAGGCTTGTTGGCATAATAGAGAATCACCTTCATTGCGTCTGTCTCGAACAGCTCGAAGAGTTCTTCCATAGCCTGCAGCAGATAGCCTGCCAGCACATCTGTACTATGTGCCTTCTCGAAGCTGCCTAACAGCGAACGACAATAGTCAATATAGATGCGGCGAACCTCACCAGCGCTCCTGGCAAACTCGCGCTTATTCTTTTCTACATCGATAATGCCTACCTCGTTTTGGAACACGATATTCTCGGGCACCTCAACGCCCAGCCTCAGCACATCAAACTTGATATGCTGGCTCTGCTCTATCTGCTTCCGGTTTTGGGCTGCAACGTTCTGTGCTGGCTCTGTTCCTTGCGTATCATCATCGTCAAAACTGAAACTGAACTGCTGCCACTTTACCAGCCAGTTACGGCTGAAGCAGTCTATGAGTTCTTTCTTGAAGTCAGGACCCAAACGGTTACGGTCAGAACTCTTATAGACACTATAGTAAGACTGCAAGGCCACGTTCTGCAAATTCTCCCTACGGATAGCCTGCAAGGCATCCTTGTTAAGATAGTCCATATCCTCAGCTACAATCTGTATCTGGTCTTTGCTGATGTCCGTATAGACATACCCCACATTCAGCAAGTCGTTCTTATAGAACTTCTGTTCAGGCATTCGCAAGATGCGCCCTACCGTCTGAATCGTGAACTGGCTGCTCTGAAGTTTACGGAATATCAGCAACACGGCTGCTCGCGGACAGTCCCACCCTAAGGCAATGGCCTGCTTAAACAGCAATACCTCTGTCATGTTGTCCGGCTCTTCCAAACCTTCCAAGTTTTCTTTTTCACCGGACAGCCAAACGGCAAGTTTCTTGTTCTCTGTGGTGATGTCCTTAATCTCTCGCAGATAGGTCTTTACCTGGTCGGCAATAGCAAGATCCTCTGAGGACATGCTCTCGCTGGTATCGTTGGGCAACTGAATCAGCAACAGCGGATTGATGTTCGTGCCCTCCCGCTTATACGCTTCTGCCAACAGCTTACGTTTCTGCAGGGCACATTGTATCAGGTGGATGTTCAGTTCGTTCTCGTCGTTATACCCCTTAGTAATGTCTGGATTCAGCACCACCTGCTTCTTAATCATCTCTTCCCTCACCACCTCTTCACGACTCACCGTCACCTTATGGTCAGAATTAGACTTAGGTGTTGCTGAGATGCGAATCTCCACCTTGGGATCGATTCTTTGCAGCACCTTTGCACTCTTGTCTGCCGACTTCGACCAGAACAGGTGTTCCTCGTCAATCACCACCACGATGGGCAATCCCGCTTCTTCCTGTGTTCTGCGAGTAATCTCATAGAGCGAGGCATTCTGCTCTGAGTCGCGCACCATTACATTCTTTTCCTTATTGATACTCTCCCAGTTCACAAACAGGATTTCACCCGCCTTTATCGTGCCCTCGCTTTGGTCTATCTCGTCATACATCACAGGCTTCAGCAGTCGTGTCTCCGTGAAGTAGTTCTTCATCTTGAAGTAACTCTGCTGGTGCAGTTTGTTGGGTGCTATCCAGATGAATGCCACCTGCTGATAAGGACTATCACCACGACTCTGCAACTCCTCCGTCAGGTCTGCCAGCATCTGCGATGCCATCACCGTCTTTCCAGAGCCTGTCGGTGCTTTGAATATCAACGTCTTTCTGTGACCATTCAGTCGAAGCAGGTCGATGGTTTTATCTACCAACTCTCTGACATATTTTTGCTGATACTTTATTTCTTTCATTGTTTCCTTTGTTTATTCAGATATTATTCTTAATTTTGCAGGCAGAAACCAAAATGTTTTGAAGTAATATGACTCAGATTGTATTGAATATTGAAGATGCCAGTCTCGTTCCAAGTCTGAAGCAGATACTGGGAGCAATCAAGGGAGTAACCATCGATAAGCTGGTTACTACCAAATCTGATGTTGAGGCAGAGAAGGCTTTTATAACAGAGACCATTACCAAAGGCTATCGTGAAATGCAAGAAGGTGATTTCGCTGGCGAGGGACTTACTTCTCTTGACAACTTGGTTAACGAGCTTCGAGCAGATGCTTAATGGGCTATGGTGACTTTCAATTATACGCAAGAGTTTCTTCGACAAGCGAAGCGATTGGGCAAGCACTATCGGTCTCTTCCTGATGACATTGACATTCTTCAACACGAATTGCAGGCCAATCCTAACATTGGAGTATCTCTTGGTGGCGGTAAGCGCAAGATTCGCCTTGGGGTTCAAAGCAAAGGCGGTGGCAAGCGAGGTGGACTTAGGGTTGTCACGCTGAACATTGTTGTGGAAACCACAGACACTTGTGTCAACCTTCTTACCATTTACGACAAGAAGGAAATCCAGAATGTATCTGAAGAATATATTGACCAAATTATAAAGACTCTTTAGCATAAGCATTTATTCTCCCTGCCCCTCGAATAAGTCGGCGGGGACTTTTGTTCCTACATGTTCCTTTTCTTCTTCAAAGAGCTTACCCGTCTCAAATAGTTTCTCTTTGCGTTTGGGCAGCACTTTCTGATAGGCATCATAGATAGCTGCTGGCAGCGCAACCAGTTCCACTTTGTCCTCCACTTCGCGGAAGTTATCCGTAAAGGGATAGCGGCCAGGAGAGAATACATAGATTTTCAGGCGCATCTTGCCAAAGTCCATTGTCTTTATTTCTGCTGCTATCTCGTCTATCAACTCTTCTCGATAGATAATCAGCATGTGCGCCTTCCCGTTTCTGAAGTAGCGGGCCAGATGATGTTTCAGCTTAAACCGTCCGAAAGTCTTCTGCTCCTCATACAAGTCTTCCTTGATGCACAGCAAATCAGTAGCCGCAACCACCAAGTCGCGCATATTCTTCTGAGTCCTGTCGCGAGAGATATAGTCCGTCTTGTAATAGCGGAGCGTGTTGCCTTTCAAGCCTGCAACCTCCACACCTTTGGGGGTGGTATAGCCATTAATCACTCGCTTGTTCCGTTCGTAGGTTACTTCCTCGCAAATGTTGTTCTCGTTGTTCGTCACAAGGATGCATTGCCTATGTC
>JAEEVT010000102.1 GCA_016291005.1 Prevotella sp. | reverse complement strand
GCAGTCAACCACCTGGAGGACTGGAACCAGGCCGAGCACCTGAAGTCGACGAAGCTCATCTTCACGCCCAACAAGATCAAGGTTGGCAAGAAGAAGGTCGCTGAGGCCATCGCCGATGTCACCTGGGCAATGCGCGACGTCGCCCTCGACAGCAAGGGTAATCCGCTGTACGGCGCCAAGGCCGTCCGCGAGGCGAAGAAGCAGGTTGAGCCAGAGCCCTAAAGCTTTCAAGCCTCCCCCCGACCCCCTCCAAAAGGAGGGGAGAGGAGCCTCCCCCCGACCAGCCTCCCCCCGACCCCCTCCAAAGGGAGGGGAGGTTGGTTACTCCAAGCTCAGGGTTTTCTCCGAGAGGGAGGGGGAGAGGGGTTACCCACAGAGAGAATTAAATTTATAATGTTTAACCTTTAATCTTAAAATGCCATGAAAAAGGAAACTTGGAAGACCATCTTGCAGGTGATAGCGAGCATCATCACCGCCGCCTTGACGGCGCTGGGCACGACCTCGTGCATGGGCTACGGCCCCATCGCTATCTGAAGCCTACCCCCGCCCCCTCCGAAAAGGAGGGGGAAGGGAGGGGGAAAGGCTCTATGCATGATTTTTCATTGTTTTCTTTGTGGTTTCAGAAATAATCACTAACTTTGCACCATGAGAGTTTTGGTCTGTTCTACCAAGGGCCGTCGGCACTTGTAAAGGACGCCAAGACAGGTACAAAGAAATGTTCAACCCTTAAACAATATAATTATGGAAATCGATCCCTTGTACATCTACATCGCCGTGGGCGCCATCGCCCTCTTCGTGTTCATCTTCATCTCTTACGTCAAGGCACCGCCCTCGTTTGCATACATCATCTCCGGACTGTCGAAAGAGCCCCGCGTGCTCATTGGCTCTGGCGGATTCCGCATCCCCTTCTTCGAGCGTATGGACCGTGTCTATTTAGGACAGATTACCGTCGATATCAAGACTGAGGAAAGTGTGCCGACGAACGACTTCATCAATGTTGACGTGGACGCAGTAGCCAAGATTCGCGTGACGCCCAACAACGAGGGTACGCGACTGGCAGCCAAGAACTTCCTGAACATGTCGCCCGACGAGATTGCCGCCCAGCTGCAGGACTCGCTGCAGGGTAACATGCGTGAGATTATAGGTACGCTGGACTTGCGCTCGCTGAACACGGACCGCGACGGCTTTTCCGACCAGGTGATGGCCAAGGCGTCGCCCGATATGGCGAAGTTAGGCATCGACATCATCTCGTGTAACATCCAGAACGTCACTGACCGCGAAGGACTTATCAAGGACCTGGGTGCTGACAACACGGCGAAGATCAAGAAGGATGCTGCCATCAACCGTGCCGTTGCTGAGCGCGACGTGAAGATTGAGGTGTCGAAGGCCGACAAGGAGTCGAACGATGCCCGCGTGGATGCTGATACGGCTATTGCCGTAAAGAACAACGACCTGGCGCTGAAGCGTGCCGCCCTGAAGCGCGAGGCTGATACGGCTCAGGCCGATGCTGATGCTGCCTACGCCATCCAGCAGCAGGAGCAGCAGAAGACGATTAACATCAAGACTGTCGAGGCTGAGATTGAGAAGACGAAGCGTGAGCAGATTCTGTCGAAGGAGCAAATCGAAATCAAGCAGAACCAGTTGGCTGCGGAGATTGAGAAACGTGCCGATGCAGACAAATATAAGGTAGAGCGCGATGCTGCCGCCGAACTGGAACAGCGTAAGCGCGTGGCCGAGGCCCAGAAGTATGAGGCCGAGCAGCGGGCATTGGCTCAGAACGCCGAGTCGGATGCCGTACGCTACCGCTTAGAGCAGGAGGCCATTGGTATCAAGGCCAAGGGTGAGGCCGAAGCCTACGCCATCCAGAAGAAGGGTGAGGCTGAAGCACTGGCTATGGACAAGAAGGCTGAGGCTTACAAGAAGTACAACAATGCCGCCGTGGTACAGATGATGATTGAGGTGCTGCCACAGGTGGTCGAGAACGTCGCCAAGCCCATCTCAGCCATCAAGGACGTCCACGTTTACAGCGGTGCTGGTGCAGGCAGCGAAGGTGCTGGAGTGGCAGCCATGAGTGGTGGTGTACCCGTAGCCATCAAACAGGCCTTTGACGTGCTGAAGTCGGCTACTGGTGTTGATATGGCAGACATCATGCGTGCTGGAACCATCGAGGCCAAGACCACGCGCAACGTGAACTTGAACGACCAGGCTCGCGATGCTGTGGACGGTATGACTGGCAATAAGTCGTAACAAGCCTCAACAACCTTAGGAATCTCCTAAGACAAACAGATAGACAAAGCGGTCACACGGTAATTAAACCATGTGACCGCTGAGTTTTAATTAAACTTCTCTCACTTATTCATGACTTTGAGCCTGCGGCCGTCTGCTGTGCGGATGA
Organism: Prevotella sp.; assembly: GCA_016291005.1. Lineage (GTDB taxonomy): Bacteria > Bacteroidota > Bacteroidia > Bacteroidales > Bacteroidaceae > Prevotella. The sequence continues at coordinate 9,993 of JAEEVT010000102.1, read as the reverse complement.
TGTTGAGGCCGCGCTGCATGTGCTGCAATTGACGTCCTTGCAAGTCATACCATTTGGCAGTTTGACCATTGTCGCTGGAATTGTCAAACCCATTGTCCACTTCCACGATGCCTGTTGCAGAGCTGACGGAGACTGTGGCCGACGGAGCACTCAGGCCTCCCATCTCGTTGGCGGCACGCACTGAGTAGGTGCCGTTCTCTGTTGCCGTATAGGCAGGCTCAGTGGTGAAGTCAACGACGCTGCCGTCCTTGCAAATGGCATAGAGCAGGGTGTAGTCGCTGCCAGTCCACGTCAGCAGGTTGCCATTGGCTGCAAGGTCTGTGGGAACAGGAGCTTGCTCAGTGAGCTGGGCTGGTTGCCACTCGCCAAACATCCTTGCCATATCGCTGTAGTCTGCAGCCTCTTCAGCAGAGAGTACGGGATTGTTTTGGTGGGTCTCAGCAAAGATGGTCTTTCTGCCGCTGAGGTCGATGGCGTTGCCACTCTCAGAGACGGAGTTGTACTCGGCAAAGCGCTTTGGCCATCCGCCACTCATCTCGTTCCATCCTTCCCTCGTAGGCTGGACGTTCATCTTGGTGTCGATGAACACAGCTACTGGCGTACCCTTTCCCCAGGGGCGACCTAAGGTATAGGTGCCATCGACGCCTTCACCGTCGCCATTGATGGTGCACTGGCTGAAGACCCAGCCTATGTTCTTTGGCGTAGAGGGTACTGCAGCGTAACCACTCTTCACCTGGCGCAGCTCAAGGTGGTTGAAGTAGGCGTCACCCTTTCCACAAAGGTAGTCAGTACGTCCGCGGACGACACCGTCCTCGAAGTAGTAGAGTCCGTTCTGGTTGTTCGACGTCCAGGTGTCTTGATAGCCATAGAGCAAGGTATTCTTATAGATGGTCTTCGAGCCTTTGTCGTGAACGGCGAGGTTACGTCCGAGTGCGTCGTTGATGCCACTCTTGATGGTGACGTCCTGGAAGTAGATGTCAGTAGCTGAAATCTCGAAGACGGCGCTGTTGGCAATCTCTTCGTACTTGTGAGCCTGGCCAAACTGTCCGTTGAACAGCATGTCGGCGTCGTTGGTGATGTCCTGCGTGATGACGGTAGCATCGCGGTCTTCGCCAATGAACGAGACGTTGGCAGCCTTCAGATAGGTGATGGGGTCAGGCAGGTCGCCTTCCCAATAGACAGTAGTGCCGTCGCTACTCTTGTGGACGTAGTGTTTCATGTCGCCAGTAGGCAGCTTGTAGGTACCTTTCTTCAGGAAGATGCGATAGCGCTGGCTCTTGTCGCCGCGGTTGTTAGCCTCGTCGATGGCAGCCTTCAGCTCGTCGGCAGAAGCCACGACCTTATTGTAAAGGGTCTTGGTCACGGTCGGCCGCTGCATAGTAGTAAAGGTGATGGTCACAGCCTCAGCATACTTGTTGCCAAACTTGTCCTGCACGTAGTTGGCAGGCATGTTGAAGGTGTACGACGTGCCATAGTCCAGCTGGCTGTAGTCGAAGCTTACTGAACGGCTGCTCCAGGTGGGATGGAGCACCTGACTGCCCAGCGTTACGGCACCATTGCTGTTGGCAGACTCTATGCGCTCGTCAAAGGAAATGGTAACCTTGCCCGTAGCGCTGACACCCGTAGCCTGATTGGCAGGAATAGTTCCTGTCACCACGGGAGCCTGTTCGTCAGCCTCAACGACGGCTTTGCCAAGAATATAGACGTTACCCACACCGCTTTCCGAGTGGTCGCAGTAGCGCAGTCCATCGAAAGTCTTGTCAAAGGGATAGTTCGTGTTGTAAGTGGCATCACCGTCACCAGTAATGCGGATGACGACACTCTCCTTCTCCATAGCATCGGCAGGAAGGGCCATCTCGACGGGATTGACGACATTGGCCGTCACCTCCCATGTACCTTTCAGTACTGTGAAGGCGCTTCCATCGACGGAAATCAGAGCCTTATACTTGGTGGTTGCGCCGTTCTTGGCACACATGTCACCAACGAAGGTGGCAGAAGTAAAACCTTTGGTCGAGAACTGATACTGCCAGGCAATGTCGGCTGTGTGATAGCCATTCTGATAGAGACCGTTAATCTGTGCGATGACCACACTTTGGCGATTGCGTACGACGGGAGTTCCAGCAGTACCTACCGTCGAACCGTCGTTGGTGTAGCACAGCGAACCGTCGCTGACCTTCACTACACAGCTCTTGGCGTTGCGCTCGCTGTCCCACGTCTCGTCAGCAGCAAAGGGATAGCCCGTCGTCGAGGGGTATGCATAGCTGGCGGTCTTGCTGGCATCAAAGACAGCGATGAAGTCCTGCACCTCGTAGTTGGCCACGAGGGTCATGTCGCCGTTGACGGTCAGTTCGCGAGTAGCAGAAGCTCCAGCATTCTCGTTCTCGTCAGTCCAGGAGAGGAACTTCAGGATCTTGGTCTCGTTAGCGGTAGCGGTAATCTTTGTACCAGCCTCGTACTGGCCATTGTGGTCGTTAGGAGTCAGCGTGATGCTGCCCAAGCCGTCGCGCCCTGCATCGTTGGTAGCCTTGGTCTTGACGGAAAAAACGGGAACCGTCTCGAAAACGGCCTTCATGGTTTTCTCGCTGTCCATCGTAATGGTGGTCACAGCATCAGTACTGACTACGGCACCTGAGGCATCCTGCCACTCCTTGAATTGGTAGCCAAAGTTCTTGGTGGCCTTCAGCGTCACCTGCGTACCTTCTTTATATTGCTCCATGTCTGGGTCGCGGCTGATGCTTCCTGCCTCGGCAGAAGGCAACACCTGAGTGGTCAGCATATATTTCGTGACCTGCTGTGCGGCACCAACCAACTGGCCTTCAATAACGACGTCTGCCAGACCCATATCTTTATCCTTACCCAGTCCGACGAACGAGAAATTGACCTTCAGCGGTTTATCAGCAGAAGCCGTCAGATTGTTCACCTCGTAGCTGAACGACGCAATGTCCAACTTCTTACCGCCACGATTGACATCAGCATCTGTGCAGAGGATTTCCTTACCCTCGCCAGCCTCAACAGAGACGGTCAGTTTACCACTGTCAGTTCCAAAGCGGGCACCCTTGAAACTGACTTTCGTAGGGAGGAAGCTGAAACCATCCTCAGGAGTCAGGGTCAGCGTCATGGTATTGTCAACAGAAGCAGTAGATGGCAGCGAAGCACCAGAGTTGTTGTGGATCTGGGTCATCGTCGTCTTGTCGGAACCCGCACCAGCATACACGATAGTGTTGTTCACCGTGAGGCTGCTGCCTGCCGTCCAAACCTTGCCAGCAAAACCAGCGCCAAGCGTCTCAGGGTCGAACACGGCGTCGTTGCCTTGGTTCAGGCCGCCCTTGTCAAGCTTATAAATAATGGAACCCGTGATGTTGACGCCAGCGGCATCCTTCACCTGACCGTTCACAGCCACGTCAGAGATGCAGATCCAGCGGCCATTGTCGACATTCTGCGACCAGGGATAGACTCGGATAAGGAGTTGTTCGCCCTCCTCGACCTTGATGACGTCTTCAGAAGTGATGTCGTTCCACGTACTGGTCAGTACGGCTGAAGAGAAGATGGTCTTGCGTGTCACGAAGCCATCAGTAGAATAGTACACATGGCATTGCAGCGAGCCGCCGCCCTGAGCCTTGATCTTCATGGCGAGGCTGTTGATATCGAGCTTCTTGCCCTCAGGAGCCGTGACGGCAAACTGCACATACTGGTTGGGCGAGTCGTCAATGCCAGCAGTAGGCCAGGAACCTGTCGAACCCGTCGGAGCTATCAGGGCGCCGTAGCCATTGACGTTGCCGTATTTCTCAAGACCTTCCAGCTTGGCGGCAGCAGCCGTCACGCCACCTGTTACAGTGGCATCGTCGTTGGGCACCATAGGCCAGCTGACGGTAAAGGGATCGCCGCCGCCTAACTCGACGACGTTGATGGTGACGGGTACGCTGATGCTCTTGCTGCCCTGTGTGGCGGTAATGGTACCGTTGAACTGGCCAACGGCAGAGAGTGCGATGCGAGCATAGAAAGTCTTGATGAGTGAACCGTTCTGATAGCTCACCTCAAGCGTGTTGCTCCAGTTCTGTTTGTCTGTGGAGAGCATGATGCCCTCAGTGGCTGTAACGGTGACGGTGCCTGAGGCAGGCTCAAGACCCAGTCCGCTGAGCGTCAGTTCCTTCAGGGCAGTCTTGCCCAAGTATCCCTCGCCAAGGTCAACTGTCGAAGGCGTAATAGAGAGGTCGGTAGGAATCTCAATGGCATCAGCCAGGATGCCCTGTTGCTTCAACAGCTGTGCACAGAGGCGGGCAGCCGTCAGGGCTCCAGTCAGGTTATAGTGGGTATTGTCTGTCTCTGCACCCTTGTCGAAGAGGGCAGCATAGCATTTTTCGTAAGAGTTGTAGCTTTCGTAGAGTTCCTTAGTGGCAGAGGTCATGTCGATAAAGGCCACGTTCAGCTCTGAGGCTAACTGTTGCATCTGGTAGCTGTAGTCCATGGTGTGGTCGTCAGCCGAAATCTTCAGGCCAGTCTTCAGTTCACCATTGACGAGTGCGTCGTATTTGTCGCCCAGGTCATGACGGCCAGGACGCGTAATCTTATTGTCGCTGCCAAAGTAACAACGACACACGGCAGAGACGAGAATGGGCGTAGCGCCCTTCTCTTTCACGGCATCCACAATCTGTTTCAGACATTGCTTATAGGTAGTCGAAGGAGTAGTGCCTCGCCCGTCGCTCTTGACGGCAGCGGCACTCGTGGCATCGCTCTTGTCAGTGTAGTAGGCCTGCAGTTCCAGGTTGTCCACACCATTGTACTTACCGTCGTTGTGGGCAAACTGAATAAGCACATAGTCGCCCGCTTCCACGTTGTTCTTGGCATTCTGCCACAGCTCGTTGTAGCCACCGCGTGAGTCGCGACCTCCCTTGGCGTAGTTCACTGAGGACCAGCCGTTGGTGAGAAAGTTGCCGAAGTACATTCCCCAGCCACGCGTTTGTGTGGCGTTTTCATCATAAGGTGCCATCGTGGAGTCACCCAGCGTGTGCACCTTCTTGGCACTGCCTGCTACTGTACATAGCAATAACAGCAGCGCCATCAAAGAATAGATTTTTGTTTTCATTGTGGTTTGTAGTTTGTTTTGTAACAGTTATTCGGCTGCAAAGGTATTGCAAAAAAGCCGATGAAATGGGTGAATTTTGCATCAAAGGGGTATAAAAAACGCGTCAAAGACTAATTTGACGCGAATTTTCACTCTATTTTTCTACCTTTTCACTCATTTTTCATCTCCAATTCACTCAGCTGTCACCCTTCACGATACTCCGTAGGACTCTTCCCCGTGTTCTGCTTAAAGCAACGACTAAAGTACTTTGGATCGTTGAAGCCGCAGGCGTAAGCCACATCGGACACAGACTTGCTGGTCTGCTGAAGCAGTAAACAGGCATGTTTGATGCGGGCCTTGCTCAGCAACTCCTGAGGCGTGACACCCATTGTCTGTTTCAGTTTGCGCTGAAGTCCACTCCGGCTGACGGCAGCAGCGGCAGCCATTTCCCCCACACCAACGTCACTATTCGAGATGTTTTCCTCGATGTACTGCATCACACGTTGCAAGGTGGGGTCAAGTTCCTGCACGGCATCGGACTGGTCACTTGGGGGCAAGCTATTCGCCTCAACAGGCGTACTACTCACCTCTATCAACGCCAGATACTTCTCTAACGTCTCACGATGCTTGCGCTTGATACGACGTATATATAAATAGGTGTAAGCTACAGTAGCCAGAACTCCCACAATGAGCAGGACAAGAAGCAGCTGACCATACCACGCCTCCCAGAAGGTTGGCTCGACAATGATAGTCAGTCGACGCGTATTATCTTGCCACTCGCCGTTGGCATTGGTGGAACGGATCTCCAACACGTATGTTCCTTTCTCCAAATCGAGCAGAGTTGCTGAGCGGTTGTGGCCAATATAGTTCCATTCCTCACCGCTTGACAGACGGAAAGCATAGTTGATACGTTCTGGCGAACTATACTCTAAGGCTGCAAAGTGTATGGTAACGCTTCGTTCGTTGGGCATGAGTGTGAGGGTGTCAGCCTGTTCAATAGCCCAGTTGCTGTTGCCACCCTGAACGGAAACGTGTGTCAGCACCAACTTTGGTTTTTTGCTGGTGTCCAACAACTTCTGACTATCGGCTATAAAGGCTCCGTCAACGAGTCCAAAAAGCCAACGATTGCCATCTATGCGGATGGGGTGAGCCTCACTAAAGCGATAGTTTTCGTTAAAATATCGGGCATCGAGTACACGACCATGATAGGTACTGTCAAGGAGGGTAATGAGATGACTGCCAACGGCCATCAGCATACCTTGGTCTAACGGCGTCAACGACTGCACGATGTCGTTCGACTGGGCATGGAAAATCTCGTTGAAATGGCGAAATTTTAAGCTTTCTGCCAGCAAGTCTTTACTTTGTATCAGATTGATGCCCCCACTCTCAGTACTGACAAAAATCTGGCCTCGACCGTCTTGTACAACGTCCATCGTGGCACTACTGCTGAGGCTGCTTTCACGTTCAGACTCCCGTTCATGCAAGATAAAGCCCATTTCATCGGCATTTTCTTTCAGTTGCGATACCATCAGGCCATTCGACGTTGCCACTAAGAGGATGTCGTCATCGCTGATATACAGGTAGCGGGCACGAGTACTTTTCTCTTTTGGATAGTGTTTGGGTACGGCATAGTGTGGCGTTTCGTCTTTAATACCTGTCAGGTAGCACAAGCCGCCATCGAGTGTAGCCACCCAGAGACGCCCCCAGCGATCTGCTTTCAGATGATAGATGTCATGATGCGATTCTTCGATGAAATGGGAGATTTCGAAAGTATTCGGGCTGGTTTCCTGTAGTCTGTAGAGGCCCTGGGGCTTCGTGCCAAACCATAGCGTACCGTCTTTCGACTCGTACATGCAATAGACGGCTGAAGAAAAGGATGAATATTGCGGGTGAAGTCGTCCGTCGCTGCCCAAGTATCCTAACAGGCTATCATCGCTACTGCGATAGACACGCACAGCCTTGTCGCCCTTTGTGGCCACCCAATAGCGTCCCTTGCTATCCAGGAACAAACTCTTCACCTCCGCCTTGGGGATGATGTCCAGCCGCTGCGTTCGTCTGACGTCAGTACAGAACTGGTAGATACAGCCATTGTCAAGCACCCACAGGTTGCCGCTATTGTCTGGAAAAGCAAAAGAGAGCCTATTAAACGGGATATTCAGAGGATATTCCGTCTCCATACCATCGCTTGTCTGATAGGTCAGCCGTCCCTTTCCATCCAAAGACCATTGTGTGTGATGGGCATCAGTCCAAGAGAAATGCTCCCTATTCTGCATGGAACGGCTCTGACGGTATTTGTGTCTATATTCCTCCGCCTGCTGGCGCTCTTGGCTGGTCAGGTTACGAAAACGGTAAGTGCTGAGGTCGAACATATAATAGTCCTCGTCCACCTGACAAAGAATCAGTCCTTGAGGAAGCAGATTGATGTTGCGAATGCGGTCAGTCTTCATGTTACAGCCGTCGCCCACCTGCGGTTTGAAGGTCTGAAACTCATAACCATCATAGCGGCATAGACCGTTCCAGGTGGAAAACCACATGAAACCCTTATTGTCCTGCAAAAGTTGTGTCAGATGGCTTGAAGGCACACCGTCCGATTCGTCGTACTTCAAGACGTGACAAACGGGCTGGGCCGTTGCAGTCAGCCCCAACAGCCACAAAAGGAATATGCCTCCCCACCTTTTCACTATTCACTTTTCACTTTTCACTATTCACTATTCACTATTCATTAGCGAAGCGCAATTTACCAATTCATCAGCTTCTGGAGGTAGGCCGTCAACTCGTTTGCCATCAAGTGGTGCTGCCAGAAAGAGGGATGCCAGTCGGCACCGTACTTTGGCCAGTCGCGTTCCGATGGTGCGGAATAGGACGTTACTGTCTCATTCAGCGTGTTTTGTGGCGTTGAAACGATGGGAGTGAAGTCGAAGCGATAGACTTGCTGGTCGCCGTTCTTCTTGGCATCCTGCGCAACCTCATCAAGGACCTGACGGCAAATTTCCAGTTCCTTGCCACTAAGCATCGAGCCACAGAGCAGGACGATCTTTGCCTGAGGGTTATGGCTGCGCACCTGACTGACAAAGCGGTAGTAAGCCTGTTGGAAGAGCTTGACGTCGTAGTTGTTGGTTGACAGATCGTTGGTGCCGAGGTTGATGCACACCACCTGTGGCTGGTAACGACTGAAGTCCCAGCGCTCAGAACGATCGTAAAGGTTGGTGTATTCATACTCCGTCGTCATCACGTTCTCTGGCGTACCTTCCTTTGCTCCGCCATAGCAGCGATAGACACCAATGCCAGAACGGGCTACGACGTATGCCTGGGCACCCAGCAAACGGGACGCTATCTGGGCATAGGAGTAGTAGTGGTTCTCCGTCTCGTATTCAAAATGGTCGGCAGGCGTCATGCTCTCGTTGCCATAGCCACAGGTGATGCTATTGCCGATGAATTCGATAGTTTTTGACGACAAGGCGGGTGGTGGCAGCAACTGGGCACCACTGTCTAACAGGAAACCCCAGAAGCTTGGCTTCAGGTCGTAACCCTCGATGACATACATCAATCGGACTTCGTGTTCGCCCTGAGGCAGCGCCGTAGCCAACGTCACCACAGAGTCGCGTTCACCCATGAAAGCCACCTTGAAAGGTTCGCCCTGGTCTATCTGCGCCATGAAGTAGCCACTCTTTGGCTTGGCAATGAGTCGCAGTGACGTTCCCGTAAAGTGGGCATTAATCTGTGTGCCTGGGAAGGTGAAGCGTGGCCGCTCTGGATTGTCGAAGCAGATGCGTCCTACATATTGGATGTTCTTGTCTGTAGGTTTCACAAAGTTCCCCCTCAGCGGAAGGGTGGTGCTGGCACAGGCTAAAAGAGCGGTGCAAAGTGCATAACATGCAAATAAAGTACGTTTCATAAGTAGGTTTTTATTATTTTGTGTGCAAAGTTACGAAATTTTGTGTAACTTTGCACACACTTAAGCAAGAAAATGATGATGGAAGAAGATTTTGATATCCGGCAGGAACAATTGAGCTCCAGCGAGAAGGAGTTTGAGAACGCCCTTCGTCCCCTGGCTTTCCATGACTTCAGTGGTCAGAAGCAGGTGGTGGAGAACTTGGAGGTGTTCGTCGAGGCTGCCAAATACCGTGGTGAGCCGCTCGACCACGTCTTGCTGCACGGTCCTCCTGGACTGGGTAAGACGACGCTCAGCAACATTATCGCTAACGAGCTGGGTGTGGGTTTCAAGATTACCAGCGGTCCTGTGCTCGATAAACCAGGCGACCTGGCAGGTATCCTGACATCGTTAGAGAAGAACGACGTTTTGTTTATCGACGAAATCCACCGTCTCTCGCCTGTAGTAGAAGAGTATCTCTACTCGGCGATGGAAGACTATCGCATCGATATCATGATAGACAAAGGTCCGTCAGCACGCTCTATCCAGATAGACCTGAATCCCTTTACGCTGGTGGGAGCCACCACGCGCAGCGGACTGCTGACAGCACCGCTCCGAGCCCGCTTCGGCATCAACATGCACCTGCAGTATTATGACCCTGAAACGTTGCAGAAGATTATTGAGCGTTCGGCTGGCATCCTGCGTGTACCTATTACTACTGATGCCTCGCTCGAGATAGCCCGCCGCAGTCGCGGTACGCCCCGTATCGCCAATGCCCTGTTGCGACGAGTGCGCGACTTTGCCCAGGTGAAGGGTACAGGCCGCATTGATACCAATATTACAAAGGTGGCGCTGACGGCACTCAACATCGACCAGTACGGTCTGGACGAGATAGACAACCGCATCTTGCTGACCATCATCGACAAGTTCCGTGGCGGTCCAGTGGGCGTCACCACCATTGCTACGGCCATCGGCGAGGACAGCGGCACGCTGGAGGAGGTCTACGAACCGTTCCTCATCATGGAATGCTTCATCAAGCGCACACCTCGTGGTCGTATGG
>JAEEVT010000101.1 GCA_016291005.1 Prevotella sp. | reverse complement strand
CCGCGTCATCACCAAGGCGATGAACCTCTATCCTTACCAGCATCTGTATTTCACGACATTGGAATATGACCAGCTGCGGCCCGTCTTCAACAAGAACGGAGGGCTCCATTCCCTCGAAGACCTCAGCGACCAGCACGTGCTGCTACTCACCGGCATCGCTTCGCCGGAACAGCTGGAGCATGACCTCTCACCTATTGCCCCGCACCTGACGCCGCTGACGTTCAGCGACCATCACCAATTCAAGAGCAAGGACATCCAGCTCATCAACGACCGCTTTGCAGCACTCCCCTCGCCCAAAGTCATCGTCACCACCGAGAAGGATGCCGCCCGACTGCTGACAGCAGAAGGTCTCAGCGACGAAGTCAGGGCAAACCTCTATGTATTACCTGTCCGCATAGCATTTATGCAGGACCAACAAGAATCTTTTAACCTTCAAATTATTGGCTATGTACGAAAAAATTCAAGAAACAGCATCCTGGCTAAAGGAAAGGATGACAACAAACCCGAAAACAGCAATCATTCTGGGGACAGGCCTCGGACAATTAGCTTCCGAAATAACTGACAAACTGGAATTCCCCTACGGCGACATTCCCAACTTCCCCGTCTCTACCGTCGAAGGCCACAGTGGCAAACTAATCTTCGGCAAACTCGGAGGCGTGGACATTCTGGCTATGCAGGGACGCTTCCATTACTACGAAGGCTATAACATGAAGGAGGTGACCTTCCCCGTCAGAGTGATGTACGAGCTGGGCATCAAGACCCTCTTCGTCTCCAACGCTGCCGGCGGCATGAACCCTGCCTTCAAGATTGGCGACCTCATGGTTATCACCGACCATATCAACTTCTTCCCGGAGCACCCGCTGCGCGGCAAGAACTTCCCCACCGGTCCACGCTTCCCGGATATGCACGAAACCTATGACCACGAACTCATCAACCTGGCTACACAGATTGCCAAGGAGAAGGGCATCCGTCTGGTCTATGGCGTTTACCTTGGCACCACCGGTCCAACCTTCGAGACACCAGCAGAGTACCGCATGTATCGCACATTGGGTGGCGACACCGTCGGCATGTCCACCGTTCCTGAGGTCATCGTGGCGCACCACTGCGGCATCAAGACCTTCGGCATCAGCGTAGTCACTGACCTGGGAGGCTTCGACAATCCCGTTGAGGTCAGCCACGAGGAGGTGCAGGAAGCTGCCGACAAGGCTCAGCCGCTGATGACCGAGATCATGCGCGAAATGATTAAGCGTACTGCCTAAGTCCAAAATGATTAAGCGTACGGCCTAAGTCCAAAATGATTAAGCGTACTGCCTAAGTCCAGTATGTCGCTGTGCCACAGCGACAACTAAAACAACGAAAAGAATGGAAATAGCATCATTAGGAGAATTCGGTCTGATAGACCGCCTGACACAGGACATCAAGCCGCAGAACCCATCAACGAAGTACGGCGTAGGCGATGACTGCGCCGTACTTCACTACCCGGACACCGAGGTGCTCGTCACCACCGACATGCTGATGGAAGGCGTCCACTTCGACCTGACATACACCGACTTACGCCACTTAGGCTATAAGTCGGCCATGGTGAACATCAGCGACATCTTTGCCATGAACGGCACACCGCGACAGCTCACCGTCTCGTTAGCCATCAGCAAACGCTTCACCGTCGAGGACCTCGAATTGTTCTACAGCGGACTGCGTGCAGCCTGCGACAAGTGGGGCGTCGACATCGTGGGCGGCGACACTACGTCGTCATATACTGGCCTGGCCATCAGCATCACCTGTATAGGTGAGGCCTGCAAAGAAGACATCGTCTATCGTAACGGTGCCCGCGAAACCGACCTCATCTGCGTCAGCGGCGACCTGGGTGCAGCCTATATGGGTCTGCAACTCCTGGAGCGTGAGAAGACGGTGTACTATTCGCAAATTGAAGAGCTGAACAAGAAGATAGCTGAAGCCAAGCAAAACGGCACGTACGAATCACAAAGTGCAAAGTTCAAAGAGCAAAGTGCAAGGTTACAGGACTTTCAACCAGACTTTGCCGGCAAAGAGTATCTGTTGCAGCGCCAGCTGAAGACCGAGGCTCGCGGTGACATTATAAAGAAGGTACGCGAGGCTGGCATCCGTCCTACCGCTATGATGGACATCAGCGACGGACTCTCCTCCGAACTGATGCACATCTGCAAACAGTCGGGCGTAGGCTGTCGCATCTTCGAAAAGCAACTGCCTATCGATTACCAGACGGCAGTGATGGCTGAAGAGCTGAACATGAACGTGACGACATGTGCCCTGAACGGTGGCGAAGACTACGAACTGCTGTTCACCGTTCCCATTGGCGACCACGAGAAGATTCAGCAGTTAGACGACGTCCACCTCATCGGTCACATCACCCGTCAGGAACTCGGTCACATCCTCGTTACACGCGATAACCAGGAGTTCGAACTCAAGGCTCAAGGATGGAATCCGTTAAAATCTTAAAAACTGCAAAATAATTGGCCATTTATTTGGTCAATTGTTTTTTTCTTCGTACCTTTGCACCCGCAATCAAGAGGATTGCCTAGAAAATTTGATGAAGGTGCCTTAGCTCAGTTGGTAGAGCATCGGACTGAAAATCCGTGTGTCCCCGGTTCGATTCCTGGAGGTACCACTTTCCTCCTTTCATTATGAACCCCTGTCTTAGAGAATTCTCTAACCAGGGGTTTTTCTATGAATTAAGAGAAATATTAGGCATAAAGCAATATAATTATGGGAATAGTAATAGGAATAGACGTGGGCATTTCGACCACTAAGATTGTAGGACTTCGCGCAGGACGGGTTGTTTCGCCCATCCGCATTACGGCTGCCGACCAGGTAACTTCGCTCTATGGTGCTTTCGGCAAGTATCTGCATGACAATAAGATATCGCTCTCCGATGTCGATCAGGTCATGCTGACAGGCGTTGGTGCAGCTTACATCGACGAGCCCGTCTATGGCATTCCCACCCAGAAGGTTGATGAGTTCATTGCCGACGGTCTGGGAGCCCGCTTCGAGAGCGGCCTGTCGAAAGCCATCGTCGTGTCGATGGGCACAGGAACGAGTTTCGTCCAGTGTGACGGCGACGATATTCGCCACATCGGCGGTTTGGGCATTGGCGGCGGTACGCTCCAAGGCCTCAGCCGCGTCATGCTGAACACCCGCGACCCGAAGCAGATACAGAGTCTGGCTATGCAGGGAAACATCCGTAACATCAACCTGCTCATCGGCGACATCTCCACCCATCCGCTGCCTGGTTTGCCTATGGATGCCACTGCCTCGCTGTTCTCCAAGGCACAATATGACGCACCGAAGGAAGACGTTGCCTTAGGCATCATCGTCATGGTGCTTCAGACCATCGGCTCGGCAGCTATCCTCTCGTCACTGAACTCAGGCATCAAGGACTTCGTGCTCATCGGCAACCTCACCCTACTCCCTCAGTGCAAGGACATCTATCCCATGCTGGAGAGACTCTACGGCGTCCACTTCCACATACCAAAGTACGCAGAATTCTGCACAGCCATTGGCGCTGCCCTGAACTACAAACAATAGATTACTTACGGTGCTTGTCGAGCTTGTGAAGCAGGAAATTGAACGCTTCCAAGCCTACCAACACCATGACCGTACTGGCTGCTGCCAGGACATACATGCCACCTCCACAGGCCAGACCAATGGCTGCTGCCACCCAAAGACCGGCAGCCGTAGTCAGACCGCTGACCATATTCTCTGCCTTACGGAAGATGATGGTTCCGGCACCAATGAAACCGATGCCGCTGACCACCTGTGCTGCTATGCGCGAGACGTCCCAACGATGGGTCATGTCGTTCATCACGACATCGCTGAAGCCGTAAGCAGAGACTATCATAAACAATGCTGAACCCATTGCCACGAGGAAGTGGGTACGGAAACCGGCCTCCTTGGCCCTGTATTCACGTTCCAGTCCGATGAGTCCTCCAAGGACTGCCGCAATGAATATTCGCAGAATAAATTCGTATTCCATAGTTAAATGTTGTTTATTTGCGTGCAAAGATACAAATTAATCAATAATTCTTAATTCTTTTTTTAAAAAAAGTGTGGCGGTGCAATCATAATTCATAGTTTTTGTTTATCTTTGCGCTTGAAAAAGCAAAGAAATGACTAAATATAACTGAAGACGTATGAAATTACTCCTTTGGGGATTAGGAATGCAGGAGGTGCTTATCATTGCGCTGATTGTGCTCTTGCTGTTTGGAGGCAAGAAGATTCCCGAGCTGATGAACGGTCTGGGCAAGGGAATCAAGAGCTTTAAGGATGGCATGAAGGAAATGGACAAGGAAGTCAAGAGTGAAGAGTGAACCACTTACCTTCTGGGACCACTTGGATGTGCTGCGGTCGGCACTGATTCGCATGGCATGTGTTGTGGTGCTGTTTGGCGTGATAGCATTCATGCTGAAGGAAGAACTCTTTGCCGTCGTTCTGGCTCCTCGTAGCAGCGACTTCGTGACTTACCAGCTGTTGGGCACTGATGCCTTCTCGCTGCACTTGATGAATACGGGGTTGACCGAGCAGTTCATGATTCACATGCGTACGGCTCTCTATGCTGGACTGCTCACAGCGTCACCTTATATATTATATGAGCTGTTCCGATTCATCTCGCCGGGACTCTATGAGAACGAGCGGCGCTATGCCGTCTGGATAGTAGGGGCTGCTTACGTGATGTTCCTTGTCGGCACGCTGGCAAACTACTTCGTGGTATTCCCGCTGACGGTGCGCTTCTTAGGCACCTATCAGGTCAGCCCCGACGTGGCAAACATGCTGACGCTTCAGTCGTACGTCGATACGCTGTTGGGAATGAGCTTAGTGATGGGCGTCGTGTTCGAACTGCCTGTGGTCTGCGGACTTATGGGGCGCATGGGACTGATTAATGCCGGCATGATGAGCCAATATCGTCGGCACGCCATCGTAGCGATACTCATCGTGGCAGCCATCATCACACCGACGACGGATGTCTTTACTCTCTTTGTCGTGGCACTGCCCATCTATCTGCTGTATGAATTAAGTATTCAAATTGTCAAAATAACCAAACAAAAGCAACAGGCTTTATGCTAAGAAAGATTAGAATTGTATTGGCGGCTGTGATGTTTATTGGCATCACACTGCTGTTCCTCGACTTTACGGGAACCATGTACCACTGGGTCAGCTGGATGCCAAAGCTACAGCTGTTAGAGGCAGTGCTGGCACTCAACATCGTGGTCATTGTCACCCTCGTGCTACTGACGCTGGTCTTCGGACGCATCTACTGCTCTGTCATCTGTCCGTTAGGCATCATGCAGGACATCTTCGGATGGCTGGGCAAGAAACAGAAGAAGAACCGCTACACCTACTCCAAGGAAGTGAAGTGGCTGCGCTACCCTGTACTCGTGCTGTTCATCATCGCACTCGTGGCAGGCATCGGCACGTTGTTCCAGCTCTTGGCTCCATACTCCGCCTTTGGACGTATTGCCACCAACCTGCTGCAGCCCGTCTGGCTGGCAGGCAACAACGTGTTGGCAAGTATTGCGGAACACTACGACAGCTACGCATTCTACCACTCGAACGTGTGGTTGCGGGCCCTACCGTCACTTATCATCAGCGCCGTCACCCTGATTGTCCTGGCAATACTTGCCTGGCGTAACGGACGAACCTATTGCAACACCATCTGTCCTGTGGGCACCGTGCTTAGCTTCCTCAGCCGTTTCTCGTGGCTGAAGATTCACTTCGACGTAGAGAAATGTAAGAACTGCTCGCTCTGCACCAAGAACTGCAAGGCCTCGTGTATCGACTTCAAGACGCATACCGTTGACTACAGCCGTTGCGTGGTCTGTGGCGACTGCATCGAGAGCTGTAAGTTCGGCGCACTAAAGTGGGGACACCAGCAGACCCACCCCCAACCCCTCCCTGTGAGGGAGGGGAGTGATTACTCTCAAGAGCAGGGACATACTACTCCCCTCCCTCACAGGGAGGGGCAGGTGGTGGGTCCGTCCCGCCGCTCCTTCCTGCTTTCTTCTGCCCTACTGACTACTGCCGCTCTGGCACAGAAGAAGGACAAGATTATGGATGGCGGACTGGCCGAGATTGCCGACAAGGTTGCCCCAGAGCGCCAGACGCCCTTGACGCCACCGGGTTCGAAGTCGATGAGCAACTTTGCCCAGCATTGTACCGGCTGCCACCTCTGCATCTCGGAGTGTCCTAACAATGTGCTGCGACCCTCCAGCGACCTGTTGCATTTCATGTTGCCTACCATGTCGTACGAGCTTGGCTACTGCCGACCCGAGTGTAACCGTTGCTCCGAGGTGTGCCCGGCAGGAGCCATCCTGCCTATCAAGGCTGAGGACAAAGCCTCAACGCAGATGGGCCATGCCGTATGGATTAAGAAGAACTGCGTGGTGCTGACCGACGAAGTGGAGTGTGGCAACTGTGCCCGCCACTGCCCAGTAGGTGCCATCGAGATGGTGCCCTCCGATCCTGACAACGACGAGTCACCTTACGTTCCCGCTGTCAACGAGGCTCGCTGCATCGGCTGTGGCGCCTGCGAATACTTGTGTCCGGCGCGTCCTCATTCAGCCATCTATGTCGAAGGACACGAAGTGCATAAAGAATTATAAACCAACACGAATTTCACGAATCGAACGAATTATGGAAAAAAACATATCACGCCGCAATTTCCTCAAGATCATGGGTGGTGGGGCTGTGGCCACTGCTGCCGTGATGGTGGGATGTAAGTCGAAAACGGAGAGCAAGGCCGTCAAGGAATATCAGAAACAGGTGGAGCCGCCCATGGGCAAGATGACCTATCGCACCAATCCGAAGAACGGCGACAAGGTGTCCATCCTTGGCTATGGCATGATGCGCCTGCCGTCGAAGACCGAGAACGAGGCCGACTTCGACCAGGAGATGATTAACAAACAGGTGGACTATGCCATCGAGCACGGCATGAACTACTTCGACACAAGCCCCGTTTATTGTCAGGGCAAGTCGGAAGCCTGCACGGGCATTGCCCTGAGCCGCCATAAGCGCGAGGAGTATTTCGTAGCCACCAAGCTGTCGAACTTCAACCCTGCCCTGCAGAGCCACGAGGCCAGTGTGCAGATGTACCAAAACTCGATGAAGGAGTTGCAGGTGGACTACATCGACTATTACCTGTTGCATGCCGTCGGCGGCAGCATGGCAGAGTTCAACAAGCGCTATGTGGACAACGGCATGATGGACTTCCTCATGAAGGAGCGTGAGGCTGGGCGGATACGCAACCTCGGATTCTCGTTCCACGGTAAGCAGGAGGTGTTCGACGAAGTGCTGGCGCTGGACGACAAATATCACTGGGACTTCGTGCAGATTGAGCTGAACTACTTGGACTGGAACTTTGCCAACGAGATCAGCAACAACAACGTCGATGCCAGCTACCTTTACGATGAACTGCAGAAGAAGGGCATCCCCGCCGTCATCATGGAGCCGTTGTTAGGCGGACGTCTTAACAACCTGCCGCAGTACTTAGCCACTGAACTGAAACAGCAAGACCCAGAGCGCAGCGTTGCCTCGTGGGCTTTCCGTTATGCAGGTACTCCTGAGGGTGTGCTGACGGTGCTTTCAGGCATGACTTATATGGAGCATCTGAAGGACAACCTGCTGACCTACTGCCCCTTAGAGCCGCTCTCCGAGACCGAGCAGCGCTTTCTCGACCACGACGTTGCCGAGCGCATCGTGGGATTGGAGAACATTCCCTGCAACGACTGCAAGTACTGCATGCCTTGTCCCTATGGCATCGATATCCCCGCCATCTTCGTACATTACAACAAATGTAAGAACGACGGCACGCTGCCACGCCAGAAGATGGACGACGAGTACTTCAAGCTGCGCCGTAAATACCTGATTGGTCTCGACCGTGCCGTGCCTCGCATGCGCCAGGCCGACCACTGCATAGGCTGTGGCCAGTGCGAACCGCATTGTCCGCAGAGCATCAAGATTCCGCGCGAACTGCAGAAAATCAGCAAGTTAGTCGAGAACCTGAGGCAGAACAAGATTCCGGAAGAATAAAGAATTAAAGATTCGAGGTGATGCTGCGGGCGACGGTGTAGGCAGTAGTCCAGGCAGCCTGGAAGTTAAAGCCTCCCGTGATGCCATCGATGTCGAGCACCTCGCCGGCAAAATACAAACGGGGCACGTGGCGGCTCTCAAGGGTAGAAGGGTTGATAGCCTTCAGCGACACGCCGCCACAAGTGACAAACTCATCCTTGAACGGTGCCCGCCCAGAAATCTGAAACGTATCATTCGTCAGGACGTTGACCAAACGGTTGACGTCCTTTTTGTTCATCTCTGCCCAGCGTATCTGGCTGCGGCTGCCTGCTTTCTCCGACGATTGGCTGCGGCTGTCCAAGGCTTTCTCCAAGAGATAGGCCCACAGCCGTTGTTGCAGGGCAAAGGGACAAAAGGTGGTCAGCTGTTTCTGCGGTTGACGCACGACCTGCTCGTAGAGCATGGTCTGAACTTGAGCCTCGTTCTGCCCCACCCAATTGACGGCAAGAGTCCCTTGGTAACCATTGTCGGCCAGGTGGCGGGCACCATAGCTGGAGAGCTTGAGAATGGCAGGACCACTCAGTCCCCAGTGGGTCAGCAGCAACGGACCTTCGGCCTTCAGCTTCGTGCCAGGAATGTGGACGGCAGCCCCTTGCACCACCAGTCCTTGCAAGGCATGAAGACGCGCGTCGTCGATGGATAGTGAGAACAACGACGGCACGGGAGGCTCTATCTCGTGACCCATATCGGCCAGCCAGCGCAGACCCTCTCCTTTAGGCGATCCGCCAGTAGTGATGGCAACAAAGTCGAAGTCCTTCAGTTCGTCGAGCGACTGGATCTTCCGTCCCCTATATATATTAATAAGGTGTCGGCGGGCCAGCGAGAGGAAACAGTCGATGATGGCATGCGAATCCTGCGCCTGAGGAAACACGCACTCGTCGTCCTGTGTCACCAAGGGCACACCGTAACGCTCGAACCACTGGTAGGCGTCGCGCTGGTCGAAGACGTTGAACAGCCGCTTCATCAGCCGATGACCTCTTGGATAGACCTGCGACAGGTCACGCACCTCACGAAAAGAATTGGTGCAGTTGCACCGTCCGCCACCACTCACCTCCACCTTGGTCAGTACACGCTGACTGCGCTCGAAGATGGTAACGTCCATCTCCGGCATCATCTCCTTCAGGTTCACGGCAAGGAAGAATCCTGCTGCCCCTCCACCTATAACTGCTGTCTTCATGCCGCAAAGGTACGAAGAAACATCGACAAAACCGCAAAAAAGTGTATATTGCTTTGCAGTGTGCTCGACTTTTCATATCTTTGGCAACAATTCGGCGAAGTTCTTTGACCTAAAGGTACAAAGTGTTGCACAAATCCTCCGTCTCGGCAAAAAAAAAGAAACAGTTTCTTTGTTTTATGCTCGACTTTTTGTATCTTTGCAAGAATTCGCTGGATTTCTTTATATAAAGGCAATCTGGGGAATTGAGGATTTTGAAGGTTACGAATTGGAGACCGTACTCAATTCCACGTTCTGCTATAAATTGCTATCAATGAGCACCCGAAGATGAGCCACCAGCCGTTTTATGACTCATCATCGGGTGCAAAGGTAATCATTTCTTCTGAATCCACCAAGCCATTTTCACTATTTCTCACATAATGCATACTTTACCTATCCGCACCAATGTAGTTTTATGGTTCCACTATTTTCCAATTACCGTGACCAGTAGATCCGTCACGCTCAATGAATCTCAGAGACTTAAGTTTATTTATATGCTTTTGGACTGCAGTTACCGATATGCCAATCTTTTCAGCCATGTCACCTCTCGTCATATAGTTATCAGCATATATCATCTTAAATATGGTTGCAGCTGTCTCAGACAACCCTTTAGATAACTCTTTAGACAACCTTATAGACAACCCTTCAGGCAACTCTATGGATAACTCATTAGACAACCCAACATTGCTTGACTTGGGTGATGGCACTGGCAATATTAGTTCCACTTCGTCAACATCCAGTTTGTTCAACAGTTGCGGTTCACCCCAATTGGTTTCTTTCCATGCTGCAATTATTTTAGGGAATCCAGAGCCGACATTCTCACCAAAGCCAATCATACGGAGCATATTCTGTATCTTCGGGTTACGAGCCTTGGAGTTACCACCCCGATAGATGGTCTCTACAGGTAACTTCAGCAGTCCTGGATTACGGAAGCAGAGACGGTCATCGTGTTTCTCTATCCTTAGAATACCAGCATCCATCATCAGGTCGCAGTGGATGATAGCATTGGTAAAGGCTTCACGTACTGCTTCATGTTGAGGTGTGTCATCGTTCCTCTTTCCACCCTTTTCCAACTTGAACGGTCTTGGCAAGTCAAATTGAACCTTTGGCGAGACAATGCGGAAGAACTGATAAAGGTTATTCTCCCATAGTCCATCGTATGTCAGGCGATCATGATAGCGTTCGTCACCCACCAGATGACTCATATCAAGATAATCCATGCGGAAGTTCGAGAATCTGTCTCTTATGGCAAGGCCTTTACCAAACATCATCAGGCCTGCTAATGTCAATCCCTCCTTACCAGTTTGTCTGTCCTCAGTATATCCACCAAGATTTCTCAGGAAAGTCTTGTCATCAACCCTATTCCAGACATGAGTGCTGTTTTCCTGCCTAAACTCTGTACGATATTGACGTAACGAGTCGGGATCAATGTCGTCCATACCATAATATTCTATCAGAATGCTATCGTTGCCGTCAGCATTAGAGTCACGTATCATGGCCTTTACTTGGGCTTCTGTACAGTGATAGTCTCCTTCATTGTTGCGCCTATACGTACCTTTATATACATTGCCATTCAGATATATCGGCTTTGCTCTCCAGTCTGCCTGAGGAACATGGATACAAACAATCTGTGCCCCATTCATATTCACCACCTCCACATTGCTGTCAACAAGAATGTTCTCATTCACCTTATCGCTATTGAGCGTATTCCAGAAGTCTGCGATTATCTTGCGTGGTTCATCCACACCAATTATCTGGAATCGCTTGCTAACATCCTTCTCCTGCAAGTCTTCATCCACGCCAAGCAGAATCAGTCCACCTATGGTATTGGCAAAAGCCGAATACGTCTGCCAAACCGATTTCGGCACCTCAGCCTTCGCCTTCTTGCATTCCAGCGTCACTCGTTCGCCTTTCAGCAATGTCTCTTTTATTGTTTTTTCGTCCATATCGTTTGCAAAATTACAAATTAATATCAAAATATTATTTGAATTATCCCAACTCTTTTAGGTCATTCAAATCGTATGGAGGATCTTTTTTGTGCCCCAGTGTGACAGACCCCTCTGTGACAATAAGCTCTTTCAGTGATTGTATCATGCCCATTTTCTACTGATTATTATACACCTTCATACAGCTTGTCCTCAGGGAATGAATACCAACGTGTGCCAGTGTACCTGTCCCCAATGTTCCATGTTCAATCCTATTTGTTTGGTATCCCCTTGATTATGAAATTATACAAACCATCACCCAGCTTTGTCCTTTTATAAAGATATACGCTCTCTGGGTTTCTTACCATACGATTTCCACCTCTCCTCTGAGCATCATAATAATCTTTGGCATTTACTTTCTCTGCTAACCCTAAGGACTCTAAATCCCATAACTGTGCCTTAATATCCTCATTGTCAGCAAAAGGCTTATCTTCACACATCGTTTTAACGATAGAATCTTCTCTGGACTGCTTTTCTAAGATTTTGAGAATTCCGATTCCCAAAAAGTCGAGTTGCTCAATTTTTCGCAAATAAATTTGTTTTCGAGACCAATCTTTATTGTCTGGATGGCAACATGCGGCAACATGCGGTAACATACGATGCATATAAATCTCTCTTCTCTGAAATCATCTCGTCTTTTGCAATCTGAATTGTTTGCATTAGGTCTTTCTTTATCACAGGCTCCTCCACAAATAATTTTCCAAGCACAATTTCATTTAGCCATTCCAAATGCTCCAATAATTTCTGGAGAAAATCTACGACATTATTATATTGAAGAGCATTTTGATAATCAAAATAAAGATTTGCCCCAATACCCATAATAGGATGCTGGCCATTAGCGACAATTTTCACAATGCTTTCAAGCAAGAATTTTAGTTTTGAAGTTTTCTCTAATTCGTTCTCCATTTTCATCATTCTTCAAACGGATAAGTTTCGTCGTAAATGTCGCTTAGTAGTTTCTCTTTGTAGAGCCAGTGAGCACCGGGGGCAATGTGCTTGACCTTATAGCCTTTCAACTTTGCAGAAAGGGAACTGATGGAAGTTTCCTCACCATTATAGCTGATTCTACGCTCCGATACTATCGTGACGGTTATCGTTGGGTCATCTTTCCAAAGTAATACATCACCTTTTTGCATTCC
>JAEEVT010000100.1 GCA_016291005.1 Prevotella sp. | reverse complement strand
TCCAGGCACCGCTGCACCGCGTAAGCCCGCCGGAAGGCTTTCTTTCTTGGGAACCCCTTGTCACAGCACAAGTGGTTGCCAACTTCGAATGCCCACTGCTGCAAGAGCAGCGAGATCTCCTTAGTCTTTTTACTTTTCGTCATAATAAAAATTGTCTTTTAATCTTTTATTTTTAATTTAATTTCAGTTCCTTCATAATGAATTTTCGTGAGAGAGTAACAAGGGCGAAACGCCAGAGAATTTCCCTTGCGGAATTTCAAATTCTCTGGTGCAAAGGAACACAATCTGACAATCTGGGCAAATCTGAGCGAATAATCTCAGATTATTTTTAGGCCAAAGCATAACTCGCTGAAAAACAGCACAAAACAAAAAGTGCCCGATTCTCAAAATAGAGAATCGAGCACTCTAATAATACGCTCAGATTATGTCAGATTACTTTTCTGACCTCACCTACTTTTTCCGCTTTTATCCAACTTAGGAACGTAAGCGTCCAAAAGCGGCAATACCTCTTGGAATCCAGATGACATATTATCCCTGCTGGGACGCCCCTTGTTGATATTGTCAGAACCATCCTTATCGCCGAAGAAGTCCGTGTTCAACGCCGGAGCACTCTTCAGTTTCAACAGATGCCGGTCGTCATAGTAGCCAACCATATTCTGCCACGTTACCCTCAGACGTTCGCCCCTTCCACTCTCCAGCAGGTTCCATAGCTTTTCCGACAATTCCCCCTCTTTACCCGTAAGTGGTTTCTCACCTTGCCCAAGCACCGTCTTCAACATCGTCTTTACATTCTCCGATGTAACGCCACTCACCCAGTCGCCCTTGTCTGCCAAATCCAGCAAATGGTCAAGGATAGACTGTCGCCCAGCTGTCACGGTAATGTTCGTCACGTTCTGGGTGTTCAATATGGCCCCATCTGCTATCTCTTGATATACGGCCTTGTCACCCTCCATGCGTATCTCCCTCTCGTCAGCCACGCAGTTAGCCCCGCGACGCTCTATGTACTGCGCCTCGTCGCCAGTCATGATAATCTTTCTTGCCATATCAGTTCAGTTTTTAGGTTCTTGGGGGCCAGTGGCGTTGTTCTCAGTATAGCTGGCACCGTTGCCAGTCATGTTCACATAGTGGTTGTTCTGCACAGGAGGCACCTGCTTCGGCTCCTCCTGATACGTCATCACCTCGTTCACCAGCAACAGCTGCTCACTGTAGTGCTCCTTCGGCAGCACATCCTCCAAGAACGTCTTCAGGAACGCAAAGCGGTCCAGGCTCTTCAGCCGCATCACGAACGTCTTGATCTTCTCAACCGACAGAATGATGTAGTGCTTCAGCATCGCAATCTCAAGACGCGCCGCCGAGAACTCATCCTCAACTGTTTTTAGACGGCACTTCAACTGTTCGTTCTCAACCGTCCTCTCCGCCAGCAGCCGCTCCAAGTCAGCAATCCTTATCGCCTGCCTCGCCTTTTCATCAGCCAGCCGCTGAAATTCGTCAATAGTCATATCCATAGTTTTACCCTCCATTATTTTTAGTGTAAGCAAATCGTGGAAAAGGTTGCAAAGATACAAAAGAAACAGGACTTCACCAAACCTCAGCCCCACTTCTTTCACGTTAAAAAACGTTATACCAAAATTACACAAGAAGAAGGCTCCTTGCAACATTGCTGTTTTTTCTTCGTTTTGCTTGTTATTTCATTTTTTATTTGTATTTTTGCAGCGAGTTAAGGCAAACAAGAGAATTATTATGGAAGCAGCAACCTTACAATCCACTCCATTCACCCCATTCCAGATAGAGATGCTGGAACTGGTGGCAAGGGTGAACTCTGAGCGTGAGATGACTGACATCCGTCGCATGCTGGGCCAGTATTTTGCCAAGCGCGCCGAGGATGCCATCGACCAGCTATGGGACGAGGGCGTACTCAACGACAGCGTGATAGAAGGCTGGAAGAACGAGCACATGCGCACACCATACAAGCAGTAATGAATATCGTTCTCGACACCAACTGCCTGCTGATGTCCCTCTCGCGTCGCAGTCGCTATTATCCCGTTTGGCGAAATCTCGTTGACGGGAAATACACACTTTGCTTCACCAATGAGATTCTGGCTGAGTACGAAGAAATACTTACTCAGAAGATTGGTCCCGAGATTGCTTCCAATGTCATTAAGGCGTTGCTTGACTTACCCAATACCAAGATGGTTCAGGTTTACTATCATCTGCGTCTGATTACTGCAGACCCTGATGATGACAAGTTTGTGGACTGCGCCTTCAAGGCTAATGCAAAATACATCGTAACCCAGGACCGTCATTACGACGTCCTCAGGCATACCCCATTCCCTCGTATAGATGTCATAGACATTGACGAGTTCCTTAGCCTTTTGCATTAAGCGGTAGATCACGGGACGCTTATCAAAGATCGCGCTATTTGGCGATGGCCGACGGAAATCCTAAAGATAAACGTCAGTTATCCTAAGGATAAGTTGAAGTTATCCTAAGGATAAGTTAAGGTTATCCTAAGGATAACTGAAGGAAAAGTACTGGATTTCTGCAACTTTTCTTAAGGATGGAAAGTGTAGAAAAATTGTGGGTTACAAAATATATTCGTAGTAGTACCAGTAGGTGCCTTCGTACTGATTGAAGACGGCCATTTGTCTGGCTTTGGGTTCGGGGTATTTCTTCTCCAGTTCCTGCAGGTCGGAATAGTCGGTGTCCATCACGCTGTCATGATAGAGTATCCTGGGATTGGAGCGCAGGTGATTGTAGAGGATGAGTGCCTCACGGTAATAACGCGGCAGTTTGTCGTCGATGCGATAATACTTGGGCAAGAGTTCGACGAAGCGGTCGAGGTCTTTGTCAATGAGTGCTGCACAGAGTGCATGGTCGCCGCCTTGTGAGGCAAAGTCCTTTCCCTTTCCTGCTATGGGGTATGCAAAGAGGCGTTCTCCCAAGAGTTGCTCGTGAGCCAGTGCCTGGATGCGCAGTGTCATGAGCCTCTTGTCTGTCTTGTCCGACCTTGCTCCCACCTCGAGTGCCTTCTGATATTCGCCCTGAGCCATGAGCCGTTCCATCTGGGAGGCATAGCGTTCTACATCACGAGAGTCAGTGGCTATGCCGATGATGAACATCAGCACAGCCACTCCAAGTGAATATTGCCATATACGGCGAACGTTAATTGTCAACTTCTTCATTGACCTTAGTCATTTTTGCACATTCAGGCCACATTGACCTTAGTCGTTTTGATCATTCAGGCCAGAAGACATCATTGCTTCTTCAGCACCACTGCTGAACGAGCGGGGATGTAAAGCTTCAGCCACTCTTTATGATCCTGGACGTACAGCGGGTCGTAGTTGGTGACGTGCATCACGGTGTCGTCGGCAAAGCCATTGCCGCCAAACTCCTTGGCATCTGTATTGAGCACCACTTCGTAAGTACCTGTCGGCACCAGGAAGCCGTAGTCGGTATAGCTGCGCGTCGGCGAGAAGTTAAACACAAAGACGAGGTCGCCCCTCATGTAGCAGAGCACCTGATCGCCGTCGTCGTGCCAGATTTCAGTCACCGGCGTAGCCTGGAAGTTCTTCTGGCTCTTGATGACCTCGAGCATCTTCTGGTCGAAGTCGCCCAGCCAATGGTAGCACAGGTCCTTGTTATCGACGAGGTTCCACTGACGGCGTGCATACTTGTACGACCAACCGTTGCCCTCGCGGGGGAAGTCAATCCACTCAGGATGTCCGAACTCGTTACCCATGAAGTTCAGATAGCCACCGTTGATAGCACCAGCCGTCACGAGGCGAATCATCTTGTGCAGGGCGATACCGCGCTGAGCCAGGTCGTTGACGTCTTTCTTAGCGAAGTGCCAGTACATGTCAGCATCGATGAGTCGGAAGATGATGGTCTTGTCGCCCACCAGAGCCTGGTCGTGGCTCTCGCAGTACGAGATGGTCTTCTCGTCAGGACGACGGTTCTTGACCTCCCAGAAAATGGAGCAAACGTTGATGTCCTCGTCGCGTACCTCTTTAATAGTCTTAATCCAGTAGTCGGGGATGTTCATGGCCATACGATAGTCGAAGCCATAGCCGCCATCCTCGAACTTGGCAGCCAGACCGGGCATACCAGACACTTCCTCGGCAATGGTGATGGCGTTCTTGTTGACCTCGTGAATCAAGCAATTGGCCAGCGTGAGGTAGCAGATGGCATTGTCATCCTCGTGACCGTTGAAGTAGTCGCCGTAGCCGCCAAAGGCCTCACCCAGACCGTGACTATAGTATAGCATCGAGGTCACACCGTCGAAGCGGAAACCGTCGAACTTGAACTCCTCGAGCCAGTACTTACAGTTGGAGAGCAGGAAGTGGAGCACGTCGTCCTTGCCATAGTCGAAACACAGCGAGTCCCAAGCCGGATGTTCGTGACGGTCGCCGGGATAGAAGAACTGGTTGGGGTCGCCACAGAGGTTACCCAGACCTTCCACCTCGTTCTTCACGGCATGAGAGTGGACGATATCCATGATGACGGCAATACCCATCTTGTGGGCGGTGTCAATCATTTCCTTCAGGTCTTCGGGTGTTCCGAAGCGGCTGCTGGGAGCGAAGAACGAACTGACGTGATAGCCGAACGAGCCATAGTAGGGATGCTCCTGGATGGCCATCACCTGAATGGCGTTGTAGCCATCCTTCTTGACACGCGGCAGGACATTCTCGGTAAACTCCTTATAGCTACCGACTTTTTCGGCATCCTGAGCCATACCCACGTGGCACTCGTAGATGAGCAGCGGCGACTTGTCGGGCTTGAAGGTTTTCTTCTTCCAGACGTATGGCTTCTCGGGATTCCACACCTGGGCAGAGAAAATCTTCGTCTGGTCGTCCTGTACTACGCGACGGCACCAGGCGGGGATGCGCTCACCTTCTCCCCCATTCCACTTCACCTTCATCTTATACAGTTGACCATGCTTCAGGGCTTTCTCCGAGAGCTTCAGTTCCCAGTTGCCTGTGCCCTCAATGCGCTTGCACTTATACTTTTCGTCCTCCTGCCAGTTGTTGAAGTCGCCGATGAGGTAAATCTCAGTAGCATTGGGAGCCCACTCGCGGAACACCCAGCCCTTAGACAGTTTGTGCAGGCCGAAGTAGAGGTGACCGCTGGCAAACTGCGAGAGTGTCTGCTTGCCATTCTTCGTCAGCTGACCAATCTTCCAAAGGGCGTGGTCATGACGTCCACGAATAGCTTGTTCGAACGGTTCCAGCCATCCGTCGTCGCGGACAAGACCAATGTGCTGGGGAACTTCTTCCTTCTTCTTGGGAGCAGCCTTCTTGGCTGTTGTTTTCTTGACGGGAGCTTTCTTGACGGGAGCTTTCTTTGCTTCTGTAGTTTTCTTTGTTGTTGCCATAATATATTGGTAATGTAGGGTTGTTAGGGATTGTTGAGTTAAATAGGGATTAGACCTTCACTTTGAAAATGGCCTTTTTAATCTCGGTGGAACCTGTGATGCACGGGGCGTGGCCATCCTGAGGGAAGAAGATGACGAACATGCCGGGCGTACAGGTGATGTAGCTGTCGGCAGGCAGGTCGGGAATCTTCGAAATATCCTTCTCGGCGTTGTATTCGGCCTCTGGCAGCTGGTCACGCTGGGTATAGCCGAAGGTCTCGATGTCAGAGAGCGGAATCTGGATGTCAATCATCTTATTGTGGGTCTCGATGACAGCTTCGGCGGGGGTGCGTCCCTTAGCCATCTGGATATTCACAAAGAGGTCTTTACCCTCAATCTCATGTTTTCCTGGTTCCAGGGCATTGAGGTCGTTCTGCTGGAGGAACTCTACCACCTTGGGGAACAGCGGGTTCAGCGAGGCGTAGTTCTTCAGATTCTCAAGTTTGTCGATAATCATAAGCTTTTTGATATTTATTAATTTGAAATTTGAAATTTACAATTTATTGTGGGCTATTGTATTATTTGGCCATTTGTCTTGAGGATACAAGGCTATTTTCTTTCCTGTTCGCGGCGGCCATTGACGTATCGGCCACGAGCTGTGGTCTGGCCGTTCCGGTCTTTTTCCACAAATTCGCCGTCGCGCTTGCCGTCCACATACATTCCCTCGAAACGCTTGCCATCCTTATCCTCCTCGATGGCTGGTCCGTGGCGCTTGCCGTGACGGAAGTGTCCCTTGAACTTAGAACCGTCGCTATAACGGGCAATACATTCGCCGTTGGGCTGACCATCCTTGAAGATGCCTTCTATCACGTCGCCGCGCTTATAGCTCACCTTGGCCTTACCGTTCAGCTTGTCCTTCAGCCATTGGCCTGCATAGACGTCGCCATTGGCCAGCGTCAGCGTGCCCTGACCGTGCTTGTCGCCATTCAAGAACTGGCCCACATACTTGTCGCCATTGGCACTGCGGAAGATGCCCGTGCCGGTGCGCTCGCCCTTGACGTAGTCACCCTCGTAGGTATCACCATCGCGGAAACGGTAGATGCCCTTGCCGTGCATGAGGTCGTTTTGGAACTGTCCCACATAGACGTCACCATTGCCATACGTAAAGGTACCCTTGCCTTGCTGGTGGTCGTTCTGCCATTGTCCTTCGTAGTTGGAGCCATTACCCCAGTCGAAGCGTCCGCGGCCGTTTTTCTTGTCTTCCTTCCATTCGCCGTCGTAGTAGGCGCCACTCTTGAAGGTGTAGCGTCCCTTTCCGTGGCGCAGGTCAGCCTTCCACTGACCGTCGTACTTGTCGCCGTTGAAATAGTACATCACACCGTGGCCCTCGCGATCGTCACGATACCACAGTCCGTCATACCTATTATTATTAGCATAGTAGAAGATGCCCTGACCATGCTGATGGTCCTGCATCCACTCGCCTTCATACTTCTCGCCATCGAAGAACGTGTAAACACCGAAGCCCTGGCGCTTGCCCTTGACGTATTCGCCCTCAAAGGAGTCGCCATCCTTCCATGTTGTCTTGCCTTTTCCGTGAGGCTTGCCCGCCTGCATCTCTCCTTGATACTGCCCTCCATCCTTCATCGTACACGAGCCGAGCGTAATTTTCTGGGCCTGCAAAGCCAGGGGAAAGGCGATATATACAGCTATTAAAATATGTCGTAATTTCATGTCGTTTCTGATTTAACCTTACAAAGGTAGAAAAAATATTCTTAGTGACAAAGGTTTTTAAATAAAATTTCGTATCTTTGCAGCAAAATTAAGAATTAGCAAAGAATACATGAAATTCATTGGAATCATTCCGGCGCGCTATGCCTCAACGCGCTTTCCCGGCAAACCGCTGGCCATTCTCGGAGGCAAGACCGTCATTCAGCGCGTGTACGAACAGGCCGTTTCTGTCCTCGAAGAAGCCTACGTGGCCACCGACGACGAGCGTATCTTCAAGACCGTTGAGGATTTTGGCGGGCGTGCCATCATGACACGTGCCGACCATAAAAGCGGTACCGACCGCATCGAAGAAGCAGCCGAGAAGATTAATACCGATGCTGACGTCATCATCAACATCCAGGGCGACGAACCATTCATCCAACAGTCGCAAATCAATACTTTAAAACAATTGTTCGACGACACTGATACTCAGATAGGTACGCTTGGCAAGCAATTCACTTCTGCAGAAGCTGCCATGAATCCCAACTCGCCAAAAATAGTTACCGACCTGCGTGGCTTTGCGCTCTATTTCAGCCGTAGCGTCATCCCCTTCGTTCGTGGTGCCGAGGGCAACGAGTGGTTCGGAAAGTATCCTTATCTGAAACACCTCGGGCTCTATGCCTACCGTCGCCAGGTGCTGCGCGAGATTACCCAGCTGCCGCAGTCGCCGCTTGAGTTGGCCGAGAGCCTGGAACAGCTGCGCTGGCTTGAGAACGGCTACCGCATCCGTGTCGGACTGACCGACGTAGAAACCGTTGGCATCGATACACCAGAAGATCTGCAACGTGCAGAAGAATTCCTAAAGAGTTAAGCAAATCCACATACCTATGAATAAATCAATCCTTATCACCGTAATGGCGCTGATGTGCCTGCCTACCGCTATGATGGCAAAGAAAGACAAGACTGTCACCCTGCAATTCATCGAAACCACCGACGTTCACGGGGCATTCTTCCCTTATAACTATACCGAGCGGAAGCCCATGAAGGGCACGATGGCCCGTGTATCGACCTTTCTTAAGAAACAACGCCAGCAATATGGCAAGAACCTCATCCTGCTTGACAACGGCGACATCCTGCAAGGTCAGCCGACGTGCTACTACTCGAACTTTGTCAAGACTGACGAGCCGAATATTGCCGCCGAGGTCATCAACTATCTGAACTACGACGCCCAAACCTTCGGCAACCACGACGTAGAACCAGGACATGCGGTCTATGACAAGTGGATTAAAGATGTGAAATGTCCCATGCTGGGTGCCAACATCATCGACACCAATACAGGCAAGTGCTACGTCCAGCCCTATCTGATGCTGGAGCGCGAAGGGGTCAAGGTGGCCATCTTAGGCATGCTGACACCTGCCATCCCAAACTGGTTGCCTGCTGGGCTGTGGACTGGTCTGCGCTTCGAGGAGATGGTGTCCTGTGCCAAGCGTTATGTCAAGATTCTGAAGGAACAGGAGAAGGCCGACGTCATCATCGGACTCTTCCACAGCGGCTGGGATGGTGGCATCGTCACCAACGAGTATAGCGAGGACTGCGCCAAGATCATAGCCGAGCAGATGCCTGAGTTCGACGTCATCTTCTACGGTCATGACCATACCGAGCGCATGGAGCAGATGCCTAACGGCGTCCTTTGTCTCGATCCGTCGTGCAACGCCGTCAAGGTTGCCCAGGCCACCCTGACACTAAAGATAAAAGACGAGAAGCGAAAAACCAGAAGCGTTGAGGTGGTCGAAAAGAAGGGGGCCATTGTCGACATCACCGGCGAGGACATTGACCAGGAATACATGGCTCACTTCCAGCCACAAATGGAGAATGTACGCCACTTCGTTGAGCGCCAGATAGGTTCCTTTACTATTCCCATGCGCTCGCGCGACTCGTTCTTCGGCTCGGCTGCTTTCACCGACTACATCCACGAATTACAACTGGAGCACACCAAGGCCGACGTGTCGTTCAACGCCCCGCTGACTTTCAACTCCGAGATTCAGGCTGGGCCAGTCTATATGAGCGACATGTTCAAGCTCTACCGTTACGAGAACAAAATCTACGTTCTTCGTATGACTGGCGAGGAAATCCGCAAACACCTTGAGATGAGCTACGACCTCTGGGTGAACACCATGACGAATGCCGACGACCACATCATGCAAGTGTCCCAGGGAGCCTTCAACGACAAGCAGCGCATGGGTTTCAAGAACCTCACCTTCAACTTCGACTCGGCTGCGGGCATTGACTACGAGGTGGACGTCACCAAGCCCGACGGTCAGAAGGTGCATATCCTCCAGTTCTCCAACGGCCAGCCGTTCGATGAGAAGGCATGGTATCGTGTGGCCATGAACAGCTATCGTGGCAATGGTGGCGGTGAGTTGCTGGTGCGTGGTGCCGGCATTCCCAAGGACTCCATCCCCGGACGCATCGAATACATGAGCGAGCGAGACCAGCGCCATTATCTGATGCAGAAGATAGAGCGCGAGAAGAATGTCACCCCAAAGGCTCTGAACAACTGGAAGTTCGTGCCTGAGGAGTGGGCCAAGCCTGCTCTTGAGCGCGACCGCAAACTGATCTTCGGCGAATAATCCCCAATTGGAATGAAGTACTTTGTTTTCTGCCAGAGCGACCTTGTCTTGGAGAAAGACGGTGACCGCTATCAGATACCTACTAAACAGCCTACCGACTTGAAGCCCTGGACGACGGTAATGGATGTCGACGGGGCGAAAGCTTACCGCATTGATGCCCCTCTGACAGCACCAGAAAATATGTCCAGCGGTTCCCCTGCTGAGGCCTCTTCCAGCTACGTCATGTGCCCATTGCGCCAAAGTTACTATAAGCTGCCCGAGCAAGACTACCTGCTCGCGGGCAAGTGTCACGAACTCCTATACTGGGACCAGAACACGAAGTTCTGTGGCGTCTGTGGCGGGCCAATGCGCTTCGACACGGCCATTTCGAAAAAGTGCGAAAACTGCGGCAAGGAGATATGGCCCCAGTTAGCCATAGCCGTCATTGTGCTGGTGCGGAAGCGTGTTGCCGGTGGGAAAACCACCGGCTGCGAAACAGCCGCCGTTCCTGAAGCGTCAGCTTCGGGCAAAGAAGAGGTGCTTCTGGTTCATGCCAACAACTTCCGCGACGATCACTATGGCCTCGTTGCTGGCTTCGTGGAAACCGGCGAGACACTCGAGGAAGCCGTGCACCGCGAAGTGTTGGAAGAGACCGGCCTGCACATCACCAACCTGCGTTACTTCGGCTCACAGCCCTGGCCATATCCCTGCGGACTGATGGTGGGCTTCACCGCCGACTACGACTCGGGGAGCATCCATCTGCAGCGCTCCGAAATCTCCAAGGGTTCGTGGTTCGACAAGGACCACCTGCCACACATCCCTGAAAAGCTGTCCATAGCGCGCCACCTGCTTGACGCATGGCTGGAAGAAGTCAGATGAAATGAAAGGAATGAATGAAATGAAAGAAATGAAAGGAATGTTCCGCCGCAAGGTGGGCACCGTATCATTCCTATTATTCATTGCCTTCATTGCTTTCATTTCCTACATTTATTTCTTCAAGCCCCAGCCGACAGGCATTCCTGACAAAGTGCTCATCAGGACTACTATACTGCCTACTATCGACTCTATCAGCGTCAAGGCACAACTGAACGAACTGGACTACTATCTGCGCAGCCATCGGGTCACTGACGAGGGCTATAACCAGGTGGCCCATTACAACACTCAGCTTCAAGCCATGCGCCGTCTGGCGCGACTGAAGCGCCGTCCTGTCAGTACCGTCCGCCATATCAAGGCTAACGAACGCCTTTTGCCCGTTGTCAAGACTGCCGGCGGCTATTGGAAGGCAGGACGTTTCCATTTGTCCAACGCCCACTTCCAAGTTCTGAAAGCCTCCGGACCAGGTCTCATGCGCGACGCCCTGGGCCGACTGCTGGTGGCAGAGTTCCTGGCCGATACCATCGTTAAAGCCACCCGCACCGACACGGCTGGTATCTACCACGGACAGACCGACCAGTATGGTCTTCCCTGCGGACAAGGCACCTACGACGCCACCGACGGCACCCACTACGAGGGTCTATGGCAGAATGACCAGCGCCACGGCTTCGGCTTCGAGTCGTCGGCAAACCACCCAGTACGCATCGGCGAATGGAAGAATGACCGCTTCCTCGGCGAGAAACTGAAATACACCAGCGACCGCATCTACGGCATCGATATCTCTCGTCATCAGCATGAAAAAGGCCGTCGCCGCTACGCCATCAACTGGCGACAGGTGCGCATCACGTCGCTCGGACATCGCCACCCCGCCGGCGGACAGACGTTCCCCGTATCCTTTGCCTACATCAAGTCAACAGAGAGCACCAGCATCCGCAACCGCTATTTCCTGCAAGACTACCGTCAGGCCAAGCGACAGGGCATCCACGTCGGAGCATACCACTTCTTCTCGCTGAAAACAACGGCGCTGGCACAGGCCACCTACTTCGTCAACCACACGCTGATACATGCCGACGACCTCCCGCCAGTTCTCGATGTCGAACCCACCGATGCACAGATCAATGCCATTGGTGGCGACGACGAACTGATGCGGCGCATACGCATCTTCATGGACTATGTAGAGCGGCGCACCCACAAGCGTCCCATCCTCTACGTCAACCAGATGTTCATCAACAAGCACATGAGCCATGCTGACGACATCAAGCAACGTCACAACGTCTGGATAGCCCGCTACAGCCAGTATAAACCCGACGTCCGTCTGGCTTTCTGGCAACTCAGTGCAGACGGCCGCGTCAGTGGCATCACGGGTGATGTGGACATCAATGTCTTCAACGGCTACCAAGGCCAGTATCAGGACTTCCTCCGCACCGGCTTCCACCAATAACGTAGTTGAGTACGCAGAACTTCTGACGCTTTTCCACGGTACGAGCGTAGGTAGTTTTGACAGGCGACAAACACGATTAACATATATTAATAGGCGGTAGTGTTGTTTTTTATTAAAAGTTTGGAGTTTGTGATTTTTTTGCTTACCTTTGCAAACTATAATTTATTTCCATATAACTAACATAATTATGAACGACAACAAAGTAATGAACCGTGCAGCGGACAACATCCGTATTCTTGCTGCTTCAATGGTTGAGAAAGCCAAGTCTGGTCATCCCGGCGGCGCTATGGGTGGCGCTGATTTCATCAACACTCTTTACTCAGAATTCCTGATCTATGACCCCGAGAATCCCGCATGGCCTGGCCGTGACCGTTTCTTCCTTGATCCCGGCCACATGGCTCCGATGCTCTACAGCCAGCTCTGCCTCATCGGCAAGTTCACATTAGAGGATCTGAAGAACCTGCGCCAGTGGGGTTCAGTGACTCCCGGTCCCCCCGAGCGCGAGATTGAGCGCGGCATCGAGAACACCTCTGGTCCTCTCA
>JAEEVT010000199.1 GCA_016291005.1 Prevotella sp. | reverse complement strand
CTTCAGGAAACAGGACGGCGACATACACCTGAGACTGATGGAGTTTGGGATTGTCGGTAGGGTCGGCATACTGCACATAATTCTTGCCCAACACGAGGTTGTCATTGTCATGCAGTACGACGCCAGCAGCTAGCGCGATAGGCTTCTTAATACCATCATACCAGACCGTCATGCGGTTGAAGTGCGAGCCACGATCAAGGCTGATGATGCGATGTTCGGTGATACCATCAGCATTAGGAGCGTAGGTCAGTTCAACGGTAAAGCGCAAGGGACCATTGTCGTGAATCTGGTAGTTCTCATAGCAGTAGGGGAACACCAACTTGCCGTCTTTTAACAAGGCTGGTGCACCGCAACCCAACGAAGGGCCAACGCCGTAGGCATCCATCCCATAGCCATGATCCAAATGGAATGACGTGCTTCGGTCGATAGCATTGAGCGCCACCTTCTGACCGGCTTTCCTCAGCGAGTCTTCCATGATGTTGCCATGATAATCCTTCTGATAGCGGTCTTCCACTACCAATTCTGGAGTATTCTTAACCCACACATCAGTGCCAAACGAGCGTTCACCAGTCTTCTGAAGTGCAGGACCATAGACGCGATAAATACCGAGGTCGTTCTCCCAGGCCAGATCGTCTTTGCGGATGGGGTACACCTTTCCCATAACGTATGTCTTGGGCGTTACAGGCTTGCCTTTCGTGATGGTATAGACAGCCTTTCCATAGGGATGCAACGACATATAAATCAGCAGTTTGCCATCATAAGTCTTCTGATAAGGCATCTCCTGTCCAGCAGCATTCTCGATGACAATCAGCTCTTCCGTGCTGATGCCTAACGACTGGCAAACTGCCTGATAGTCAACCTCCACGACTTCTTGGCGTTGCTGATTGCTATCGTTGCTAAAGGTCAGCACCGCTTTTCTCGTCTGAAGATATCTATAATACTCACAGGCCGCCAACAGGAATGCACCTACTCCGAAGTTGGCTTCACTATTAGCATCTACGCGCTGACCAGGAATGGCGCGTTCACCGATGGGTTGTACGTAGCCCACCTTGCCGCTGGGCTGCAAAGCGATAGTAGTCAGATAGTACCATGCCTTTTCGATGGCTGGCTCAAACTCCTTTTTGGGCAGGTAGCCATTGTTGACACCCCAGAGAAGACCATAACAGAAGAACGCTGTACCACTGGTCTCATAGCCTGGTGCCTGATTGGGGTCCATCATCGAACGGGTCCAATGGCCTTCAGGTTGCTGAAGCTGCTTGACAGCTTGGGCCAGACGTACATATTTCTCAGCAAAGAACGGCTGATGACGGTAGGTCTTCGGCATGTCCTGTAACACCTTAGCCAGTCCTGCCAACACCCATCCGTCACCACGAGCCCAGAAGTCCTTCTTACCATTGGCAGTTTTATGCTTGGGGTAAACATACTTGCCGTCTCGGAAGTAAAGTCCCGTCTCGTGGTCGAGCATAATGCTGTCGCTATAGCAGATGTTCTCATAAAGCTTGTCGAGATATTTCTCATCACCCGTCAATTTATACATCTTGGTCATGACGGGCATCACCATATACAACGCATCAGCCCACCACCAATAGTCATGAGCCTTTGAATTGGCCTCATAGCCCATCACCTCCTTAGCGCGTGCTACCTTTTTCTTTTGTGGGGCAAGGTTATAGAGATCAATGTAAGTCTGGAAACAAATCTGCCAGTCACCGAAGAGCACGAAGTCCTGTCCTTCGCCATATTGTTTGTATTTCCATTTGCTGGGGTCAGTCTCTGTGGCGCCTTTCCATTTATTATATTCCGCCCAGCGCAATGAGTAATCGAGAAAACGCTTCATACTTGATTCTTCATGTTTAACTTCCGACATTAGTCGGACAACCTCCATATTACCCGTGTGGTAGGCTGCATTGTCCCAGAAAGCTCTGACCTCGGCAGGTTTATTTGTCTGCCAATAGCTATTCACCTTATTGATGATGTCCTTTACCTCATCACTTGTCCACTGTTTAGCATGCAACGTAACAAATGAAAATAAGCAGATTATAGTAAGTAGTTTTTTCATATTCATTGATTTTCCTGCAAAGGTAATCATTAATAGCCAATTAAACGAGAAAAAACCTTATAAAATGATGAAGCCCTGCTATCGTTGCTGATAACAGGGCTTCTCTGTTTGCCTTGCGGCTTCTTAAAAGTGGCGGCCTCCTACTCTCCCGCATTGCATTGCAGTACCATCGGCGCAAGCGGGCTTAACTTCTCTGTTCGGAATGGGAAGAGGTGGGACCCCGCCGCAATAACCACCTGATAATTCGCTTCG
>JAEEVT010000099.1 GCA_016291005.1 Prevotella sp. | reverse complement strand
GAGCGCTTGCGGATGCGGTAGCCACGGCCCTGAGGTGCCGGTCTCATACGTTTCATTGTCACACCTTCGTCGACGAAGACACGGCTCACATAGAGTTCGCCGTCCTCTGCCTTGCGGTCATTCTTGGCCTCCCAGTTGGCGATAGCCGAGCGGAGAAGCTTCTCTACATTCTCTGAGGCAGCCTTCTTCGAGAAACGCAGCACACCGAGTGCGCGGTTCACCTCCATGCCGCGGATCATGTCAACGACATAACGCATCTTGCGGGGTGAAGAGGGACAGCCTTTCAGCTTTGCAAAGTACTGTGTCTTATTGGCTGCTTTTCTTTTTTCAGCCGCTAATCTTTTTCTTGCTCCCATTATAATTCTTAATTCTTAATTCTTAATTCTTAATTCTTATCCCTGGAGCTTACTTCTTGTTACCGGCATGGCCACCGAAACGACGCGTGGGAGAGAACTCGCCCAGCTTGTGTCCTACCATGTTCTCGGTGATGTACACAGGGATGAATTTGTTACCGTTATGAACTGCAACTGTATGTCCCACGAAATCCGGGGAAATCATTGAAGCTCTGGCCCATGTCTTGACGACATTCTTCTTACCGCTCTCATTCATGGCGAGAATCTTCTTCTCGAGCGATACGTTGATGTACGGGCCTTTTTTTAATGAACGACTCATAATTTACACTCTTTATATTTCGTGATTACTTCTTCTTGTTAGCTCTTTCGATGATGTACTTGTTCGACTGCTTCTTCGGAGCGCGAGTCTTGAGACCCTTAGCGTACAAGCCCTTACGTGAACGCGGATGTCCACCTGACTGACGGCCTTCACCACCACCCATCGGGTGATCGTGCGGGTTCATAACAACACCACGGTTGTGGGGGCGACGACCCATCCAGCGTGAGCGACCGGCCTTACCCGACTGCTCAAGGGCGTGGTCTGAGTTACCTACGCTACCGATAGTAGCCTTACAAGCTGAGAGCACCTGACGTGTCTCACCTGAGGGAAGCTTAATCACGCAGTAGCTGCCTTCACGAGAAGTCAGCTGAGCGAAATTACCAGCCGAACGGACGAGCAGGGCACCCTGTCCGGGACGCAACTCAATGTTGTGAATTACGGTACCCACGGGGATGTTAGCCAGGGGAAGTGCATTACCCACCTCGGGCACTGCGTCTGCACCTGACATCAAGGTTGCGCCAACCTCCAGTCCGTTAGGAGCAATGATATAACGTTTTTCACCATCAGCGTAGTAGAGCAGAGCGATGCGAGCCGAACGGTTCGGATCGTACTCAATGGTCTTTACTACAGCTGGAACACCATCCTTCTCTCGCTTGAAGTCGATGAGACGATACTTCTTCTTGTGACCACCGCCCATGTAGCGGACAGTCATCTTACCGGTGTTGTTTCGACCGCCGGTAGAACGCTTACCGTAAACGAGAGACTTCTCTGGCACGGATGCAGTAATGTCCTCGAACGTGCCAATAACCTTGTGTCTTTGACCCGGTGTAACGGGCTTTAATTTACGTACTGCCATTTCTTATTACTGAATATTGCTATAAAAATCAATGGTATCGCCCTCCTTCAGGGTGACGATTGCTTTCTTGAACGCGTTCTTATGACCTCTCACGAGTCCTGCCTTGGTGTAGCGGCT
Organism: Prevotella sp.; assembly: GCA_016291005.1. Lineage (GTDB taxonomy): Bacteria > Bacteroidota > Bacteroidia > Bacteroidales > Bacteroidaceae > Prevotella. The sequence goes on along the minus strand of JAEEVT010000099.1, from coordinate 10,922 downwards.
TGAGCGCTTACCGGCATAGCGAAGCGTGTTCACATTCTCAACGGTGACGTTGTACATAGCCTCAACCTCCTTGGCAATCTCAATCTTGTTTGCCTCGGGCTTAACGATGAAGCCGAACTTGGGCTGAGCCTTCTTCGTCACCTCCTCACCACGGTGCTTACCTGTCTTGGGCTTGTAGGTGCGATCGACAGAAGTCTTCTCCGTGATGTTGGTCATTTTCTCTGTAATCAGAGGCTTTATAATGAAACTCATAATCTTTTTCGTTATTACGTTATTACGTTATTTCGTGATTACGAAACCTTTATCCCAAAATTCCGTCGATAGCCTGCAGAGACTTCTCGGTAATCACCATCACGTCGGCGTTCAGCACCTTATAGGTATTCACGTTGGCAGCGATGATGCACTCAGCCTTCTTCAGGTTGCGGGCCGACAGATAGACGTTCTTGTTAGCCTCGGGCAGCACCATCAGCAGCTTCTTGCCGTCAACCTTCAGGTTCTTGGCCATGCTGATGAACTCCTTCGTTTTGGGAGCCTCGAAGTTGAAGTCCTCGACAACGATGATGGCGTTCTCCTGAGCCTTGTACGACAGAGCCGAGCGACGGGCCAGCTTCTTCACCTTCAGGTTCAGCTTGAAACCATAGTCGCGGGGCTTCGGACCGAACACGCGGCCACCGCCACGCAGCAGAGGTGAGTTGATGTCACCGTGACGAGCACCGCCGCCGCCCTTCTGGCGACCCAGCTTGCGGGTAGAACCCGTATGCTCGCTACGCTCCTTAGCCTTTGCAGTTCCCTGACGCTGGTTGGCCAGATACTGCTTCACGTCCAAATAAATCACATGGTCGTTTGGTTCAATGCCGAAGATAGCATCGTTCAACGTAACCTTACGTCCGGTCTCCTGACCGTTGATGTTCAATACATTGATTTCCATAGCTTACTTCTCGATTAAAACAGTTGAACCATTACATCCGGCGCAGCTACCCTTCACAAGGATCAGGTTGTGCTCCGGAATCACCTTTAACACTCTGAGGTTCTGCGTTGTCACGCGGTCGCCACCCATCTGGCCACCCATGCGCATACCCTTGAACACCTTAGCGGGATAAGAACATGCACCGATGGAACCCGGCTTGCGCAAACGGTCGTCCTGACCGTGAGTGCTCTGTCCGACACCACCAAAACCATGACGCTTCACAACGCCCTGGAAGCCCTTACCCTTAGAAGTACCTACGACATCGACGAACTCGGTGTCGTTGAACAGCTCTACGGTGATCACATCTCCGAGGTTGTGCTCCTCGTCAAACTTGAACTCGGCCAAGTGGGCCTTTGGTGTTGTACCTGCCTTCTTGAAGATACCCATCATAGCTTTGGTGGTGTTCTTCTCCTTCTTCTCGCCGTAAGCGAGCTGAACGGCAGCATAACCGTCCTTCTCGACGGTCTTCACCTGCGTAACAACACAAGGACCACATTCGATAACAGTGCACGGTACATTCTTACCGTCGGCACTGAAAACGGAAGTCATTCCGATTTTTCTTCCAATTAATCCTGGCATTTCAGTTTTAAAAATTTAATAATAAATAATGTATAAGTATTTTCTTGTCTCTTTCCAAGTGCCCTTTCCGCTCCTCCTTTACCTCACAAACCACTTGGAAAGAACCAGCCTCACTTCTTCGTTTTTGAAGGTTAAGTTGCTCTTTTTCAGTGTATTGTTAGCTCGGGAGCCAGCGCAATACGCACTTTAGCGGCTGCAAAGGTACACATTATTAATGATATAGACAAGGCAACAGCCCTTGTTTATAACATTATTTAAATATTTTTAGCATTCTGGCGGTGGCGTTCCCTTGAGGAACTGGATGGCGAGCATGGTCAGGTCATCGCTTTGTTCGGCATCGCCGACAAACCCATGGACAGCATCGGTCATCCGGGCAATGAGGTTTTTCGGGTCTTGTTTGCGTTCTGCCAGGGCACGCTCAGCAACCTCGTTGACGCGTTCCATCTGGAACTGGTTATGGTTAGCATCCTCTGCCTCAGTCAGTCCATCGGTGAAGATGCTGGCTGCGTGGATGACGGGTGTTCTATTCTCACGTTGACACCAGCCTCACGGAAAAATCCCTTGGCCTCAGCGACATAATAGCCGGCAAACTGGGCCTGCGCCGTCCACTGAGGCGTAAACACGAGCACATCGTTTTGCGCACTGCCCGTCAAGACAAGCAGGGTAAGAATCCATGTCAGAAAGAAGTTCCTTGTTTGATACATGCCTGCAAAGTTAATGAAAACATCATAAAAAAACAAAAGATTATCGCCTTTTTTTTATTTTCGGCAAGCAACAAAAAAAACGGTATCGCCATGATGGACGATACCGTTTTCTATAATAATCTCGGTTAATACTATACCTTGATTTCAACCTCCACGCCGCTGGGGAGTTCGAGCTTCATCAGGGCATCAACGGTCTTAGCTGTTGAGCTGTAGATGTCGATCAGACGCTTGTAGTCTGAGAGCTGGAACTGCTCACGAGCCTTCTTGTTGACGAAGGTCGAGCGGTTGACGGTGTAGATACGCTTGTGTGTGGGAAGGGGGATAGGACCGCTGATGATGGCACCAGTAGCCTTGACGGCCTTCACAATCTTCTCTGCTGACTTGTCCACGAGCTTGTGGTCGTAGCTCTTCAGCTTGATACGAATTTTCTGACTCATTGTCTTTTAATTTTTAATATTTAATTTTTAATTTATTGCTGCCACTAAAGAGTCATTTGCTCAGCGGCAGACCTTTTTTCTGTTTCGGGCTGCAAAGGTACGCACATTTTGTGACATGCACAACCCCACAGCCCGAAAAACCTTATGATTTAATGTTTTTTAATATTCTCACTTAATCACACTGCAACGCCACACTTCGACCTTAAGGTAGAAGAACCTTACGGCCATTGTTGATATACACGCCCTTCTGTATCGGCTTACTGTCGAGCTTGCGGCCGTCGAGGGTGTGTGCGTCAGTCTCCGTGTGGGATTAAGGCTCAGTTGGTTGGTTATAGTCGCAGCAAGTCCTTGACGGAATAGATGCGGCTGAGTGCCTCGAACGAAAAGTACTGGTCGTCCATAATCATCCATTCCTCGCGCTGCTTCTTCGTCAAGTGCTTGATGTCGGGGAACATCGAGACGGGGACGATGACCTCGCGACCGTCCGTCAGATAGGCCGCCATCGCGCCGCGCTTCACGTTGAAGTCGAGTTTCTTGATTCCTAATGTCGTGTCCTTGAACTTACACATATTCTTGTCCTCCTATTATTTTATTCGTTTAATCTGTATCTTCTTGCCGGCAAACACGTCGTCGATCATCTTGTTTAGCTGTTCCCAATGAGTGTCGATAGCTTTGATGATTTTGGCCTCCTCATCAGCAGTCAGCTCCGACCAAGCCACTTCTATCTTCTTCTCGCCGTTCTCCTCAATCCATATCTTAGCCACGGTGTCGCCTCTGTGCGACTTCTTGCTGCCCCGGCGCACCACGTGGATGTGCCGCCGGTTCTCCGTCGCGTCGGCAGGGAACACAGAGAGGATGAAGTAGAGAAGTATCATCAGTTTACCCATAATGCTGTCGTCTTATCTATTATGCGCTGCAAAGTTACGAATAATTCTCTAATTATCGCGCGTCAAGGCAAAATAATTGCGAAAAAGCTTGGTTATTATAAAATTAGGATTCCGAAAAAGGACGAAAAGCCGAAAAGGAATAAGAAAAGAGGCTGTGCCTATATTGACACAACCTCATTTTTCTTTCATTCAGGTCTGCGAGACGAAGGGGCAAAGCCCCGTGTCACTTTATTCATCTTCGAAGTCGTCGTCTTCGTCCTCCCAGGCTTTGCCGTTGCTGCCGTTGTTGAAGCCACGGGAGCCTGCTTCGCCGCTATAGTCGGCGGGCTTGCCGTCGCTGGTGCAGAGCATCTGCCTGTTCTGAATCTCTACCACGCGTAGCATGGGCGTCTTATATTCTCGTTTCATAACAGATTCGTTTAATTCGTTGCATTCGTTGTTTTATTTCACTACCACCGTACGTCCGTTGTAGATATACATGCCCTTCTTGGTCGGCTTGCCGATGAGCTTGCGACCGCTCAGGTCGTACCAGTCAGAGCTGTCGAACTCGATGCCTACCTCGGCGGCGTCAATCTCCGTGGTGCTGCCGTCGGCATCCACCAGGATGACGGTGATGCTCTGGGGCAGTCCGTTGGCGGCACGGTTCGCGCCGCGGGCACCAGCTGCTGCCCAGGGATCGTCAGTGCCAGTATAGGTCAGGTAAGAGCGCATGGGCTTGATGTGTGCACCGGACACGAGGTGTACGAAGTCGCCTGCTGTCACGCCAGTGGCGTTGTTGGCAGCGAAGCCGTAGTCGTTGACATCAGCGTCGGTCCAAGTCTTCTCCTCGTAGGTACCCTTGAACGTCCAGTTGCCAACCACCGTCTTCTTGTCGTTCGTCGTCGTGTTCAGCGTGAAGTAGGACAGACCAAAGCCGCTCTCATCAGGCAACGTATTGAGTTCCGAGCTTTCACCACCCTTCACCAGATACGGCGTATTGGCTTCAGCTACTGCAGGATATGTGAGCTGGGTCATCGTGGCTACCCACTTGCCGGTTTCCTCGTTATATTCAACTCCCGAGAAGGTGTAGAACTTTAAGCCTTTAGAATAAACCGATGTGCCAAACGGCATCATCCATGTCGACACCTGGTCTGCGGGGTACGTACGGGTCAGGACGATATTACTTACCTTGACATCCGCAGGAATAGCCACCGTGGTGTTGGCATTACCGTCAAGCTTGGCATTGATATTATGACCATTTCTAACAAAGGTCATACCTGTATAGCTGCTCGGCATTGGTATGATGTCCAGATACTCCTTCCACGTATGCCCATCAGCAGCCATGATGGCCAGCGTCGTAGCCTCCGGCAGTTCAAGTGTCAGGCTCGTGCAGCCGTCGAAAGCACCGCTACCAAAGCCGTTCGAATCGTAGTTGTCGTCAGGATCGTCGGCAAAATTCTCAACCGAAGTAAGTGTCAGCTTGGTCAGCTTGGCACAATTTGTAAAGGAACTTGAGCTTATGCATGTCAGCGTGGCAGGCAGCGTGTAGGATCCCTCCAAGGAGGCGCAGCCGTAGAAAGAAGTATCACCAATCTTTGTCAGCCCGGTGCAGGCGTTCAGGTTGATTGACTGAAGACTGCCACACTCTCGGAATGCCTGACTCTTGATGACCTTGATGGAGGCAGGCAGCGTGACCGTCTGCAGGTTGCTGCAGTTGTAGCACAGACTGTTCTCAATGGTAGTCAGGCTGGTGCAGGCACTCAGGTCAAGCGCAGAAATCTTTGCACTATTAAATGTGCTGGCAGCGAGAGAGGTGACGGTGCCGGGGATGGTGACACTGCCCGTCTTGGCCGACGGGAAATTGAGCAGGCTGGTCTTCGTCTTGTTGTAGAGCAGACCGCCATCGCTTGTAAAGTTGTTGTTGTTCGCATCCACCGTGAACTCGGTAATTCCCGTACAATTAAGGAACACACTTTCTCCGATTGTTTCCACACTGGCAGGAATGCTGACCGATGTAATCTTGCTACACCAGATAAATGCTCTGTCTCCGATGTGTGTCACACCCTCAGTAATCACCACAGATGTAATTTCGTTGCGCTTTTCGTAGAAGGGAGATGTATTGTCGTCCCACGTCCAGCCATAGTCGTCCATGGGTCCCGTGCCGCTGATGGTCAGCACGCCATTTTCTAATGTCCAGGTGATGTTGCCGTTACTTGTCCACTCTGCGTCGGCTGTGACGTTCTTGGCGGGCATCACAAAGGTATAGACGCCGCTCGTCTCAGTGACGGTGACGTCGTTGTTGTCAGCGTCCTTCACGACATAGCTGCCGAATATGTAGCCATCGCGCTCAGTATGTCCAAGGGTGACGGTCTGGCCTTCCTTGAAAACGCGGTAAGTCTGGGCAACTGTCATGCCAGGACCGGGAACGTCAAGCGTCAACGCGGGCGTACTGGCGGTTACACCCTCGCCCACAGTGACAAGGTAGCCAGGCACGGCGCCGTCGTTGTTAGTGAAGTCAAAGGGGGAATCGTAATTATTATTGTAGCCAACACCCTTCACATTTCCGTTGGGAAGGTAATAGTTGTGTTCGAGAGCAGTTGCCGACATAAAGCCAACAATGGCGCCGGCCCTTTTGGTGCCACTGACCGTGGCATTGAGTACGAGGCAGTTCTCCATACTCATCTGAGCATGATATCCCATGATGGCACCGACGTTTTCATTTCCACTTACGGTGGCGGCACTGGTACAGTTGCGGACATAGCCGGAATTTTCGCCCACGATGCCGCCTATGTCACTGCCATAGCTGCCGCCGGTCTGGCCAATGATGTAGACATCACTGCCTACGTGGCAGTTCTCGATGGTGTTATAGCCGTAATTGCCGATCTTGGTGGTCCTACCCGCGATGCCACCGGCATAGTAGTTCGAGCTACCAATGGTAATGCGGGTGTCAGCGAGGACAACGTTTTTCACCACGGCAGCGCCCATGTAACCAAAGAGACCTTGATAATTGGCATTCTTGTTGATGCGGATGCCTCGGATGGTATGGCCGTCGCCGTCGAAGTTACCTCTGAACAGGTGATCTTTATCACCGATGGCGACGTAGTTGCTATTGCCGTCGTCGTAGCTCATGGGCGCGCCGGTGTAGTTGATGTCGGCGGTCACCTTGAAGTACTCGTTGATGTATGTCGTACCGTTGTTCACCTTGCTGGCCAGTTCGTTGAGGGCCTCGCGGCTGCTGATGAGGTAGGGGTCATTCTCATTGCCGCTGCCGGGCCATGATTCGAACGTCCACTGCGCGTAGAGCGTCACGGTGGCGCCGGCCTCGGTGGTGAGGTTGTTCACCTCCTGCTCGTCGGTGTAGGTAGTGCCGTTACCGTCGGCCTGAGTGTTCCAGCCCATGAAGGTATAGCCTTCGCGAGTGAAGGCGTTGGCGGTCAGGTTCTGTGCCGTGCCATAGGTGAAGGCCTGCGGGTCCATGGTGCCAGTGGCGTCGGTGGCGTTCTTGTCGAAGGCCACGGTGTAGGTCTTGACGGCAACGGTGGCGGACACAGTGACGTCAGCGGCAGGCATCTCGAAGGTGTACGTCTGGTCGTTGACCTTGGTGAGGGTGACGTTGTGCGCACCCTCGCCGTCGGTGTAGGTGACGGTGAGGTCGCTGACGGCGTAGCCCTCGTCTAAGGTCAGGCTGACGGTTTCTGTAGCGCCTGAATAGAACGTAGTGGCGTTGCCGTCGTTGTAGCCGACGACGTTGTTATTGGCGTATGCGGTGATGCCGCTGTACTTGTAGAATGTTGAGGTGCCCGTCGGGGATACGGCGACGGCAGCTTCGTTGTCGATGCTGACCACCTGAGCCTTGCGGGCGCCGTTGGTATCGGAGCCTTTGATGCCGCCGATGTTAACCTGGGTATAATAGTTGTTGGCTATGTTGTAGCAGAAATCATTATTGTAGTCCGTGACTTCATAGCCGGCGATGGCACCAATTAAACTTTCACCTGTAACGGAGTTGCCAGTATAGAGGCTGTTCTCGATATTGCCATTGGTGCCGACGATGCCGCCGATACAATTACCATAATTGCTGCTGCCGCTGACAGTGGCGGCGCTGGTGCAGCCGCGGACGGTACCAGTGCTATTATTGCCCACGATGCCGCCAATATCATCAAACTGTGCGTTGATGGTGACATCGTCCTTGACCCAGCAGTCACTGACGAGACCGTTGTTACTATAGCCGACAATACCGCCCATCTGAAAATAGCCTTCGAAGGTACTGTTAGCGAGTATGATGCCGCTGACTTCGGCGTTGGTTATATATCCGAAGATACCAAGGTAGCTCGAGGTGCCACTGATGTTAATGCCGCTGATGGTATGGCCATCGCCGTTGAAGTGGCCGTAGAAGGGATTGCCATTGGTGCCGACGGGCGTGTAGTTGTTTTCCGTGCCATCGTATGTCAGGTCGGCGGTCAGTTTCACATATACGTCGCTTGCCCAGTATGTGGCAGCGAAGTCACTATTGGCAAACTGCGTCATGTCGGCAATGCTGCCGATGAGGTAGGGAGAGGATTGCGTGCCGCTTCCCGACAACGGTTCAATGACGCTGAAGCTGACGCTCTGCGTGCCAGTGTTGTCGCCCGTGCCGGTGACAGTCAGGGTGTAGTCGCCCGTGGCGTTAATGGACAATGGGAACGAGGTCACGCTGTTGCCGTTGAGCGTGGCGGTGTAGTCGGTGCCGAGGGTCAGCTCGGTGCCGTCGACTTTCTTCACCGTGGGCGTGATGCTGATGGCCGAGCCGGTATAGACATAGCTCGAATTGACGCCGCTGATTGTGGTATAACTGAGGTTGTTGTTGCCGAAGATTGTCACGGTGAGGTCGAGGCCGTCGTGGTTGTAATATACTTTCGAATAGAACACGAGCGTCATGCTCTGGCCGGTGCTGGTGAGGGTCCCGATGTCGGTCTTTGCACCATCGGTGGTACTTGCACCATAGAATAGTTGAGTGCCGCTGGCTGCGTTGTTATCATAGACGACAAATCTGTTAATACCTGGTGACTCTTCCAATGTAATAGAGCCCGATAGCTGCAGGTTGCAGCCTGCGGGGGCGGTCAGCACGATGATGCCGTTGCAGCTCTGGCTATATCTGCCATTCTTGCCGCCGTCGTCATATACCTTGAAGGTAGAGGTTAATCCTTCGGGAATGATGAGGGTCTTCGTGCCAGTCGTGGGCATGTTGACATAGTAGTAGCCGTCTTCGCCCTCAGAGTAGTCGGTGTCGATGGAGAGGTATATGCGGACGTCGGTCACAGTGAAGCTGACGCTCTTCGAGCCAGTGTAGTCGCCCATGCCAGTGACGGTCAGCGTGTAGTCGCCCGTGGCGTTAATGGACAACGGAAAAGAGGTCACGTTGTTGCCGTTGAGCGTGGCGGTGTAGTCGGTGCCGAGGGTCAGCGTGGTGCCGTCGTATGCGGTCATCGTGGGCGTGATGCTGATGGCCGAGCCGATGTAGGAGTAGTTCGACTCGACACCGCTGATGGTGACGTATTCGAAATCATTGGGATTACTAACAATCTCCACGGTGAGGTCGAGCCCGGCGTAGTTGTAGTCGGTGTTCGAATAGAAGTAGAGCGTCATGCTCTCGCCGGTGCTGAAGACGGTGGCGATGGCGGTCTCTTGGCTGTAACTGGTGCCATACACTGCGTTGAGCAACTTCTTGCTGTCGTCGCTGGTGTCGGTGCCGTCCCAGACGGTCAGATAGTCAACGCCTATTTGCGTAGCGATATTGCCAGACAGCCGTAGAATGTAGCCAGCAGGTGCCGTAATGACGAGATAGCCCCTGTAACTGTTACTGTATTTGCCGCCCTTGCCGCCGTCGTCGTAGAGCTTGAACGAGGTGACGTCGTAACTGGAGAGGTCCAGCATGGCGGCATTGCCAATGGACGTTGCCGTGCCCTTCGCCGGCATGTTCACATAATAGTAGCCGACATCGCCCCTGTTATAGTCGTTGTCGATGGAGAGACCTTCGGGGCAGTCGGTCACGTTGAAACTGACGCTCTTCGAGCCGGTGTAGCCACTGCCGTCCTTCGCGGTGACGGTCAGGGTGTAGGTGCCCTCGTCGATGACGGTGGTCACAGTCTCGTTACTGCTGTTCTTGATGGTCACGGTGTAGTGGGTGCCGAGGGTCAGTGTGGTGCCGTCGGCATCTTTCACCGTGGGCGTGATGCTGATGGCCGAGCCGGTGTAGAGGTAGTTCGAATTGACACCGCTTATGGTGGCGTACTGGAGTTTGGTCGGGTCTTTGGGAGCGCTCTTGAACTGCAACTCGGCCAATTGGAACTGACCGCTGTTCGACCCACTGGTGATCCTGGTGGCCTCGAAGCGGAAGTAGCGATAGGCAGTGGTGTTGCTTGCAAGGCTGAACTCCTTCGATGTGTCGTTGGTCTTCGGCAGCTGGTCGCCGTAGCTGTTATCGACCGTGGCGATGGGTGTCCAAGCGTCGCCTTCATTCAATTTGGCCTTGATGGTCCAAGTCTTGGGGTTGCGCGTGCCTTCGCTGTCGTTGGCCGTCCAGAGAATGTAGGCTTTAGGCACAAAGGCCTCGGAGTAGTGGAACTCTACCCACGGGTCAGCATTGCTCAGGCCGTACTTATACTTGCCGAATTTGCCGTCCACGAGACTACCGTAGTTTTCGTCGGTCGTGTTCCAGTTAGTGCTCTGGCCGCCGTCCACGGTCGGCAGCTCTGTAACGAGGACGGGGTCCTGCGCCCACGCCGTCTGTGCGGTCAGGGTGAGCACAGCTGTCAGGAGCAGCATCAGCGCCGTCCGGACATGCAAAAGTTTAGTAAAAAAATGTTTCATAATTGTTTAAGATCTTAATGTTTCTTGTTTACTGGGTGCAAAGGTACACAATTTATTTAATATAAGGTGTAAAAATCCACTTTTTTAGACCTGAACGTTACAAAAAATGTTATTATTTGAAACATTTATTTTGTTCATAACATCGGAACAGATGGGACAGATGGGACAGATGGGACAGTAGATTTTAAAGATTTTACGCGTACCGCGTACGCGCGGTACGCAAAGCGTTTCAGGAAACCTCTGTCCCATCTGTCCCATCTGTCCCGCTGGCGAGTCGTTGGCGACGCAATCTTTCTCATTGCCATCCATGTTGCCATACTTATTTCGTAAAGATGCTCTTTCGACGGTAATACAGATATACAGATATACACTTGTTTTTTATAAATGTCTCGTGTACCGCGTATATGCGCGCACGGTACGCGAGGGGTTTTAGAAAACATCTGTATGATGTGTATCATCTGTATTTCGTTTTTCGTATCCATGTTGTTTTCAGTATTTGTTAAACTCATGTAAAGGTACGAAC
>JAEEVT010000098.1 GCA_016291005.1 Prevotella sp. | reverse complement strand
CCCTATGCCAACTACGGACAGCCTGGCACGAAGTACGAGCGCATGGCCGAGGAGCGCCTGTTAAATCGCCAGATGTTGGGCGTTTAATATGGTTTGAGACGGAGCTATATTGCAATATTGCAATATAGCTCGTCTTTTCTCTCATTCGCCAACCACCATAACAACCATCGCCAACCGCCATAACAACCCTCAGAAATCACGGCAACTTCTTGAAGAAATCACGGCAACTTCTTGAAGAAATCACGGCAACTTCTTGAACTTTTCTAGGTGATTTCTTGAGGAAATTATGGCAATAACTGAAGGGAATCTACGCGACTCGCATAAAAAAAAGGTTGGTGCCATTAAACCTGTGGCTTTTGGTTGCGTCATAAAAGAAAAGTCGAGCTAAACTATACTTATGTGTTATAGATTTTTGTTAATTGCCCTTTTGGGGCTATTCTCTATTTCCTCCGCTGGTCAGGAGCCGCGCGAGGAGCAGACTGTTAGTGGTAATGTGCAGGATGCTGACCTGAAAGAACCTATGGTTCAGGCCACGGTTCAGATGTTTTTGGCGAAGGACAGTACGTTTGTGGGTGGTACGGTGACGGACATCCGTGGTACATTCTCGGTAGAAGCACCGTTTAATGGTATTTATAAGTTGAGGATTTCGTCGGTGGGTTATCAGACGATAGAGCGCGAGGTCACCGTACGTCGTAATCAGAGTGTGGACTTGGGCACGATGCTGATGTCGCCTGAGACGGTGATGCTGGAAGGTGCTGTGGTGACAGGTCGTGCGGCTCAAGTGGTTGTCCGTAAGGACACGCTGGTGTATAACCCCAAAGCCTACCGTACGCCGGAGGGTTCTCCTATTGAGGAACTGATTAAGCGCATCCCTGGCGCAGAGGTCGATGAGGATGGTAACATTACGGTGAACGGCAAGCCGGTGAAGAAAATCCTGCTGGACGGCAAGGAGTTTATGCTGGGTGATGTGGAGTCGGCGCTGAAAAACATTCCCGTAAACATCATTGCCAACATGAAGTTTTATGACCAGCAGAGCGATCAGGCCCGCATCACCGGTATTGACGACGGCGAGAAGGAGACAGTGCTCGACTTTACCATCAAGAAGGGCATGAACCGCGGTTATATGACCAACCTGGACATAGCCGGCGGTACTAAGAACCGTTATGCCTCACGCGGTATGGGTTCGAGCTTTACGGACAAGATGCGCTTTGTGTTGCTGGGTAACTTCAACAACAAGGACGAGAACGCTGGCTGGTGGAACCGCCGTGGTCTGAATGCGCGAAAGATGTTAGGTACGAACCTGAACTATGACGACGGTAAGAAGCTGAAGATTGATGCGAGCGTTCGTTGGAACCACCGTGACGGCGACAATCAGACGCAGGAAGCCCGGGAAAACTTCTATAGCGAGTCGTTCCGGACGTTTACTAACAACTCGAATGTCAATTTCACACGTAGTAACAACTGGTGGGGCAATGTGCGACTTGAGTGGAAACCGGACACGCTGACCAACATCCTGCTTCGCTCTAACGGTAGCTATGGCACGAACGACGGCACTACCGTCTCGGCCAGCGCCACCTTTAACGAAGACCCGTACCTCTACGCCGTGAATCCGTTGCAGGAGATAGAGCGACTGCGGCCCTATACCATCAACCGCAATACGAATGCCAGCCTGAACTACGGCGAGAACAAAAACTTCTGGGTCATGCTCCAGTTCTATCGCCGTCTGAATCCGCGTGGCAGAAACGTCGTTCTCCGTGTCGAGACCAATGCCGGCAAGAACGAGAACAAGAATGCGTCGAACAACGAGGTGGAACTTTTTCAGGTGAAGAACCAGGCTGGTCAGGACTCTACGTATTACACGGCGCGATACAGTACCACGCCGACTGACAACAGCGGTTACGTGGCCAGTGCCACCTATAGTGAACCGCTTTGGAAGGGAGGCCATCTGCAGGCCAACTACGAATTGCGCTACAGTCAGAACAAGAGTGACCGACTGACCTACGACTTCAGCCAGCTGCCGACAGATCCGTTCACGGGTCTTGAACCCGAATACCGTGACTGGGACCGCTGGATAGGTCCCCTGAACAGCCAGTACGCCTTGCTCACCCCTCTGTCGGACCACCTCGACAAGAACCTGAGCCGATACTCAGAGTACAAGAACTATACCCATAACATCCGGCTGACGCTGCGTCACCGTGTGGAAGATTACGACTACAACATCGGATTCCTTGTCCAGCCCCAGCATTCTAACTTCATCCAAGACTACCGCGGCGTCTATGTCGACACCATCCGTAATGTCACCAACCTGACGCCGACATTCGACTTCCACTACAAGTTCAACGACCAGTGTAACCTGTATGTACACTACCGCGGCGACACTCGCCAGCCGGAGATGACCCAGTTGCTGGACATTACCGATGACTCAAACCCACTTTACATAACGAAGGGTAACCCTGGGTTGAAGCCACAGTTCACCAGTTCGCTCAACGTCTATTTCAACAACTATAACGTGCGGCATAAGCGCAGCATCGTGGTCTATGCAAACTACCGCCACATCCGCAACAGCATTTCCGACATGGTGCGCTACAATGCCCTCACGGGCGGACGCATTTCAAAACCCGAGAACATCAACGGCAACTGGAACGCCAACGGCGGCTTCACCTTCAACACGGCGCTCGACACGCTGGCCCATTGGAACGTGGGTACCGACACGCGCCTCCGTTACAACCACTTTGTGAACTACGTGGCGCAACAGCAGGCCGACGCCGCGAGGAATACGACGAAATCGTTCAACCTCTTTGAGCGACTTACGGCAGGCTACCGCAATGACTGGCTCGAAATAACCCTCGACGGTTCGGTGAACTACCAGCATTCCCGAAATGAAATGCAGCCCAATGCAGACCTTGACACGTGGCAGTTTAACTATGGCGGCCAGTTTCTTGTGCGACTGCCATTGAACTTCGAAATCAGCAGCAACCTGCATGAGCGCTGCCGCCGAGGCTACAACGACTCGTCGATGAACACCAACGAGCTGATATGGAACGGTCAGGTGTCGAAAGCCTTCCTGAAGAACAAGGCTCTGATTGTCGCCCTGAACTTTTACGACCTGTTGGGCAAGCAGTCTAACTACGAGCGCTGGGTGAATGCCAGCGGACGAAGTGATACGCAGTACAATAGCGTCAACAGCTATGCAATGCTCCACGTGCGCTACCGCCTGAACATGTTTGGCGGCAAGGTCGACACCGAGGGGCGCTACGACAAGAAATGGGGTAACTACGACCAGCGTAACCGCAACAACCAGGGCAGACGATAAGCAGAAATCCCAAAAAACTTAGAATATGAAACGACTTTTTTCCCTTTTATCCCTATTGTCAGCTATGATGGTCGGCGCACAAGACCTGCGCCTCAACGAGCTGGAGTACTTTGAACGGCAGGGCGTCAACGTGCTGGTGTTCAGCAACAGCTTTAACGGTGGGTTCAATGACGAGAAAAACTCGGGTATTGAATTAATTCACCATGGTGTGCGAACTGTGCAGGGTGGGGCAGTCCGACTGAACAACACCCCAGAGCAATGGGACTTGGTCCCGACGATGACGAACCGGACTGTGGACGCTGCAACGAAGACAATCACCGTCGACCTGCGCTACACGAAGGATGCGCTTGGCGGCGAGGCAAAGGGAATCGCTGAAGACTTTGACAGCCGTGTCATAGTAAAGGCTATCGGTCAGGCCGTCGAGATAAGCGTTTGGCTCGACAAACCAGTCCCGGAGGCGCTTGCCGGAAAAGCCGGGCTGAACATCGAGTTCCTGCCATCCCAATACTGGCTGAAGACCTATACCATGGACGGACGTATAAGCCGATTGCCGCGCTACGCCACGAGTCTCACCACGACAAGGCCCAACGCGGAGAAGCCCCGCCAGTTCAAGGGGTTCCGTACATACGACGACCGTGGCACAGGACGCTTTGTTGACCCCCTGCCCATCGAGACCGGCCATCGTCTCAGCATGGCCACCGACGACCCCTCGCGATTAGTGACGATAAGCAGCGACGACGCCGAGTTACAACTCTATGACGGCCGTATGCTTGCCCAGAACGGCTGGTTCGTCGTCCGTAGCGTGCTCCCTGCCGGGAAGACTGGCAAGGTTGTAACGTGGACGCTGGAGCCTCACGCCATCAAGGACTGGGTTCGTGAGCCGAACATCGGCTTTTGCCAGGTGGGCTATACCCCGGAGCAACCGAAGGTTGCCGTCATCGAGCTGGACAAGGCCGACCCGAACCAGACTGGCATCGCCCGCCTTATGCGTCTGCAGGACGACGGCACAGCAACTGAGGCATATAGCTCCGCCGTTAAAGTCTGGGGACCCTACTATAAATACAATTATGTGAAGTTTGACTTCAGCACCGTTCAGACGCCAGGCGTCTACTACATCCAGTATGGCACGACACGTACCAACGACTTCCTTATCGATGCCCACGTCTACGACCGTATCACCGACGCCACAACCGACGTCTGGGTGCCCATCCACATGAACCACATGTACGTCACCGAGGGCTACCGCACGTGGCACGGCGAACCCTTCCGCGAGGGCTACCTCCAGGCTCCGGAGAGCGACCACTTCGACCTGCACCGCCAGGGCGCTACGACCGACACGAAATACAAGCCTTTAGAGCTTATCCCAGGCCTGAACGTCGGCGGATTCTTCGATGCTGGTGACTTCGACATCGAGACTGGCTCAAACATCAACGTGGTGCAGAACCTCATCCGCACCTGGGAACTCTTCCATCCGCAGCGTGACGAAACCTTCGTCTCGCAGCAACAGCGCTACGTGGAGCTACACCGCCCCGACGGCGTGCCTGACATCCTGCAGTACATAGAGCATGGCGTACTCAACCTCGTGACACAGGCCGAGCAGATAGGCCACATGGCTTCGACGCTCTCGAACTCGGTGCTCGATAACTATCATCACCTCGGCGACGCCGCCAGCATCACTGACGGTCTGCACTACGACCCGAGCCTGAAACCCTATGAGGTGAGCGCCGACGGCAAGCGAAGCGGCACACCCGACGATATGTGGGCCTTCACCACCCGTAACCCGAGCCTCGACCTCCAGGCTGCTGGCGTCTTCACCAGCGCCGCCCGCGTACTTCGAGGTTACAACGATGCCCTCGCAGAACGTGCACAAAAGCAAGCAGACCGACTCCGCACCGAAGCCGAGGAGCTGATGAAGAACCGCCGCCAGCGTCGTGACCGCCAGAACGAGACGGACAACAGTTGGCTGACAGGCATCGGTGAAGGGAATTTCCGCTACGTGGCACGGAACTTACAGACGATGCTTGACTCGATTCCCCTAAAAGACGCCGCCTATCGTGAGAAAATACGTTCGTCCGTCAAACAGTATGCCGAATACATACGCAGCTTTGACAGCAACAACCCCTACGGCGTACCAATCGGTCTGGGAAACTGGGCTGGCGTCAACGCAGTCCTAAACTTCGGTATCACGGTGAACTATGCCCACATCTACTATCCCGACATTGTCACGAAGGCGGAGGTCTACCGCGTAGCCAACTGGCTCTTCGGCTGCCACCCCTATCACAACTATAGCTTCGTAGCCGCCGTTGGTGCCGCCCGTCCGAAGCAGGTGTTCTACGGTAACAACCGCGCCGACTTCTCATTCATACCTGGCAACGTGGCTCCCGGTCTGCTGTTCCGCAAGCCTGACCACTTCGAGAATTACGATGACTGGCCTTTCCTTTGGGGCCAAAACGAGGGCACCATCGCCGGTAATACGCAGTACATCATATTCAGTTCCTCGTTCCGCAACATTGTCACGCCAAAATAGCTTGTTAGGGACCGTCGTTGGCTGTTGCGCTACTAACGCAACGCATTGCGGTTGGTTTTCCGTCAGAAACGAATGGTCTGCTGTAGAAAATGTGTATCTTTGCATTGTCTAAGACCAACACGAGGACATGTAATTATAGCGTTTATTGCGACGAGCCATCTGTCTGTGAGAGGCAGATGGCTCCTTTTTTGGAATTTAAGCAACGCATTGCGCAACAATTCAATGGGTTGTTGCGTTTATATTTGTAGAAGAAAGATTATCTTTGTAGGGTAATTCGTAGACCAAAATATGAAACGTATATCCCAGCGTGACATCGCCCGAGAGTTAGGCATTAATGTCAGTACGGTGTCAAGAGCATTGAGAGGCCTGGAGGGCGTGAGTTCGGAATTGAAGAAAAAGATTCTGGATATGGCGAAGGAGGGGGGCTATCGTCCGAATCCCTTTGCCGTCAGTCTGCGCTATGACTTGACTCGGACCATCGGTATTGTTGTCCCCGACGTGTCGTTTAACTCGTATGCCCACATCGTGAAACGCATTGAGGCTGAGGCTCGACGCGAAGGCTTCCTGTGCATCATAACGGATACCGACGAGACGTATGAGAACGAGATGAACTGTTTGGAAATGCTGGTAAACATGCACGTGGAAGGCATCATCTTCTGTCCTTCTCAGAATACCAGCGATTTCTCCCACCTGCTGAATCTCCGTCAGGCACATGTCCCCGTAGTCATTTTCGACCGTGCTCCCGGTGTGGATATCTCGTCAGTCATCATCAACGATGCTGCTTCTGCCCGTCAGGCGACGAACTCCTTTATTGAAAGTGGTGCGCGCCGCATCGCATTCCTTGGAGGCTCCAACCAGCTGAAGCAGACTTCAGACCGCAAGCACGGTTACCTGGAAGCTTTGCGCCAGAACGGCATTCCCATTCGTCGCGAACTGGTGAAGTGCCACCAGATCAGCTTCAACTCCGGACTGAGCGATACGATGGAACTGCTCAACCTTCCTGAGCCTCCTGATGCCATCCTGGCCACGCACGGACTGTTAGCCATTTCGGCGTTGCAGGCTATTACGAGCCGCGGTCTCAGCATACCCGACGATGTAGCTGTTATTGCTTACATGAGTGACTGGGTCTCTGAGATGTCACATCCCCGTATCTCTTTCGTGAAACAGAACCTGCGTGAGATAGGCATTAAGGCTTTCCGTTTGCTCCTCGACCAGATTCATGGGGACGATAGTGTGCAGCACGTGGTGGTAAATGCGCGTCTGGAACTGCGTGAGAGTACTAAGAAACCAACAACTAAATAATACATGTAGTAAAGTTCTTTAAAATATGAAGGTAGGTATAATTGGAACAGGATGGATTGCCGAGAAGGCTGCTATCACTCTGAAAGGACTGGTCGAACGTGCGCTGAAGGGTGACGCATCGGCTGCAGCGTGTGAGGCCTACGCCGTAGGCTCGCGTAATTTAGCAACTGCGGAAGCTTTTGCCGCCAAGTGGGGCATTCCCCGCGCATACGGTTCGTATGCTGAACTCATCGCAGACCCGGACGTCGACCTTATCTACGTCGGCACTCCGCACTCGCATCACTACGACGTCACAAAATTGGCGCTTGAGGCAGGTAAACCTTGCCTTGTCGAGAAAGCCTTTATGGCCAATGCCCGCCAGGCCAGCGACATCATCGATTTGGCCCATGAACGTAAGGTGTTCCTCGCAGAGGCTATATGGACTCGCTACCAGCCCGTCGTCGGCATCGTGCGCAAACTCATTGCTGACGGACGCATAGGTGAGCCCCGCCTTATTACTGCGACTCTCGGCTACTCGATGGGCGACAAGCCCCGCATCATGCGTCCTGACCTCTGTGGTGGTGCACTCCTAGACCTCGGAGTCTATGCTCTCAACTTCGTGCGGATGTTCAGTACTGAAGAAACAGATAGCGCGGAGATTGTCAGCATCGACGGGCAATGCGTCAAGAGCAAGACTGGTATGGATCTGACAAATGCCATCACCATCATCCTAAAGAATGGTATCCTTGCTAACGTCCAGTCCTCTGCCCAATGCGTAGGCGACAATATAGGTGTCATCGCTGGTTCTGAGGGTAACCTTATCATCGATAATATAAACAACCCGCAGACCATTACTGTCAACGGACCCGATCGCACCTACGTCGAAACCATCAACGTGCCTGAGCAGATTACTGGCTATGAGTATCAGTTCCTCGCCTGCCGCAACGCGCTTGCCTCTGGCCTCCTCGAACCTATCGAGATGCCCCACGCCGAGACGCTCTACATCATGCAACTCATGGACAAGCTCCGCCAGAAATGGGGAGTCCACTATCCAATGGACTAAAGCCTCTCCTAAATCCTCCCTTAAAGGGGAAGGACTTATTACGAAAACGAAAACGAAAAAACGATAATAGAAAACTACAAGATGAAAGACTTTAATTATTATGCGCCGACAGAGGTGATGTTCGGCGAGAACTCTGAGGAGCAGGTGGCTGCTCTCGTAAAGAAATATGGTGGTACGAAAGTGTTAGTACATTACGGCGGTAAGAGCGCCGTCAAATCTGGCCTTCTGGATAAGATTTGCGGATTACTTAAAGAGGGTGGCATAGAATATGTGACTCTTGGAGGCGTAGTGCCCAATCCACGTCTGTCGCTGGCAAAGCAGGGCATAGAACTCTGCCGCAAGGAGGGTGTTGACTTTATCCTTGCCGTGGGCGGCGGTAGCGTCATCGACTCGTCCAAATGCATTGCCTATGGTGTCTGTATGGAAGGTGATGTCTGGGACCTTTACCTCGGAAAGGTTGATGCCCCAGCAACGATGTTGCCCGTTGCCTCGGTACTCACCATTCCCGCTGCCGGCAGCGAGATGAGCGAGGCCAGCGTCATTACCAATGAGGACGGTGACGTGAAACTGGGTTACTCGAACAACATGTCGCGCCCGAAGTTCGCTATTATGAATCCTTGCAGGACGTTCACCTTGCCGCCCTACCAGACGGCCGCAGGTGTTACCGACATGATGATGCATACGATGGAACGCTACTTCACGAAGGACGGTGATATGGACTTGACTACTGATCTTGCAGAGGCTGTGCTTCGCAGGATGAAGACGGCTGTCTTTGAAGTATTGAAGAATCCTGAGGACTATCGTCACCGTGCCCAGATTATGTGGGGAGGAAGCGTCGCCCATTGGGGACTGACGGGCTGCGGTGTTGCCGACGACTGGGCCACGCATCAGATAGAACACGAGCTTAGCGGAATGTTCGATGTCACTCACGGTGCCGGACTTGCTGCTATTTGGCCCAGTTGGGCCCGCTATGTGCTCAACGACCGCAATGATGGTGAGGCAGTCCACGCACAGCGACTGAGCCGCTTTGTCCGTTTTGCCGTAAACGTGATGGACGTACCTAACGACTTCACAGATCCTGAGGGAACAGCTCTGCGCGGTATCGAGGCAATGGAACGCTTTTATCACGCCATTGGTATGCCTATCAATATCAAGGAACTCATTGGCCGAATCATCACCGACGATGAAATCCTCGAGATGACCCGTAAGTGCAGTCGCGACTTTACGGCTACCTGCGGCGCGTTTAAGGTCTTGGATGCTGCCGATATGGAAGCTATCTATCGTTTAGCTTCGCAATGAGAATTTGTATGATGGAGATGCGATGTCCGACGAAACGCTGGTTGCTGGCAGTATTGGGAGTACTGCTGGCAACGTGCACTATCAGCGCTCAGCCAGCAGGTGTCAAGCTTGACACCCTGCACGTTCGTCATGTTGACTATCAGGGTGTGACTCACGAGGGTACGATAGTCTGCAACCGCGCCATCAGTGCCGACCTGCGCGAGATCTTTGCCGAGTTATACCGGCAGCGGTACCCTATTGAACTCGTACGTCCCATCAGCGAATATGGTGACGACGACGAGCGCTCGATGCAGGCCAACAATACGTCGTGCTACTGCTACCGCCAGATTGCCGGCAGCAAGAAGTTGTCGAAGCACGCCCAGGGGTTGGCCATCGACATCAATCCGCTCTACAATCCCTGCGTGAAGCGGCGTAGCGACGGTAGGCTTTGGGTACAACCCTCAACGGGTCAGCCTTATGTCGACCGCAAGAAGTCTTTCCGCTACAAGATTACCAGGAACGACCTATGCTATCGCCTGTTTAAGGCGCGTGGCTTCAAATGGGGTGGTGACTGGCGTACGACGAAGGACTATCAGCACTTTGAGAAGTAGAAGAATTGAAAAATTGATAATTCGGATGGGGCTTATGAAACGACTATCATTATTCATTGGATTGCTGCTGGCTGTGGTAACGCTTAGCGCCCAGACGGTGGTGAGCGGTGTGGTGAAGGACCGCCAGACGCGAAAGCCGCTGGCACATGTCAGCGTGACAGCAGAAGGTAGTGGCGTACAGACCGTGACTAACGACGATGGTGTGTTTACGCTGAAGGTCCAGCAACAGACGAAGAACATACGATTCAGTCATATCGGCTACAAGACGCGCTACCAACAACTGAGTGAGGGAAGCACGCAGCCGATGGAGATTCTTATGACGGCCAGCACGCTGGCACTTAGTGAAATCATCGTCAAGGCGAACGACCCCGTAGCCATCGTCCGTGCCGCTATGAAGCGCATTGAACGCAACTACCCCAACCAGGACGAACTGGTGCGCTGTTTCTACCGTGAAACGGCTCGTCGTGGACAACGCTTCATTTCTGTAGCAGAAGCCGTCACAGACATGTACAAGACTGGATATGCCTACGGTCCTGAACATGATGCCGTAGCCATCCTCAAGGGACGCCGACTGATGAGCCTGAAGGCTCGCGACACGTTAGGCGTCAAGATACAAGGCGGTCCCGTCATTCCTCTGATGGCCGATGTGGCCAAGAATCCCGACTACCTGCTGAACGAGGAGTCGCTGGCTTATTGCGACCTGACCTTAGAGGTGCCGGCAAAGATTGACGATCGCCTGCACTACGTCGTAAACATCGCTCCTCATACGACAACGCTCTTTCCGCTGATGGGCGGCAAGCTGTATATCGACCAGGAGTCGCTGACAATTACGCGTGCCGAGTTGCAGCTCGACGTCCGCGACTGGAAGAAAGCTTCCGACTACATGCTGGTTCGCAAGCCCGTAGGACTGCGCTTCCGCCCTCGAGAACTGTCTATGACCGTCGTCTATACCACCGACGATAAAGGTGTGACACGCATGAACTACCTGCGCAACGAGATGCGCTTCTCGTGTGATTGGAAACGGCGCCTCTTCTCTTCGCCCTATACCACCGTTAGCGAGATGGTGGTCACCGACCGTCTGAGTCAGGGGAAGGACGCCAAACGGCCACGAGGACGTAACTCCTTCGGACTCCGCGAACGCTTCTACGATAAGGTGGAATACTTCGAAGACCCTGATTTCTGGGCCGACTACAACATTATTGAGCCTACTGAAACCCTCGAAAATGCCATCGGCCGACTGAAAAAGCGTGTCCGTCAGTAAGAGGTAACACCCCGTTCCTTTTAATAAGGTAAGCGCGTATTCCGTTAACAAATCATAAAGTTCAAAGTTCAAAGTTGAAAGTTTAAAGAATAAAGCGTACCTTTGCCGAGTAAAACTCGGCGAAGACGGGTTGTACCGTCTTTGCTTAAACATTTTGAAGCGTGAAAATAAAGCAAGTGCTGAGCGCCCTTGAACAGTTCGCGCCTCTGCCCTTGCAGGAAAGCTGGGACAATGCTGGCCTGCAACTGGGACTGACGGAGGCGGAGGTTTCAGGGGCATTATTGTGTCTGGACGTCAACGAACAGATTGTTGACGAGGCCATCAGGAAGGGTTGCAACATGATTGTGAGCCACCATCCGCTGCTGTTTCACGGGCTGAAGCAGATAACAGATGCCGACTACGTGCAGCGTTGTGTCATCAAGGCCCTGAAGAACGATATCGTCATTGTTTCCATGCATACCAACATGGATAATGCCAAGAATGGCGTCAACTGGAAGATAGCCGAGAAACTGGGCCTGCAGGACTGTCAGTTCTTCGCACAGAAAGCCGTTGACGGCTTGGAGGCTGGCAGTGGTGTGGTGGGCAGTCTGCCCTCGGAGATGGAGGCCAAAGCCTTTATAGAACTGGTCAAAAACCAGTTCAACACCGAGTGTGCGCAGTGTAACGAACTGCTGCAAAGGCCTATTAGGAAAGTGGCCATTTGCGGTGGTGCTGGCGACTTCCTCTTGCCCGACGCTCTGGCGCAGGGTGCTGATGCCTTCATTACAGGCGAGATGCACTATCATGTGTTTTTTGGCTATGAGCAGAAGATACAGATATGCGTCATTGGCCACTACCAGAGCGAGCAGTATACGGCAGAAATCTTCCGAGATATCATCCGGCAGGCCTGTCCTGATGTCAGGACGGAAATCGCCGAAACCAGCACGAACCCCATCGTGTACCTGTAAATAAACAATAGTAAATAGAGATATATTGTAAATTGTAAATCGTCAAATTGTAAATTAAGAAGATGGCAAAGAAAGATCCTATGGACTTGTCAGTTGAAGAGCGCCTGAAAACCCTCTATCAGCTGCAGACCACGCTCTCTGGCATTGACGAGAAGCGTGCCCTCAGAGGCGAACTGCCCCTGGAAGTACAAGACCTGGAAGACGAAATCGAAGGTCTGACCACCCGTATCGAGAAGATTCAGGGCGAAATCAACGAGTATGAGCAGGCTGTCACCCTGAAGAAGGGCGAG
>JAEEVT010000198.1 GCA_016291005.1 Prevotella sp. | reverse complement strand
TAATAATGATTACCTTTGCAGGCGGAAAACTAACTAATTATAAATATGAAAAAACTATTATCAACCTTCCTAATGACCCTCGTTGTTATGGCGGGGCAGGCGAAAGATGTGGTGTGGAATCAGCCCACCATTGAGTATGGAAACAGTAACGGTGACGGATTCTTCAATCTCGCCCTCGATGTGACGAAGGTGGAACTGAAGGACAATGAGACCGTGGTGTATATTACTGCACTGCAGCGGTCGGACTATCCTGACTTTAGCTTTCAGTTTGCTGGCGATAGTTATCTGAAAGTAGGGGAGCAGCGTTATACCATCACCTCTGCCGATGGCATAGAACTCAACAAGTTTGTACAGACGAATAAAGACTACAAGCGCGAGATGGCGTTCCATTTCCCACCGTTGCCTAAGGAAACTAAGGTATTCGACTTCATTGAGGGCGACGGCCAGGGGGCTTTCCAGATTAAGGGTATCAAGCCTGTGGAGGAGCGCTGGAAGCAACTCTTTCCTTCCTATTGGCGCGACAGCCAGGGCGACTGGAAGATAGCCTTCTTTGAGGATTGTGCCATCTATGACTGCAAGTTTTGGAGCTACAAGCAGTGTGACGTAAACCAGAAGACGGGTGAGGCCACCATCGTCATGACCAATGCCAACGACGAACTGCAGGTCACCATCGGTAAGGACAAGAAAGGTCAGCGTCAGATACAGATTGGCAACAATAAGGCTGTGTATTCGATGATTACCAGTCGTTTCCTGCCCGATTATCCCACAAAGGACACCCGCACAGGTTTTGTGAACTCTGGCTATAAGGAGGATACCATTACCGCTGTGGGTTGGATCAAGGATATGCCAGAACAATACAAGCAGCTGAAGACTTTCGATTTCGGTTACCAAAACATCTTTACGGACGAGCATCAGTCTGTCAGCGCCGACTTGGACGAGCAGGGACGCTTCATAGCAAAAATTCCCGTGCTGAACAGTACGGAGTTCTTCATTGACTGGGAGCGTTGCTTCGTCCGCACGATGTTCGAGCCAGGCAAGACCTACTTCATGCTCTACGACTTCAAGGAGGGGCGACGCTACTTGATGGGCGACGACTGCCGATTGCAGAACGAACTCTTCAAGTACCCGCTCGACTGGAAGTCCATACGTATGGAGGATGGCGACAAGGATTTCAACAAGTATATCGCTTCGGTCGACAGCCTCCTGAAGGTGCAGGGTGCCGTCATCAACCAACTCTGCGAGGAGCACCCCACGCTCTCCACCCGCTTCAACATATTCAGGAAGGGCAACACGCTGATGCAGCAAGCACGCGACTTCGGACAGTCACGTTTCAGAGGCCCCAACTTCCAACTCCCTGACAACGCCCGCCGTTATGCCTACGACAACTTCTGGACGAAGATGGAGAAGCCCTACACCCTGCACCGCGACATCGGCAGTTTCCTGAACGACTATCTTGATGACGTTATACGCCGTCGTGAATTCAATTTCTCCTACTCCTACATTGACCACTTGCCAGAAATAGCCGCAGATGAGCAGGAACTCAACCTTCTCAATCGTTGGAAGGACTGGATCGCTGATGCTCAGAAGAAAGTGGACGCTGCGGCCACGGACGAAGAACGACATCAGATTGCAGACAAGTTGAACGCCGACAATGCTAAGATGATTGAGCTGGTGAACAAGATTCTTAACGGCCCACGCTTCAACCGAATGATGGACAGCAAACTCCTCATTGCTCAGATGAAAGAACAGCTACAGGTGCTCGACTCGCTTGGTGCCGACCAGTTTATCAAGGACATATGGCTCACGCGGGGCATCTATAAAGAGATTGACAACCGCCGTATGTCGCTGCTCCCTGAAGTCATCGACACGCTGAAGGCCCTGACCACCAACCCCACCTGCCTCGCAATGGTGGAGAAGCAGAATGACCACTACCTCGCTATCGAGAACCGCGAGTTCGACAAGCTGGTGCTCAAGTCATCCGACAACCTTGCTGACCTCAGCGAAGGCGAGGCGCTGCTGAAGAAGATTCTCGAACCGTATAAGGGTAAGTTCGTGCTCTTAGACATCTGGGGCACATGGTGCGGTCCTTGCAAGGAAGCACTCAGTCACTCTACAGAAGAGTACGAACGCCTGAAAGACTACGACATTGAGTTCCTCTATCTGGCCAACCGCAGCCCGCAGGTATCATGGGAGAACGTCATCAAGGAATATAATGTGAGCGGCCCGAATGTGGCTCATTACAATCTGCCCCAAGAGCAGCAGGCCGCCATCGAGCGTCACCTCAACGTCCACAGCTGGCCTACCTACAAGCTCTTCAACCGCGACGGCGATCTGCTCGACT
>JAEEVT010000097.1 GCA_016291005.1 Prevotella sp. | reverse complement strand
ATACGGAACTTATCCTCGCAAGCACCAGCCTCGGCAGCAGCGCGCTTCTCCAGATTGGTCTTGGTGTCCCAAACGCACTCGCCAAGCAGTTCGGCGAAACGGCTGGCGTGGTCAGCCTCCTCAAAAGCGTAGCGCTTGAAGGCCTCGGCAACCTCGGGATAGCCCTCGCGGTCAGCCTGACGAGCCATAGCCAGATACTGGCCTACCTCGCTGCACTCACCGTTGAAGTGTGCACGCAGGTCCTCAATCATCTCTTCGCTAACACCCTCGGGCTTGCCGTCGCCAATGCGGTGAACGGTAGCATAGGTGGTCTCGCCCTCATCCTTCAGTTCAGAGAACTTAGAAGCGGGAGCCTTACAGATGGGGCACTTCTCGGGAGCAGCATCGCCTTCATAGATATATCCACAAACGGCGCAAATGAACTTTTTCTTCATAATGTGTCAAGTATTTGTTTTGTTAGTAATAAATAGATAGCTGTTTGCAAAGATACGGATAAAAAACAAATCTCGCAAATGTTTTGCGAGATTTATTTCTAAATTATAATCTGTCTAATTATTGCCTACTTGTTGCGTTGGGCTGTCTGACCAATTGTTGTCTATTGATTGCGCTGGACAATCTGACTGATCAGCTCATCAGAGGTAACCATCTGTTGCTCGCCGCTCTCCATGTTTTTCAGCGTCACCTTGCCTTCGCTGATTTCGTTGTCACCAGCCAGTACGACAAAGGGTATCTGCTTGGCATTGGCATACGACATCTGCTTCTTCATCTTGGCAGCATCAGGGAAAATTTCGGCCCGAATGCCTTGCGCGCGCACCTTATTTATTATAGGTAGGCAGTAAGCTGTCTCCTTCTCACCGAAATTGATGAAGAGCACTTGGGTGGTCTGCAACGAATCTTTCGGATAGAGGTCGAGTGCATTCAGTACGTCGTAGATGCGGTCTACACCAAACGAGATGCCCACACCTGAGAGTCCCGGCATACCAAAGATGCCCGTCAGGTTGTCGTAACGCCCGCCACCAGAGATGCTGCCCATTGGCGTGTCGAGGGCTTTCACCTCGAAGATGGCTCCGGTGTAGTAACTCAAGCCGCGCGCCAAAGTGAGGTCGAGCTGAATCTCGTTGTGCAAGGCAGGTGCGTTTGTTGCTGTAACACAGCAACATACTGAACCGAGGGTGGAAAGAATATAGCGCAACTCCTCAACGCCCTTCAGACCTGTCTCGCTGTCTTTGAGTACGTCGGCAATCGTTGCCAGTTTCTCGTCGTTGCTGCCTTCCAGCATAATGATGGGCTGTAGCTTTTCTATCTGCTCGTCTGTCAGGCCGTCCTCACGCAATTCCAGGTTGACGTTGTCGATGCCTATCTTGTCCAGCTTGTCGATGGCGACGGTAATGTCGACGATCTTGTCGGCGGCACCTATCACCTCAGCAATACCCGTCAGAATCTTGCGGTTGTTGATCTTAATCTGTACACGAACGCCGAAACGTGTAAATACCGTATCGACAATCTGCATCAGTTCAACCTCGTTGAGCAGGGAGTCTGAGCCGACTACATCGCCGTCAAACTGATAGAACTCACGATAGCGTCCCTTCTGTGGACGGTCGGCACGCCAGACAGGCTGTACCTGATAGCGCTTGAAGGGCAGCTGCAGTTCCTCGCGGTGCATCACCACATAGCGGGCGAAGGGCACGGTGAGGTCGTAGCGCAGACCTTTTTCGCAAATCTTGGAAGCCAAGCGCAGCGTGTTACGCTCGGTCAGCTCCTCGTCGGTAATCTTGTTCAGATAGTCACCTGAGTTCAGGATTTTGAAGAGCAGCTTGTCGCCTTCTTCGCCATACTTCCCCATCAAGGTCTGAAGGGTTTCCTGCGCAGGAGTCTCAATCTGCTGGAACCCGTAGAGTTCGTACACACTACGGATGGTGTTGAAAATATAGTTGCGCTTGGCCATCTCCACAGGGCCAAAGTCGCGCGTTCCTTTAGGAATACTGGGTTTCATGTGATATAAATATATGTAATTAGTAATCGTTATTACTAATTTTACTTACGTACAATGGTTTGTTCGCGGTCTGGACCGATGGAGATGATTGCAATCGGTGTCTCCAGTTCTTTTTCCAGGAACTTGATGTAATTGCTGAATGCTTCAGGGAATTGGTCCTCGCTGGTGAACTTCGTCATGTCAGTCTTCCAGCCTGGCAGTTCTTCGTAAACAGGTTCGATACCCTTCTCGATGTCGTATGGGAAGTCGCGGGTCAATTCGCCGTTAACCTTATATGCCGTACAAGCCTTGATGGTGTCGAAACCGTCAAGCACGTCGCTCTTCATCATGATGAGCTGGGTGACACCGTTCACCATAATGCTGTAGCGCAAGGCAACCAGGTCAATCCAACCGCAACGGCGCTCACGTCCGGTAACGGCACCATACTCGTGACCCAGGTCGCGAATTTTCTTGCCCGTCTCGTCAAACAACTCTGTGGGGAATGGTCCTGCACCAACACGTGTGCAGTAGGCTTTCATGATGCCAAAGACCTCGCCAATCTTGTTTGGACCAATGCCCAGACCGGTGCAGGCACCAGCACAGATGGTGTTTGAAGAGGTGACGAAGGGATAAGAGCCGAAGTCCACGTCGAGCATCGTGCCCTGAGCACCCTCACACAGCACGCTCTTGCCAGAACGCAGGATACTGTTGATCTCGTGCTCGGAGTCCACTAAGTGGAACTGGCGCAGATAATCGATGCCCTCCAGCCATTTCTTTTCAACCTCGTCGATGTTATACTCAAAGTTCAGCGATTTCAGGATAGCCTCGTGACGAGCCTTGTGGGCAGCATACTTCTCCTCGAAGTTGTCCAGAATATCGCCGACGCGCAATCCGTTACGGCTCACCTTATCAGTATATGTCGGTCCAATGCCCTTACCGG
Organism: Prevotella sp.; assembly: GCA_016291005.1. Lineage (GTDB taxonomy): Bacteria > Bacteroidota > Bacteroidia > Bacteroidales > Bacteroidaceae > Prevotella. Next base: position 9,877 of record JAEEVT010000097.1, on the reverse strand, counting down.
TGGTACCCACCTTGTCCTTACCCTTCTGCGCCTCGTAGGCAGCATCCAGCACGCGATGTGTAGGCATAATGAGGTGGGCCTTCTTCGAAATGTGCAGGCGTTCCTTCAACTGATGACCGCTTGCCTCAAGAGCCTTAGCCTCCTCCATAAAAAGGTCTGGTGCCAGCACGACGCCATTGCCGATGATGTTAATCTTACCCCCCTGAAAGATGCCAGAGGGAATAGAACGCAACACATACTTCTGGCCATCAAACTCCAGCGTATGACCGGCATTGGGACCACCCTGAAAACGGGCTACTACATCGTACTGAGGGGTCAGCACGTCGACAACCTTTCCTTTACCTTCATCGCCCCACTGCAAACCCAGCAGGACATCTACTTTTCCTTGATTCATACCTTTATTATTTTCTTATACTTGATTTTTCAATGATCGTTTCTTGGCCGCCATACGGGTCAATTTAGCCTGACACGTACTACAGATGCCATAGACATATAACGTAAAGCCATCCTTGCGGAAGCGACGTAGGTGCAGGCTGTTGATGGCCCTCGTAATCTGAATCGACTTAAACTCCGTCACCTTGCCGCAGACAGTACATATCTGGTGACAATGGCTGTCGTTGTCGTAACAGGCTTCATATTTCGTTGCACCCTGAAAACGGTGGCGGATGACCAACCGCAATTCCAGGAACAGTTTCAACGTATTATATAAGGTGGCTCTGCTAACAGGGAACCGCTCTTCGTCGTTCAGTTTGTCGCTCAGCTCCTCTAACGTGAAATGATTGTCGAAATCATACACGGCATCAAGGATGGCAAAGCGCTCCGGTGTCTTACGTAGACTATTCTGTTCCAGATAGTTAGTCAGTATTGACCTAACCGTAGCTTTGACATTTTCTTTCATTTGATGTGGTTAAACGGATTAAAAACCGTACAAAAGTACTACTTTTTCTTCAATTCAAAGCAAGAATTATTTAAAAAAAGTCTAAATCATTACTTTTCATTACACAACAGGCAAAGCATATAACCTAAACTAACCAAGATGCTTGACACAAAGGGGATAGAACAGCAACAGGGGAGCACGCGCCCCCCTGTTGTCATGTCGTGTCGGACACAAAGATTATTTGTTCACCTGGAACTTGGTGCAACCATCCTTAAAGAAAGCATTAATCTGCTTGGCGGCAGCAATTCCGGCATTGATGTTAGCCTCAGCAGTCTGGGCACCCATCTTCTTAGGAGTAGAGAAGTAGCGACCTTCGAACTTTTGGAACTCATCGTTGGCATCGGGCATGATGTCAGTGACGAACTTCAGGTCCTCACGCTCTGTCATCAGCTTAATCAGCTCAGGCTCGTTGATGACCTCCTTGCGGGCGGTGTTGACGAGAATGCCACCCTTCTTCATCTTACCGAACAGAGCATAGTTGATGCTCTGCTTGGTCTCAGGAGTAGCAGGAATGTGGAGAGAGACCACATCGCACTGCTCGAAGAGTGCATCCTGATTGGCTACGGCGTGAACACCGGCAGCCTCGATAACGTCGGCGGGACAGTAGGCATCGAAAGCATAGACTTCCATACCAAAGCCCTTGGCGATACGAGCTACGTTGCGACCAACATTTCCAAAAGCGAGGATGCCTAACTTCTTGCCTAACAACTCAGTACCGCTCTTACCGTTATAGAATCCGCGAACGGCCATCACTAACAGACCAAAGACGAGTTCTGCCACGGCGTTGGCGTTCTGACCTGGAGTATTCTCGGCTACCACGTTGTGGGCAGTAGCAGCGGCGAGGTCGATGTTGTCGTAACCGGCACCGGCACGAACAACAATCTTCAACTGCTTGGCAGCGTCCAGCACCTCAGCGTCCACCTTATCCGAACGGATAATCAGCGCGTCAGCATCCTTCACAGCGTCCAACAGCTGAGCCTTCTCAGTATATTTCTCAAGTAGCACCAGCTCATTGCCGGCTGCCTCAACTTCTGCCTTGATACCATTCACAGCTGCGGCTGCGAATGGTTTCTCTGTTGCAACAAGAACTTTCATAAAGATCAATATTTAATGTTTAATCTTTAATTGATTAATGATTAGCTTCGAACTCCTTCATGCAAGCTACAAGGGCGTTACAGCCTTCGATGGTCTGGGCGTTGTAGCAGCTGGCGCGGAAACCACCAACCGAACGGTGACCCTTGACACCAACCATACCCTTAGAAGTAGCGAAGTCGAGGAAGTCCTTCTCCAGTTCCTTGTACTCGTCGGCCATCACGAAGCAGATGTTCATGAGTGAACGGTCCTCTTCAACAGCAGTACCACGGAACAGCTTGTTGCGGTCTATCTCGCCGTAGACGATTTCTGCACGCTGCTTAGCCAGCTTGTCCATAGCCCCAACACCACCATTCTTCTTGATCCAGCGGAGGGTCTCAAGAGCAGAGTAGATGGGAACTACAGGAGGCGTATTGAACATCGAACCCTTGTCGACATGGGTGCGATAGTCGAGCATGGTGGGAATCTCACGGGGAGCCTTGCCCAGCTTCTCGTCCTTCAGGATGATGATAGTCACACCAGCCATAGCGAGGTTCTTCTGAGCACCAGCATAGATGGCGTCGTACTTAGCCACATCAATAGGACGGCTGAAGATATCAGAAGACATATCAGCAATCAGACGAACAGGAACGTCCAAGTCCTTGCGGATTTCAGTACCGTAGATGGTGTTGTTGGTTGTGATGTGCAGATAGTCGGCATCAGCAGGAACTGTCCAATCCTTGGGGATGAAGGTATAGTTGGCATCTGCTGAAGAAGCCACCTCTACTACCTCACCAAAAAGTTTAGCTTCCTTCATGGCCTTCTTGGCCCAGACGCCTGTATTGAGATAGGCAGCCTTCTTAATCAGGAAGTTGTAGGGAATCATACAGAACTCGAGACTGGCACCGCCACCGAGGAAAATCACAGAGTAACCCTCAGGAATAGAAAGCAGTTCCTTGACAAGAGCCACAGCCTCGTCGACGACGGGCTGGAAATCCTTGGCACGATGGCTGATCTCCATCAAAGAAAGACCAGAGCCGTTGAAGTCTAAACACTGTTGAGCGGTCTTCTCTATCACCTCACGGGGCAGCATCGAAGGACCGGCATTAAAGTTGTACTTCTTCATTGTTTTGATGTTCTTTTTATTGTTGTTTGACACTTTGTTTCTGAAATACGGCGCGAAATTACACTTTTTATTTGAAATAGGCAAATATTTAAGCAATTATTAAGCAAAAACTACTCTTTTCTTTGTTTGGCACGGAATTTGCAACGACCAAAACAGACAAAGACAACATAAAAATAATAAAGTATATGCAAAAAGGTAACATCGGGGTTACTACTGAGAACATCTTCCCCGTCATCAAAAAGTTTCTCTACTCTGATCACGAGATTTTCCTCCGCGAAATGGTGTCCAACGCCGTTGACGCTACCCAGAAGCTGAAGACGCTGGCCCAGCAAGGAGAGTTTAAGGGCGAATTAGGTGACGTGACAGTACATGTCAGCTTAGACAAAGACAAGGGCACCATCACCATCTCGGACCGCGGCATTGGTATGACCGAAGAGGAAATCGACAAGTACATCAACCAGATTGCTTTCTCGGGTGTCAACGACTTTCTGGAAAAGTATAAGGACAATGCCAACAACATTATCGGCCACTTCGGATTAGGTTTCTACTCGGCATTCATGGTGTCGAAGAAAGTGGAGATTGTCACCAAGAGCTATCGTGAAGGTGCAAAGGCCGTTAAGTGGAGTTGCGACGGAAGCCCAGCCTACGAGATTGACGATGCCGAGAAGGAGGACCGCGGAAGTGACATCATCCTCTACATTGACGATGACTGCAAGGAGTTCCTTGAAAAGGAGCGCATCCAGCAGCTGCTAACGAAGTACAGCAAGTTTATGGCTGTTCCTGTTGCCTTTGGCAAGAAACAGGAGTGGTCGAGCGAGAAGAAGGAGATGGTGGACACCCAGGAGGACAATATTATTAATAATGTGGAGCCGCTGTGGACTAAGGCACCGTCCAGTCTGAAAGACGAGGACTACAAGAAGTTCTACCGCGAGCTTTATCCCATGAGCGACGAGCCCATGTTCTGGATTCACCTGAACGTCGACTATCCTTTCAACCTGACGGGTATCCTCTATTTCCCCCGTATCAAGTCGAACATTGACCTGCAGCGCAACAAGATTCAGCTCTATTGTAACCAGGTCTTTGTCACTGATCAAGTGGAAGGCATCGTGCCTGAGTTCCTCACCCTGCTGCACGGCGTCATCGACTCGCCGGACATTCCCCTGAACGTTAGCCGCAGCTACCTGCAGAGTGACCGTGAGGTAAAGAAGATTTCCACCTATATTACCAAGAAAGTGGCCGACCGTTTGCAGGCTATCTTCAAGGAAGATCGCAAGCAATACGAGGAAAAGTGGGACGATCTGAAGCTCTTCATCAACTACGGCATGCTCAGCGAGGAAACTTTCTACGACCGCGCCAAGGAATTTGCGCTGTTCAAGGACGTAGAAGGCAAGTACTTCACCTTCGACGAGTACAAGACGCTTATTGAGGGAGCCCAGAAGGATAAGGACGGCAACCTCATCTATCTCTATGCAACGGAAAAAGAAGAACAGTATTCTTACATCAAGGCTGCTCAGGATAAAGGTTACTCTGTGTTGTTACTCGACGGTCAGTTAGACGTTCCTGCCATTCAGATGTTAGAACAGAAGTTCGAAAAGAGCCGTTTCACACGAGTCGATTCAGATATTATCGACCGTCTCATTGTCAAGGATGACGCACCCAAGACGACACTGTCCGAAGACGAGTCTGCCAATTTGTCACAGGTATTCAAGTCGCAGATGCCGAAAATGGAGAAGACGGAGTTCATGGTCGAAGTGCAGAGCCTCGGCGAGAACCAGCGTCCTGTGGTCATCACGCAGAATGAATGGATGCGCCGAATGAAGGAGATGAGCCGCTTCCAGCAGGGCATGAACTTCTACGCCCAGATGCCTGACTCGCTAAATTTAGTACTCAACGCCGATCATCCTCTGGTAAAACGCGTGCTGGACGACTGTAAGACTTCAACTGAAGAAACACTGAAACCCATTGAGAGTGAGCTGAAAGGTCAAGAGGCCAGACTGGCTGCCATCCGTCAGCAACAGGACAAGAAGAAGTATGACGAGCTGACACAGGATGACAAGGACATGAAGGCCGACTGCGAAAAGGCCGTCGAGGAGCAGAAGCACAAGAAAGAAGAAGTGCTCAGCAGTTTTGCCGCTGGAAACGACATTGTCCACCAACTTATTGACTTGGCACTCCTTCAGAACGGTATGCTGAAGGGCGAAGCACTGGACAAGTTCCTGAAACGTTCGGTAGACCTTATCAAATAAAACTCCTGCCACATGAAAGTGACGGTTTATGAACATGCTGTGGATGTACCTGCCTTTCCTGAAGGCAGTTACTTCCACAGCATTGCATTGATGGAACTCTGCGAACGCACACCACGCCACAAACCCTACATGGCAGTGGTGACGCAGGACGACGGCACCATTGTTGCCCACATGTTGACCATCGTGCGCTACCGTCACTCATGGCTACCGCCCTATCTCTACAGTCATGTTCGCGTGATGGGCGATGGAGAATACCATATTGAGGGCATAGACCGTCAAGAGGTGTTCGGCATGATGGCCAAAGCCATCACATCTCGCTTCCAATGGCGTGTGCTCTATATGGAGTTTAGCCATTTATCGGAGAAGATGTTTGGTTATCGGCAGTTGCGACGACTAGGCTATTTCCCAGTACGGTGGATGAACGTACACAACTCGTTGCACTCTCATACGCCAGAAGAGCGCATCAGCGAACGTCTGCTGCACCGTATAGAACGCGCTATGGAACGCGGTGCGACGACAAAGGTTGTAGAGACGGAGGAAGAATTCAAGGCTTTCTCAAAGTTGCTTCGCCATCATAACTGGTTGAAGCCCAGACGCTATATTCCTGACGACGCTTTCTTCCGCGGCATGATGGATAATGGCCATTGCAAAATCTATATCACACAAGTTCACGGCCACGTAGTGGGATGCAGTGTCTGTGTGTTCTCGGGTCGTGACGTCTATCTATGGTATTCGGCTTCTCGCCGCAAAAGTTTCCCGGCATATTATCCTCAGACGGTGACGTTCTGGAATACCATTAAGGATGCTCATCAATCAGGCTACGACCATATCCGATTTGTTGATGTGGGACTGCCATTCCGCAAAAATCTCTATCGTAACTTCATCTTGCGTTTCGGAGGCAAGGAGGTAAGCACTTACCGCTGGTTCCGTATCAGCATAAAATGGGTAAACCAGCTTGCCTCATGGCTTTGGCGGGAGTGAGAGAAGAGAGAAGCACAGAGAACTTTGATCTATAAATTGCGATGGTGGTAGCGCCACAGGGCATAAGCAATGTAAGCCACCAGCAACGGATAACCTATATAATATAAGGTGAAGATGCTGAACACCACGTAGTCGACAGCACAAACTGCACCAAGTCCAGCCAGATAAAGCACAGCCTCACCACCAGAAAGCCGATGGATGACATCGTCGAGGGTAGCTCCTGCCACAATAATGATGGCCCAGACGGAGGCAACGAAGATACCGAGATGCATGGGCAGGGCAAAGGGATTCAGCGAGGGATGATAGTAGAAATGTCGCCATGACTCAGCTCCAAACATCTGAATGGAAGCATATAGTGTTGCCGACGCCGCCACCAGAATGCAGAGCACAGTGGGATAAGGAGTGTCAATGTCGTTGAAGTGGACAATATAAGCATTGTGGCGCATGAGTCGTCGCATGCCGTATGCGCCAACCACCACCACACAGAAGGCGAGGAAAATAAGCAGATGGGTGTCGGAGAAAATATCGATGAACTGCGAAATAGGATCGTCAGGCGAGACCCCCTGCAACAGCTCGCTCTCGCGAATCCATCCTTGTGTAATCTGATCGTGGGCAACCTTCACCCATATTGAGTCAACTGTATCAGTAGGAACAGTCAGGATCTCAGCAACGACAATACGTTCGCCCTTGTTAACATAGACGGTATCAAAGGCCAAATCAGGCAATTCGTCTGACAAAGTCAGGCTGGGGGCTGTGACCACGAAGTTGTAGTTCTGCGTATAGTGGTGGGTGGTCGAAAATGAGATAGAATCCAACTGCTGCTTCGTCAAATCCCACGCATCTGGCGTCTGCTGACCATGGTTGTAGCATGCGCACAGCGACATGGTCGCTATGCTTAATAATAAATAATAAATAATAAAAATAAACTTCTTCACGCCTACTATTACTTATTCATTATTATTTAATCATTATTATTATGGCCGGAGGCCACATAAACGTTCATCTGACATTGGTTGCAATCGAACTGTAGACGGAATAGGCGTCCATCGCCTAAGCGCAGATACAGCGGCTCATGCCATGGGGCTGGTACACCCCCATGTTTTACACAATAGCCCAACGAGAAACGCAGACAATGACGACACTCCATGAGGGGTACACTTGACGAACCGACCTGTCTCATTCCCACCCTCTCTCTGGGAGGAAGGGGAGTAGATGGGTCTTCTGTAGTTTTGGGGGACTGACCTACCTCAGTTTTTTCAATTTGTTCCACCCACTTCCTGCGCAGGTCACTGAGCAGGCTGCTGGGGATGAAGTAATTGAAGTCGGCAGGCAAGTCTACCCCACTACACTCATAGGGTGTACCTCCCAGCTTGGACAACTGGCGGACAATATTGTCGTATTGGGGCTTTTGAGCTGACTGGTGTTCGCATATAATGCTTGCCGTATGCCCGTCAGCAGAGAGGGCGAAGCCGTCAGCTGTAATCTCCAGATAGAACTCAACAGGAATCTTTCGCTCAGCACTTGGGCGCGACAGAAGTCGCTCAAATTCCTGGTCGTTGTTGCGATAGAGCCCCATACCAGGACGCAAGCCGACTGGCATCTGCAAGGGGAAGAGACGGTTGCCCTCTACCCTATTCACGCGGAAACCCTCCAACTCATGATTGTCATTGAAGAAACACAACCCATCACCGTTGGCAAAGTTCGCCGTGCCTGCCACGTTGAACGAATTGCGGCGCAGCTCCTTGACTTTTCCCACATACTCCCCCAATGCTTTAGGGGTGTCGGGCGAGAAGATGTCCGGCCGACGTCCCTCTATACTCCCGTCAGGTTGTCTATGAACGTGGAGGAAGTAGTTGGTATAGCCTCGATTGAAAGTCTTCTTCAAATTAGGCGTAAAGGTGTAGGTACAATGTCCACGTGAGGCTCGGCAATAGCGGTCTGGATGACGGCGGACAATGTCGTTCAACCGTTCACTATAGGCTGCCGTCACATTCTTGACGTAGGCGACATCCTTCAGCCGCCCCTCAATCTTAAAGGACGTAGCGCCAGCCTCGATGAGTTCCTCCAAGTGGTCACTCTGGTTCAAATCTTTCAGCGACAACAGATGGCGCTGATGTTCCCACTCACGGCCATCGGCATCCACCAAATCGAACTTCATACGGCAGAACTGTGCACAAGCTCCACGATTGGCACTGCGTCCGAAACAATACTCAGAAGCATAGCACGCACCACTATAACTGACACACAGTGCACCATGAACGAATACCTCCAACGGCATGCCAGGTACGGCACGATGGATATCGGCTATCTCCTGCACAGACAATTCTCGCGCCAGTACCACTCGACGGAAGCCCGTTTCTTGTAGCCATTGAACCTTTTCTGGCGTCCGATTATCGGTCTGTGTAGAGGCATGCAAGGCAATAGGTGGCAACGATAGTCCCAGCACCGCCATATCCTGAACAAGCACAGCATCGGCGCCTGCCTCGTAAACCTGCCAGATCAGATCCTGGGCCTCCTTCAGCTCGTTATCATGAAGCAGCGTATTTATCGTAACAAAAACCTTGACTCCAAAGGGATGCGCATATCGACAGAGCTGGCGGATGTCGTCAACACTGTTGCCAGCCGCCACACGGGCTCCAAAACGCGGCGCACCGATATAAACGGCATCGGCACCGTGATCAACGGCAGCAATGCCACACTCCAAGTCCTTAGCAGGAGCCAATAGTTCCAGTTTTGTAAGCGGTAACAAATTATTCACTCTTCACTTGTCTCTCTTCTCTATTCACTGATCACTATTACCTTATCTGGTTGATGTCGTAAGGTGTCTCCTGATAGACGTAGTAGTTAATCCAGTTGTTATAAAGCAAATTAGCATGTGCGCGCCACGTCACCATGGGATTCAGATCAGGATTGTCGTTGCGATAGTAATTGCGAGGAAGTTCCACATCGTCTCGAACGTCCTTGTCGCGACGATACTCCTTGTCCAGCGTGTTAGGCGCATACTCCAAGTGTCCCGTAATGAAGAACTCACGACCGCCTCGCGCCATCACCATACTGACTCCACAGTCGGGCGACTCAGCAATGAGCTGCAACTCCGGACGAGCCAGAATATCTTCACGGTGTACCTCAGTATGTCGGCTGTGAGGCATTTGGAACACATCGTCGAAACCTCGGAAAATGGGCAGCTGGGGTTGAAGCGTGTATTGCGGGAAGATGCCGAACATCTTCTTCTCCAACGGATATTTGGGTACACCATAATAATAATAGAGCCCTGCCTGTGCCGCCCAACATATATATAAGGTACTCGTAACGTGCGTACGCGCCCATGTGAAGATGTCGGTCATCTCGTCCCAATAAGTCACATCCTCAAACTCCAACTGTTCCACAGGCGCTCCAGTGATAATCATGCCGTCGTACTTTTCCTTACGCATCTCTTCGAAGTCGCGGTAGAACATCATCATGTGCTCGATGGGGGTATTCTTGGGCGTATGACTCTTGAGCTTCATAAAGCTTATC
>JAEEVT010000096.1 GCA_016291005.1 Prevotella sp. | reverse complement strand
ACATTTTCCGCAATAGGATCAATTACGACGAGCCGTTGAAGAACCCGCTGCCCAAGCTTTTCCACGAAAAACGTGAGGACGGAGACAAGGCAAGATTCGCCATTCCACGCCCAAAAGACCAGTTTAAGAGAGAAAGCGACAAGAAAACAGAGGAAGAAAGTTAATTTTCTGACAAAGTGTGCCATTATGTCAGAATTTCTTTGTACCTTTGCAGGCCAATTTGAATGAAGAGTTCAGAGTTACAGAACATCAAACAGCGTTACAATATCGTAGGAAACTGCGAGGCATTGAACAACGCACTTGACGACGCCCTAAAGGTAGCGCCGATAGATATCAGCGTGCTCATCATCGGTGAGAGCGGCGTGGGTAAAGATATCCTGCCACGCATCATCCATGACAACTCGCCCCGCAGAAGGGAGAAGTATTTCGTCATCAACTGCGGAGCCATACCCGAAGGAACCATCGACTCAGAACTGTTCGGACATGTCAAGGGCTCTTTTACAGGAGCCATCAACGACTCGCCGGGATACTTCGGCGTGGCAAACAAGGGAACGCTCTTCCTCGATGAGGTGGGCGAACTGCCGATGGCTACCCAGGCACGTCTGCTGCGTGTACTGGAAAATGGGGAATACATTCCCGTCGGTGCTACCGAGGTGCGGAAGACCGACGTACGCATCGTCGCTGCCACCAATGTCAACATCGAGAAGGCCATCAGTGAGGGACGCTTCCGCAGCGACCTTTACTATCGTCTGAACCGTGTCAACATCCAAATGCCTCCTCTGCGCGACCGTGGCGAGGACATCATCCTGCTGTTCCGTCTCTTCGCAATGGAGATGGCTGAGAAGTATCGCATGGACAGAGTGGTGCTGACCGAAGAGGCCAAGCAGATGCTGATGCGCTACAAGTGGCCGGGAAACATCCGCCAACTGAAAAGCGTGACAGAGCAAATTTCCATCTTCAGCACCGAACGGCAGATAACCCCCGAAATCCTGTCGCGCTTCATACCGCAGAATCAGGAGACAACACAGTTGGCAACCATCCATTCTGAGGGAGAGCACTCTTTCGAGAACGAGCGGGAGATACTGTACAAAATCCTCTTTGAGATGCGTTCTAACGTCAATGACATGCGTCGTGAGATGAGTTCGCTGAAGAAACAGATGGAAGAAATACAGAGCAACGGCCACACTGGTTCCCAGCTGCCGACCACTCAGCTGACTCCTCTGACGCCCTATAATAGCATGCCTGCTCCAACGCAACAGCTGGCCGAGGTGGCAGAAGCCGAGGAATACATAGAGCCTTTACGTGAGCCGGAGAACCTCAACGTCAACGATTGGAGCCGACAAGCCTTAGAGAAAGCCCTCAACCGCAATGGCGGCAATCGCAAGAAGGCTGCCCAGGAGTTGGGCATCAGCGACCGTACACTATATCGCAGACTGAAACAATATGGAATGGACAAATAAAATGCGTATCATGCTCTGCCTGACAGTATTCATGCTGCTGACAGCGTGCTCCGTGAGCTATAAGTTCAACGGAGCCAGCATTGACTATACAAAGACAAAGACCATCCAGATTGCCGACTTCCCCATCCGCTCCAATTATGTCTGGGGCCCCATGGGACCTATGTTCAACAACCATTTGAAAGACTACTTCGCCAGCCACACCAAGCTTACGCAGGTGAAACGAAATGGCGATTTAAAGATAGAGGGTGAGATTACCCAGTATGCACAGCGTAACAAGTCCGTATCGTCGGAAGGATACTCGGCTCAGACCGAGCTCTCGATTACCGTCAATGTGCGCTTCACCAACAACGTGAACCACAGCGAAGACTTCGAGCGCCAGTTTACGGCTAACCAGTCATACGAGACGACACAGTCGCTGACCAGCGTGCAGGAAGAACTGGTGACAGTCATGATTAAAGACATCTGCGACCAGATATTCAATGCCACAGTGGCGAACTGGTAGGAAGAAGAGAGAATTAGCTAACGTACAGGAAAATGGAATTGGCAGAACTCATCAAGCACCCGGAGCAACTGGACCGCGACACGCTCTACGAGCTGCGCTCCATGCTGGCACTGCACCCCTACTACCAGACGGCGCGACTGGTGATGCTGCACAACCTCTACCTGCTGCACGACCCGACGTTCGATGAAGAGCTACGCAAGGCCGCCATGTACGTCACCGACCGCAGGACGCTCTTCAACATGGTGGAAGCGGCTCACTACCAGCTGCAGGGGAAGAAAGAGCAGCAGACCGTAGGGCAACAGGCCAACCGTACCGTGGCACTCATCGACGACTTCCTGGAGTCCATACCTCAGGAGGACGAGGAAGAACAGCTGGCCAAGCCCAAAAGGAAGCCGACACCGGCCGACGCTGCCATCGACTATGTGGCCTATCTGTTAGCTACGGAAGACGAGTCACAGGCGCTCAAGGCCAATATTCCGCAGATGAAGGGGCAAGACCTCATCGACACCTTCCTGGAACAGGAAAAGGGTCACATCGTGCTCAACGAACTGCCTCAGATGGTTGATGCGACACAAAACTCTGACCAAGAGGAAGAAGGCGAAGAGGAATACTTTACCGAGACCCTTGCCCGCATCTATATCAAGCAGGGCAGGTACCAAAAGGCCCTCGACATCATCGGCAGGCTCCACGAGAAATATCCTCACAAGAATGCCTACTTTGCCGACCAGATGAGATTCTTAGAGAAATTAATAATAAACAACAGTAATAATAACAACAAAAAGTAAAACAACATGGGACTTTACACATTATTTGTAATTCTTATCGTGATTGCAGCCGTACTGATGATCGGTATCGTGCTGATTCAAGAGTCTAAGGGCGGTGGCCTCTCAACAAGCTTCGCCCAGTACAACCAGATTGGCGGTGTCCGCAAGACTACCGACTTCATCGAGAAGGCTACCTGGGGACTGGCTGCCGCTATGGTCGTCATCAGCGTAGTATGCGCTTGGGTAGCTCCCACGACAGCAGCCGACAGCTCTGTCATGGAGAACATTGAGAACCCTGTGACGAACCCCAACAACCTGCCCGGTTTTGGTGCAAGCCAGCAGAAGGATGATGCAGCTACTCCTGCTCAGGATGCCGCAGCTCCCGCTGCTGCCGAGGCTCCCGCTCAGGACGCTGCTCCCGCAGAACCTGCTAAGGCAGAGTAACTGAAAAACGAAATAACTGAAAGCCAAAATTAAAAAAGCTTTCAGTTATTTCCTTATGAGGACATCACTTGCCTTGGGTACCACAAAGTACCCAAGGCATTTTTATGGCCAAAATATCAAGCTATTTACGCAGGGCGATATTGTAGTTGTAATACTGTGGATTGCCTGTCACCTCTTTTATAATACGCAGGAAGGGCGGGAAGTTCACACTCTCCTGTTCTGCGATGCCTTTAGTTTCGAGGATAACCAGGTCGTCCACGGGATTATGATAGGTATCCAGTTCGAAGTACTGACCTTTCCAGATAAAGCTGCGGCGCGACTTGCGGATGGTAGCACGATAGGGATCGGCCTGTTGAAGCAGCGATTCGTAGAGTGCATTGCTCACCTGACGTTCTGTCTCCAACTCTTCTGTCGCCGAGATGCGCTTCTTCGTCTTATGCACGTTGACGACCTCTCCGCCATGCCAAGCCCGACGGCGCAAGCGAACCTCACACCCCGGATCGGCCACGAGATAAGTCTGCGTGATTTCGCTCTCCACACTCTCAGGCAGTTCACCAGTCACCTCGACCACATATTTACGTTCTTCCTCGATAGGCTGCGGAATGCCAAGCACATTACTGATCTCCTTAAGCACGCGGCGAAGCTTCGTGTCGAAGTCGTCGTGGTTGTTGATGACACGCAGATGCGGATGACCTGTCCATGCCTTATTCACCTTTTTGTCCAGGTCGCGGGCAATGCGCAGACCCTCTTCGTTGGCTTGTTCATAACGCGTCGAGTTGGTCGCCGTGGTGTAATACTGCTCAGCACCGTCGGCTGCGGACACCAAGTGTAGCACGGCATCGTAGCGGCTGCGCAGGTCGCTCACCGACGTGTCGCACTTCTCACACAGTTCCTGCCACATCTCCGGCGCAATATATGCCGAGATGTCCAGCGTACCACGGTCACAGACCACGAAGGCTGGCTTTGTACACGTCTCTGCCAATCGCATAAAACTGTCCTCCAACGTCAGCTGTGTGCGAAGGATGGCCAGTTCGCCCTCATAATAGAGGTTACGGTTTGGGGTGAGATAACTCCACCCACCCTGACTATACATGGTGGGAACTTCAGGCACGGTAAACACCTTGAAGCCCAGGTTCGAGAAGTGCTCAATAATCCTGACCAATGCTGTGGTCTTACCAGCGCAGGGACCGCCAGTCAGTACAATTCGCTTAACGTTGCTCATAGGTTCTTATAGTCTTAGTGCTACATACTTTCTAATTCTTGCGACTGGCGCGGAGTTCGTCGAGGCGCTGGAGAGCTATGCGGCGCGAACGGTATATTTGGAAGCGATAGACGCATAGCGCCAGAATAAAATAGCAGACAGCCTGTATCCAAAGGATGCGATACTCAGCCTCGATGTCACTGAAAAGCGCTCCCATGGAGTTCATGCGGACATAGGCTCTGGCGCCAAAAGTACTTGGGAAGAGCCAACTAATCCCCTGCAAGAAGCCGGGGATGTTGCTCTGCGGCCATGACACGCCGGTTAGGAAAAGCAGCGGGATACTGACGAAGACCACAAGCAGCATGACATTCTCACGGTATTTCACCATACACGACATCACCATACCAAAGAAAATGCACGCCAGGGTATAGGGTATCATCATGGTGAGCAACGACTGCCACGTTGCCAACTGTGGGAAATGGAACATAGCCGGCACGGCACAGACAAGCCAGGCGCACATGACAGCATAGATCATCAGGTAGCACAGCGCCTTGCCCAAGACGATGACCAAAGTATGGCGATAGCGGCGGTCAGCAGGAGGTATGAGGTTGCGGTAGGGATTAGCGTCGCGGGCAGTACCTGCCGAGAGTCCGATGCCTAAAACCAACGTCTGTTGCAGAATAAGCATGAGCACGGCAGGGAGAATGAACGATCCGTAACCGCCGGCTGGGTTGAAGATGGGTACGTCGGCATAATCTAACGGACGTGCCGAGACGGCTTCCTCGCGTGCAGTATAGGAACTGCTCATCTTGGTCTGCAACTCCTTACACATATCTAAAGAGACAAGCTGCGCAGTCTGGAAGATAGCCTTGTAGGTAAGCATGAGACTCATGTCGCAATAGACGCTAATGACGCCCTGCTTCATACGACAGACGTTAGACTCGAATTCCTTGGGGATGAAATAGACGCCCTTGACCAACTGACGGCTAACCAACGACTTGGCCTCGTCGAGGTCCTGCGCATAGTAGGCCACACGAACGTCGGACGAGGCGTCACACTTGCGGATGAAGTGGCGCGACAATGCCGTATGCGACTCGTCAACCACGCAGACCGGCACTTCGTGGACTGTCTCGTTGTTGTAAATCCAGGAGTAGAGCAAGGGATAGACCAACGGAACAAGGATGAAGAAGATAAATACTCCCTCGTCCTTAAAGACCTGCTGCATCTCCTTACGCCAGATATACAGGAAATCTACAAAATATCTCTTATGGAATATAGACATAAGTCAGCATTGCGTTTTTGATTTTTCCCATGACAAGCCAGGGCAACAGCATGAAAGCCGCCAAGGCAGCAAAGTGGAACCATGCGTCATGCAGCGGGAAGCCGTTAAGCACCGTAATCTGATAAATCATGTAATAATGACGTAGCGGGAATAGCCACGACAGAGACTGCAAAGGTCCGTCCATGCCCATGACGGGGAAGGCGGAACCTGCCATTGAGATACTGAGTACGGCCCACAGCGAACAGACACTCATCGACATACGCAACGAGGGCATCAGTCCGAAAGCGAAGATGCCGAAGCCCTGCGAAGCCAACACCTGCATAAGTCCTAAGAGTACAAGCATCCAAGGACTGCCCAAGTGTGGGAAGTGGAGCACGTAGAACACATAGTACTCGTAGGCATAGATAACGGCGAGCCATATCAATGTCTGCGGCCAGAACTTTCCGATAACGGCAATGATGCCGCGGTTGTCAGCCATTTCGAGCCACTTCTTGGAAGTTCCGAACTTCAGCTCAGTTCCTATTGAATAGGCCGAGATGAGGAAGATGAAGATCATCATCACGCCCGGCACAATCATCGTGCTCAGATAGGCGTTATAGCTGGTCCAGGGATTGGCAATCTGGTGAAGGTCTATCTTGACGGGTTGCAGGAAAGTCTGTATCTGCTCCGGGGTGAAGCCTTTGGCACGCATGGTGGCCTGTCCGACAGCTGCGGAACCAAGGTTGACGATAGTCTTCATGTCCTTCATCAACAGGGCGCCGGCTGCCAGCGTGGTGTAACTATAATAATAGGATATCTTAGGCTGGCGCGAAGCTAACAGTTTATCGGTCGTTCCCTTTGGGATGTAGAGGAAACCGTATATCTCGTTGCGCTGGATGGCACGGCGCGCCTCAGCCACAGAAGGATAGTGAGCGACAACTTGCGACATCTGGAATCCGTCGAGGCGACGTCCCAAGGCACGCGACGTGGTGGTATTGTCCAGATCGACCACTCCCACAGGCATGCTGGTAGGCAGTCCGTCGTCCATCAGCGAGGTGAAGAAGAACATCACCAGCAACGGAAAGAGCACCATGCAGAAACTGTAGATGTGATTCCGGCGCAGAATCATCAACTCGCGCAGACCAATCTCATATATCCTTCGCAAACAGTCCACAACAACTCTTAATTCAAAATTCCTAATTCTTAATTGCGAAGCAACAACTCTTAATTCAAAAATCTTACTTCTTAATGATTAGACTCATTCCTGGACGGAGACCCTCAAACTTCTCAACAGGACGGGCCTTGACCTCGAATGTTTTCAGGTCGTACTGACCATTGGCCTTGGTAGCCTTCCAGACGGCATAGGTTCCCTGGTCCTTCATATAATAGACCTTCATCTCAACCTCCTTGTTGAAGGCAGGTACGAAAGCCTTGACGACAGAGCCTACCTTGATGCCGTTCAGTTCGTCTTCACGGACATTGAATGTACCCCACATGTCGTTCATCAGCGAGATGGTCATAATGGGTGAGCCAGTACCGACGAGTTCGCCGACTTTGGGATAGACGTCGCTCACCTCGCCCTCCATCTGAGCCACCTGTACGGTCTCGTGGATATAGCTATTCACCTCCTGCACGGCACCACGGGCACGGCCTACCTGAGCGGCAGCGGCAAGTTTGTCCTCACGGCGAGCACCGTTCTTGGCCATCTCGTACTGGCTCTCGGCAGCCTTACATTGAGCCTCCATAGCCTTGTAGTTGGCATAGACCTCGTCGCGCTTCTGGGCACTCATGACACCTTCGTCGAAAAGGCGCTGGATGCGCTGGTACGACTTCTCGGCAATCTCCAGACCGGCCTTGGCCTGCTGCCACAACTGATAAGCTCCCTGTATCTGCTCCTGACGGGCACCATTCTGGGCCTTCAGCTCAAGGGCACTGGCGGCACTCTCGGCACTACGGGCCTGCTCCATCTTGGCACGAACCTCAGGGGCATCGAGGATGGCCAACGTGTCGCCGACCTTGACGAAGTCACCTTCCTTGACACGTATTTCCAGAATGCGTCCGGGCACTTTGCTCGACACACGATACTCGCTGACTTCCACCTGTCCCTGAATCAGCTCAGGGTCGCGTCCCAAGGCGAAGAAACCTATCAGGGCTACGATTATCACGACTGCTACAAAGCCCACAATGGCCAGTAGGATGTTGTTATGTTGTGTTTTTGCACTCATGACTTTATTTTCGATTTACGGATTTACGATTTATATGCTGTGCGGTTACAAATTCTTCTCTTTTACCTTAACGTTCCCAACGCCTTCTGCAGGTTAACCTCGCTGAGCTTGACCTCTATCTCGGCGTCTATTTTCTGCGACTGAGCCTGAAGCCAAGCCGTCTGAGCCTCCATAACGGTGGTCGACGAGATGACACCCTCGCTGAAACCAAGGTTGGCCGTACGCAGGTTTTCGTTGGCCTTGTCAACGCTGGCATTCGCCATCGCGAGTTTCTTGCTGGCCTCCGTAACGCGGAACGTACTTTGGTTCACCTGCAGTCCTATCTTCTCACGGGCATCGTCCAACTCCAGCTTGGCAATGGTATTGGCACCCTTCGCGGCACGCACCTTATAGGCCACATCGCCCCAGTTCCAAAGAGGTACACGCACCATGACGCCGATGTTCCATACACCGCCGAACTTATTTTGATAGCCGTTGTACAGGTTGGGATTGGTCACCAAATAACCGCCCATCAATGCTACCTGCGGCAGGTTGCCGGCCTTGAGGACATTGGTCAGCTGGTGGCTCATGTCCACGGCGTTCTGGAGCATCTTCAACTCAGGTCGGTTTTCTGCAGAAAGGTCTGACATCGCGGCCCCTCCAGACGTTCCTGAAATATCCTCAGAATCCTCGTCCGAAAGAACAATACCCTCTGAGTATGGAATGCCGCAGAGCTGACAGAGCAGCATCTTCGACAGTACCAGACCGTCGCTGACCTGTGTTACCGCCATCTCGGCCTCGTTGACGCGTACCGCCACACTCAGGCCCTCGCTACGGGTAGCAACACCCTCCTCTATCATCTTCTTCACGTCGCTGTCGAGTTTCTGCACCAGTTCGAGGTAGCCCTTGGCCAGTTTCTGTTTATGCTTCAGCGACACCACCTGCCAGTAAGTCTGGTCAATATTAAATAAGGTATTCTGGAGCTGACCCTCGGCACGGTTGGCGGCAAGGTCCTCGTTGATGTCGGCCATTTTGTTGACAGCGACAATGGCTCCACCCATAAAGACAGGCTGCGTCACCATCACGGCACCGGCAAACATATTGCGCGTGTCGGTACGGAAGGCGTCCACCACTCGGCTACCCAATGCATTGAGGTCTGTCCCCATACCGTTCATCAGCGAGCCCAGCGACTGGCTGACTCCCTGCGGCGTGATGCCCATAGAACCCAGCACCTGCCAGGTACTCTCCGGTATGTTGGACAACGCCTGCGATGCCTTTCCGCCCATCGAGGCGGCTGTAGTAGTACCGATGTTCTTCAACGACTCTTTCTGTTCGTCGCTCAACAGCGAAATCTCTCTGCTGGTCCATTCATAGCCTCCCAAAGCGCTGACGTGCGGCAGGTATTTGGTACGTGCCGACTTGCGCAGGTTGGTGGCTATCTGTTGCTTGACGCGCGAGACGCTGAGCTGCTTGTTGTTGCGTAGCGCCATAGCGCGACAACTGTCAAGCGTCAGCACCTGTTGGGCAGCGACATTGAAAGGTAAAAAGGTAAAAAGGTAAAAAGGTAAATAACTTCTCACCTGTCTTAATACCCTGTTTTTCAACAACCTATTCATTATATATATTCTATTTCTCAAAAGTAAAGCTTTTTGAACCTATAGCCTGACCGTCGCAGAAGATGCTGACGTTATAGGTACCGCCGCCCAGGTATTCGTTCACCGTCCAATAGAGGGTTAACGGAGTCTCCTCACCGCTGTATTCGATGTCTTTCTTCATCGACCATGCTAACTGCTTGTTGGCATACTGGAACGTGCCGCCGCCGTCGAGCACCTCACCCTCAGGCGTCGTGATGCGGACATAGACGGAACGGGTACCATTGCTGGCCGTGACATTCTTGGTAATGACAAACGAGACATCCAGCGTCTTGGCGTCCTTGATGGCCTTGGCGGTCTTACCCTTCTTCTTCAGCGGTGTCAGGCGGATGTTGGTAGCATCGAGCTGTGAAGCGATGGCCACCTTCTCCGACAACGATGCCTTTTGCGACGTCAGCTCCTGGTTTTGCTGGTTGCTGGCGGCAAGCTCAGTGCGGACACGGTCGTTCTCGTCCTGCAGCGACTGGTTCAGACGGTTCAGCGAGTCAATCTGCAGCACGTATGAGCGCAGCACGGCACGTACCGTGGCCAGTTCCTTCTTCAGTCGGGTAATCTCGGCGGCATCTTTTGCATTGGTGCGCTTCAGTTCTTCCAAGAGCTTCTGCGTACGGGCCTGCTCCTCGGTCAGCTGGGCAATGATGGAATCGTTCTTGATGTAGGTTTTCATCTCGCTGTACTGGGCCGCAAAGTTCTGGTACTCTTTCTCCATTTCCTGCTTGTCAAGTGCAGCCAGTTCCTCCATATCCTTATTAGCCTGCTTCTCCTGCATCAGACTGTAAGTCAGGAAAGCGATGCCGGCCAACATGAGTATAATAACGCCAATTAAGACTTTTTTCATCGTTTATACCTAATTAATTATATAAAAACGGTGCAAAGGTAACTTTTTTCCAACGAAATAGCAAAGAATTGTTTGCTGTTTAGAAATTATTTACTATATTTGCAACAATATTAACGTAAAAACGACTAACCTATGAACAAGCAGAACTTCCTGTACAAGGTCTTCGACCTGTATTATGATGGTTTCCGCAACATGCGTTTAGGCAAGACGCTGTGGCTCATCATACTGGTTAAGCTGTTTGTCATCTTCGTGATTCTGAAGCTGTTCTTCTTCCCCAACTTCATCAAGAAGCACGCCGAGGAGGGGCAGGAATCGGAGTTTGTGGCTACGCAAGTTTTGAAAGATTGAAGAATTGAATAATTGAAGGATTGAAGATTTTACCAATTAAACTATAAAAGCTTATGATTACAAACCTATTTCTAAACATCGACAGTAGTGCTGTAGACTGGGCAAGGGCACAATTTGCGCTCACGGCCATCTACCATTGGCTGTTTGTTCCGCTGACCCTTGGACTGGCGGTCATCATGGGCATCTGCGAGACGTGCTGGTATCGTACCCGCAACACGTTCTGGCGCGACACGGCAAAGTTTTGGCAGAAGCTCTTCGGCATCAACTTCGCGATGGGTGTGGCTACGGGCATTATCCTGGAGTTTGAGTTCGGCACCAACTGGTCGAACTATTCCTGGTTCGTGGGCGACATCTTCGGCGCACCATTAGCCGTCGAGGGCATCGTGGCATTCTTCATGGAGTCCACCTTCGTCGCCGTCATGTATTTCGGCTGGAAAAAGGTGTCGCCAGGCTTCCACTTGGCATCGACGTGGCTGACAGGCTTGGGAGCAACCATCTCCGCCTGGTGGATTCTCGTCGCCAACGCCTGGATGCAGTACCCCGTGGGCTGCGAGTTCAACCCTGACACTATGCGTAACGAGATGGTCAGCTTCGCCGACGTGGCCTTGTCGCCCTTTGCCGTCGATAAGTTCTGCCACACCGTCATCTCGGCCTGGATCATCGGCGCCATCTTCGTCGTCGCCGTCTCCAGCTGGTACCTGATGAAGCGGCGCGAGACGAAACTCGCCATCGAGAGCATTAAGATTGCTGCCATCGTAGGTCTGATAGCCTCGGTGGGAGCCGCTGCTACGGGCCACAAGTCGGCACAGAGCGTTGCCGAGGTACAACCCATGAAGCTGGCAGCGATGGAGGCGCTGTACAACGGCGGTACTGACATCGGTCTGACGGCCGTTGCCTGGGTCAATCCCCTCTGCCAGCCCGACTACGGCTGGGACGACGAACCGCCTTTGAAGATAGAGATGCCCTACGCCCTGTCGTTTATGGCTACCAACGACATCCACGGCTATGTGCCTGGCATCAACGATATCCTGAACGGCTACACCAAGCCTGACGGCACCGTGGAACCGTCTGTCGACGAGAAGATAGCCCGCGGCAAACAAGCTATCGCGGCCCTTGCTGCCTATCGCAATGGCAAGGCCGAAGGGGCCAGCGAGGAAAGTCTCAATTCTCAATTGTCTATCCTTAATACTAACATGAAGTACTTCGGCTACGGCTACATGAACAATAAGCACGATGCCGTGCCGCCCATCGGCATCAACTTCTGGGCGTTCCGCATCATGGTAGGACTGGGCTGCGTCTTCATCCTCTTCTTTGCCGTCATACTGTTGCTGGCCTACCGCATCCCGTGGTTATCGGCCATTACGCGCCGACTGCTCGCCATCGTCTGCCTACTGCCTGAGACGGAAGCCGACGATCGCAACACCATAGCCGGGCTGCCCGCCTGGCACTACTGGCTGGCCATTGCCCTCGTGCCGCTGGCCTACATCGCCTCGGAGAGCGGCTGGCTCGTCGCCGAGTTCGGACGCCAGCCCTGGACCATCCAGGACATGCTGCCCACATGGGTCGGCGTCAGCGACATCAGCAGCTGCAGCGTAGCGCTGACGTTCTTCCTCTTCCAGTTCCTCTTCACCCTCATGCTCGCCGTAGAGATTAGCATCATGCTCAAGCAAATCAAGCGCGGTCCTGATCAGGAAAAAGAGTAATCAAAAAGATCAAAGTTTAAAGTTCTTAGACCTAAAGGTCAAAGTGACCGAGGTCGATAACAAAATTCAAAGACTATGACATACGATTTCTTACAGCACTACTGGTGCTTCTTAGTATCACTCCTTGGCGCGCTGCTGGTGTTCCTGCTGTTCGTACAGGGAGCCAACTCAATGGTACGCTCATTAGGCTATACGGAGGAAGGGCGCCGACTCATCATCAACTCCACCGGTCGGAAGTGGGAGCTGACGTTCACCACGCTGGTCACCTTCGGCGGAGCGTTCTTCGCCTCGTTCCCACTATTCTACAGCACCTCGTTCGGCGGAGCCTACTGGCTGTGGATGATCATCCTCTTCACCTTCGTCGTACAAGCCGTCAGCTATGAGTTCCAGAACAAGCTCGGCAACTTCCTCGGCCCGAAGACCTTCCAGATGTGTCTCGTCGTCAACGGACTCTTAGGTCCGCTGCTCCTCGGCGGCGCCGTAGCAACGTTCTTCGAGGGGTCGAAC
>JAEEVT010000095.1 GCA_016291005.1 Prevotella sp. | reverse complement strand
AGGAGCTTTAAATCTGTTAGCAATCTGGTTTTCAGTCTCTTGATGTCACACGCAGGCACAAAAAGAAGGCGTAACATCTTTCCAATGTATTCGAAGTATAGGCCGCTCCTACCACAGATAGCCCGAAAGAACAAACACAAGGAAAGAGCACGCCTATACAGACGTGGCTCTCTCGAATTGTTGTTCTTTCTTTAGTACAATTTGCTTTGGTAGGAGCCTTTATACTTCAAACGTCATTCGACAAGAGAACACGAGTTCTTCTTTATACCCACGATGTCTTTGCATTCCAGCCCTCACTCCCAATGGAGATCAGTTTACGTTGTCATGCAACTTGTTCAGACAGCTTGCGCCATCATCACAAGATTGCTGCAAAGATACGAAAAAATCTTAATACACCAAAGGATTCTTGAGAAATTTGTTCATTGTGCTATACAGTACACCTCAAAACCCTGAATATGATTGAACGGTTACGGTTACAGCTGTAACCATGTAACCAACAAAGCAGGAGATAATCCTCTTTCAATATATAATTGGTGGAATATCAATTGGTTATGATTGTATTTCCTAATAAAGTTACCCATAGCGGTTACATGGTTACAGCTGTAACCGTAACCGTTTTTCCGTTGGAGGTTACGAAAGAACTCACGTCTCTAAACAAAAAAATCTGAAAAACTCAACCATCTAACCCCCATTACTGATAATCAGAAAGTTACGCAAGAAATAACTGACCCCTCAACTGACCCCTAAGTAACCCCTCAACCGACCCCTGATTGCAAAATTGCGTAGAAAAGTTGAACTTTTCCACGTGATTTCGTCAAGAAGTTGCCGTGATTTCCTCAAGAAGTTACCGTGATTTCCTCAAGAAGTTGCCGCGATTTCCTCAAGAAGTTGCCGTGATTTCCTTAACTTTTCTAGGCGATTTCTGCAACTTATCCTTAGGATAACTGAAGGTTTTCCTAAGGATAACTGACGGAAAAGTACTGGATTTCCGCAACTTTTCTACGTTATTTTTGCTACTTTTCTGTGTGATTTGCTATCAGGGGTCAGTTAAGGGGTCAGTTCGGGGTAGAGATAAATTTTGCGTAACCTATTGGTTTTCAGCGTCAGGGGTCAGATGGGTCAGATAAACACTTACTACATATCTACACTAAAGCGAATCTTACTAAAAGTAAGAATTAATACCACCAAAATACATGTCACAACAAATGGCAGACTATAAATCAGGGAATCGAAAAAGGACATCTTGTAGACATACAAGAACACATTCATTGGCACGTATATGCTCAGGAACCCTGCAAATACACAATACTTGAAAGGTATCGGCTCTTTTGCCAACTTGACACTTCTGTTGCAATGGTTGCAGACGGTTGTATAATTGGTGCCTCGGTAAATGTATTTAAAACATCTCTTTAAAGAAATTATCTCGTGACAGTATGGGCATTCTCTGACCTTGGGTCTGAGTGTGGCGTCGCAATCTCTTATTTTCATAATTTGTCTTTTTTGTTTATTCGTCTCTGTATTCGAGGATGTCGCCGGGTTGGCAACCTAACTCGCGCTGATGGCTTCCAGGGTGGTGAAGCGCACAGCTTTAGCTTTACCGGTCTTTAGGATAGAAAGATTTGCCATTGAGCAAAGGCTCACCCTCTGAGTGTCTTCATGTAGTCGTCGTAGGTAATGTGGCGGCCGCCCATTGACTTGAAGAGCGGGGTCTCGAACTGACAGTCGATGAAGCGGCCGCCAATGCTTGCCATCGCTTTTGCCAGATGGATCAGGGCTATCTTGGAGGCATTGGGAACGAGCGAGAACATGCTCTCGCCGAAAAAAGCGTTGCGCAGGGTGACGCCATAGAGTCCGCCAACAAGGCGTCTGGAGGGTTGAAGGGCTGCATGGTCAGACGTTGGGGAGGAGGGTCCCCAGACTTCGACGCTGGCGGCGTAGCCGTGGTGATGGAGGCGGGTGAATGCCTCGATGATGTCTGGGCCAAGCCATGCCCCACCCTCTTCGTTGCGGCCCTGGGCTGTGGAGCATCCGTGGATGACGCCCTCGAAGTCTTCATTGACGGTGACTTGGTATTTCCGTTGTCGCAGCAGCTGGCGCATGGAGTGGCTGACATGGATCTCGTCAGGAAAGATGACGTAGCGGTCGAGAGGACAATACCAATGTGGCTCGCGCTCCATCTGGTAGGCATACCAGGGGAAGAAGCCATTGCTATAGGCTAGCACGAGACGCTCTACGGAGAGGTCGCCGCCTATGGCTACCAATCCGTCGTCCTGACCCCAACGGGGGTTGGGGAACCACAAGTCGTCATCCAATTCCCAAACAGCCATCCTTTACACTAACTGTGACTTCGCCGCCGGCTTTCAGCGAGCCGAAGAGGATTTCGCGCATCAAGAGGGGCTTGAGTTGCTGGGCGATGACGCGGTCCATCTCGCGGGCACCATACTCTGGCGTAAAGCCTTCTTTCAGCAGGTGGTCGAAGGCCTCTGGGGTGAGCGTCATCCTGACGTTCTTCGCCTGGAGCTTGGCGTCCAGTTCGCGCAGCTTCTTCTGCAGGATGAGTGTCGCCATCTCGTGGTCCATGTCGCGGAAGACGACGGCGCCTGAGAGTCGGTTGAGGAACTCGGGCTTGAAGGTGCGCTTCACCTGCTTCATCATGGCCTCGCCACGGCTGACGCTGTTGTTGAAGCCGATGCCCTGGCCTGCAAACTGCGCCCCTGCGTTGGAGGTCATAATGAGCACCACGTTGCGGAAGTCGGCCTTGCGACCTTTGTTGTCCGTCAGTCGGGCGTAGTCCATCACCTGCAACAGGATGTTGTAGATGTCCTGATGGGCCTTCTCTATCTCGTCGAGCAGCAGGACGGCGTTGGGCGACTTGCGGATGGCATCGGTCAGCAGTCCGCCATCCTCGTAGCCCACATATCCCGCTGGCGAACCGATGAGTTTGGCAACGGTATGTTTCTCGGTATATTCGCTCATGTCGAAGCGTATCAGTTCGATGCCCAGCTCCTTGGCCAGCACCTTAGCCACCTCGGTCTTTCCCACTCCCGTAGGGCCGACGAAAAGCAGCGATGCCAACGGCTTGTTGTCGTCGAGCAATCCGGCACGTGACATCTGTACGGCTTCGACCACCTGGCGGATGGCCTCGTCCTGACCATAGATCTGGGCGAGCATCCTGGGTGCCAGAGTCTCCAGGCGCTGGAAGTCTTCGTCCTCGGCTACGGCTAAGGCATCCACCTTGCACGTCTTCGCCAGCACGTCGGCGATATGAGCCTTGGTGATGGTGCTGACGGCAAAACCGTCAGCCACACTTTGGGCGGCGGCGGCTTCGGCTGCTGCGCCGGCTTCGTCGATGAGGTCGATGGCCTTGTCGGGCAGGAAGCGGTCGTTGACGTGTTTGGCACTGGCTTCTACGGCGAAGTCGATGGCCTCGTCGTCGTACTTCACGTGGTGGAACTCCTCGTATCTGGGCTGCAACTGCCGCAGGATATGCTTCGCCTCGTCGATGGTAGGCTCGGCAATGTCTATCTGCTGGAAACGGCGTATCATGCCCTTCGACCGCGAGAAGTGACGGTTGTACTCCTCATATGTGGTAGAGCCGATGAAGCGGATGTTGCCCGCCTCAAGATAGGGTTTCAGCATGTTCGACGCATCCATCGCGCTGTCGCTGGTTGCCCCTGCGCCGACAAGTGTATGAATCTCGTCGATGTACACGATGTTGGGCTTGGGGTTAGCGGGGTTTTCCTGCTCGGCAGCCACGCCGTCCATAATCATCTTGATGCGGTTCTCGAAGTCGCCACGGTATTGTGTCCCAGCCAGCAGTGTTCCCATGTCCAGTTGATAGACCTTGCAGCCCTTCAGTCGCTCAGGCATCCTACCCGAAGAGCCTTGCTCACGGTCTTCTTCTATCATGCGCACCAGTCCCCAGACCAGCGCCGTCTTGCCGACGCCAGGCTCACCGACGTGCAGTGGATTGTTCTTGTCGCGCCGACACAGCACCTGGATGGTGCGTTGCAACTCCTGCTCACGGCCTATTAGCGGGTTCTGCTGCTTGTAGAGGTCGTTCATGCAAGTGACGAGACGCTTCCAGGCGGCCTTGTCCTTCGTGCTGGATTCGTCATCCTTTTCGCCGCCATCCTTCTCCTGTTCGTCATCGAAGTCGTAGAAGTTAATCAGCTGACTCATGAAGTTGGCTTCCTGCCCATCCAGGCTATCTTTCAAGAGGTATGCCGCCCAGGAATCTTCGAGCGCCAGGATGCCTTTTGTCAAGTGTGGTATGTCGAGCGCCTGAGCACTACTTGACACCACGGAATGCACAGCCAGCTCCAACACTTTCGACATCTGTGCCGAAGTCTCAGGAACGTATTCCGTGTCCTCGGGCAATGATTCCACGCTATCCAGATAGTCCTTGACGCGGTCCTCCAACTGGAAGGGGCTATAGAAAATGTTGAGCGCCGCGTTGAAGTTAAAGTCCTCTATCAACGCCAGCAACAGATGTTCAGGCATGATGAACTCATGTCTGTAGCCTTTGCTGCACTCGTAGGCCTTGTTCAGCATCCTCGAGGCGCGAAGCGTCTGTTTGATCTCTCCCATTCTAACCTTTTTACTTTTTGACCCTTTTACTTATTTACCCTTTTACCCTTTTACCTTTTTACCTTTCATCTTTAACTCTCCTCCGGTTCCACGGTCAACCGCAACGGAAAGTTCTGTTCCCTCGCCATGTCCGTAGCCTTGCGAGCTTTCGACACGGCAATGTCATAGCTATAGATGCCCACCACGGCCTTGTCCGAGTGGTGCACCTGCAACATCAGCGCCTGGGCCTCCTCCTCACTCTTCAGGAAGACCTGAACCAGTATCATCACGACAAACTCCATCGACGTGAAGTCGTCGTTATAGATGATAACCTTATAACGTCGCGGCTCCTTCAGGTTTGTCCGCTCCCGCTCCCTTAACTGTGATTGTTCTTTTGCCATAAATACTTCAATCAAAGAACTTCAATTCTTCAATTCTTTCTGTTTCGCTTGATGATGCTGTAGGCTGAGTAAAGCCCCAGCTCGCCAGCTTTCGAGAGGTCGCTGATAGCTTCTTGCTGCTGCTTGTTGGCCAGATAGGTCAGTCCGCGGTTGTACCAGGCTTCAGCCAAGTTCGGGTCTTTCTCGATAGCACGGGTGTAGTCCTCGATGGCATGCTGGTAGTCGTGGCGCTCGACATAGACGTTGCCACGATTATAATAGAGGTAGGAACTTTCCGCCAGGCGTAGCGCCTCCGTCAGGTCGTTGAGCACGTTAGCCGTCTTCATCTTCACGTCGGTACCCTGCGAGGCATTGAAGGCATTGAGTCGCGACTGGCATACGGCACGCTGCCAATAGGCTATGACGGAAGTCGAGTCGGTCTGAAGATAGGTTGTCAGGTCGTCGATGGCGGCATCATAGTTCTGGATGACGCTATAGGCAATGGCCCTGCGCAACAGGAGCGGCTGCACGTCGCTGATAGACGGCGACTTGTTAATCTGTGTGGAGAGACTGTCGATGCGTGAGAAATAGCGCTTGGTAGAAGCTTCGCTGAGTGTTGTCGGCTGGCAGACGATATGGAGTTTATATCCTTTCGGCTGGCGAGCGTTGACCGTTTCCACCAAGGCGTCGTAGGCCACATAGTAGCGCACGGCATTGCGGAACTCCTCGGTAGAGAGTCCAAACATCGGCATATAGTCCATATCGACCCGATGGTTCTGCACCCGACCGCGATAGTCGCTCTGGTATTCGGGCTCCACCTCCTGTTCGTCGGCCACGGCTAACTGATTGTATTTCTCGATGTCTTCATCGCTACGCTTACGCATCTGGTTCTTGGAGAGTCGCGGCTGCTTGCCGAAGCGCTTGTCTATCTGTGCTTTCAGGATGCGGAATTCGTCCAGCTCGGCCTGCTTCGTCATGCCTAACTTGCGGTAGCACTTGGCACGTTGTTGCAGACCAGTCCAGAAATTCGGATACTGTTCAATGACCTTGGAGTAGTCGCGGATAGCTCCACGAGGGTTACCTGTCTGTTCTAACAATAAAGCTCTGTTATACAGAGCCATAAGATTGTCTGGCTCCAGTTTCAGGACAAAGTCAAAATCAGTAATGGCACGATTGTCGTCACCCACCTGTGCGCGCAAAAGACCGCGGTTGTAATGGCCTAAGAAGTTGTTGGGCTCGAAGTCGAGCGCCGTATCATAGTCGGCCATTGCACCACGCAGGTTGTTCTGGTTAAAACGAGCCAAGGCACGGTTGATGTAAAGCCCGCCCTGTTTCGGCAGCAGGTGGATGGCTTTGTCGAGATACGACTCGGCATCCTTCCATTCGTCGCGCGCCAGACTGATGACGGCACGCTGCGCCCATACATTGCCGTTATAGGCATCAAGCTTGATACTCTCGTCAAGCGCGGCAATAGCCTGCGTTGTATCCTTATTCATCAGATAGGCTTCAGCCTTCATGGCAGGAATGCGGGCGTTCTTGCTCCAGCGTACGGACATGGTGTCGAGTTCCGCCAGCGCCTTGTCGAACTCCTTCTGCTGGATGCGGCACAAGGCACGGTTATGCCAGAGGCTGACATTCTCAGGATCGTAGCGCAACGCGGTATTGTAGTCGTCGACGGCATTGGAGAAGTTTTTCTGCTGGATGCGGCAAAGTCCCCGCAGTTCATAGATACCCACCACGTAGGGGTTGCGGCCGATGGCCTCGGAACAGTCTTGCTCGGCGCCGATGTAGTCGTCCAGATAGTATTTCGCCACAGCACGGTAGAACCACGGCTCGTAGAGATAGGGCTTGACGGAGATGACCTGGTTAAAATACTGGATGGAGAGAACGTAGTCCTCGTAATAAAGTGCCGAGCGGCCAGTCATCAGCAGCCGGTCGGTATTGAACTGGGCTTTTAAAGGTAAAAAGGCAAAAAGGTAAAAAAGTAAAAGACAACAAAGCCTCTTACCTTTCATGTCGAAGATTTGAACCCTATTCTGCATTTTATCCCTTTTTACTTTTTACCTTTTTACCTTCTTACCTTTTTAACCTTTTACCTTTTTACTTTTTTACCTTTTAAGATTTTACCTTTTTACGGGTTTTGTCTTGTACCCACAACGGTAACGGCCAAGGGTAAGAGACTTCAACTTGCCCTTAATGAGCTGTTTGCGAAGCGGAGAAATGCGGTCGATGAACATTTTGCCATCCAAGTGGTCGAACTCGTGCTGCATAACACGGGCCAGATAGCCTTCTATCCACTCGTCGTGATGCTGGAATGCCTCGTCGTCCCACTCCACATGGATACGTGTGGGGCGCACCACCTTCTCGTGGATGGCAGGCAGCGACAGACAGCCCTCCTCAGAAGTGTCCGTCTTGGAATCGTCGTACTCAACAATATGGGGATTGATATACACCTGACGGAAACCCTTGTACTCAGGCATGTCTTCGCTGAGCACGTCGAGGTCGATGACCGACAGGCGTATGGCCTTGCCTATCTGCGGAGCAGCCAGTCCGATGCCTTCGCTCTCGGCCAGCGTCTCCCACATGTCGGCGATGAGTTGTTTCAGTTCAGGATAGTCGGCCGTAATGTCTTCCGCCTCTTTGCGGAGCACAGGCTGACCATATATATAAATAGGTAGGATCATTTACAATTTGAGAATTTACAATTTACAATTTGGCTGCGCCATTCACTTTTCACTTTCTCGATCGCATGTAGTCCTGTAGGATGATAGTGGCACTAATTTCATCGACCAGCGCCTTGTTCTGGCGGGCTTTCTTTCCCAGTCCGCCGTCAATCATAGCCTGATGGGCCAGCACAGACGTGAAGCGTTCGTCGTAATACTCAATGGGAATCTGTGGCATAGCCTTACGCCAACGGTTCACAAACTGCTGCACACGCGGCAGGTTCTCGCTGGGCTGACCGTTAGGCTGGCGCGGTTCGCCAATGACGATGCGCTCTACCTCCTCACGGGCCACATAGTTCACCAGATAGTCGTATAGCTCAGAAGTGGTGACAGTCGCCAACCCGCCAGCAATAATCTGTAGCGGGTCGGTGACTGCCAGTCCTGTACGCTTCTTACCGTAATCGATAGAAAGAATGCGTGCCACGCTTCGACCTTAAGGTTGAAGAATCCGTGCCGCTGCCTTATTTAGCGTAAAGCAGCCAAGCACCTTGATACTGGCCGGACAAAGCGTCACGGCTTGCGGCAGCGTCAACCTTAGAATCATAGGTGGCAGCAACCACGCGATACATTGGCGGAGTGACGGCTGAGTTCAGAACGATCTGAGCATTGTAGCCAGCATTCTTCAAGGTCTGCTGCAGTCCCTCAGCATTGGCAATCAGCGAGAACGAACCTACGACAACGCTGAAGTTCTTCAGACCAGTACCGTTGACAATCGTCACAGCCTCCTGACGAACCTTGATGTTATCACCATTGTCTACCACGCGCGTGTTAGAGGAAGAAACCTCCTGCATGGGAACGACAACACTCTGCTGCTGAGCCACGGGCTGCTGATAGGTAGTCTGGTTCTGAGCCTGAGCTTCCTCCTGAGCCTTAGCCTTCAGATAAGCCTGCTTGTAGGCACTCTCACTTGATTTGCAACTTGTAAAAGCCATAGCTGCGCAAAGACCTGCGCAAATGACAGCATACTTCTTCATAATACTTGTTTCTTATTTAAAATTAGACGTAATATACCTTTTATGACCGCGAAATTACAAAATATCGGGCAAATGACATGAAAAATGCTGCATAAAGTTTGTTAATTTGGAAAACTTTCCGTAAATTTGCCTGCGAAAAGACATATATTTCAATAAAATCATTAAGACATTATGAAAAGTTTAGGTTATTTAGGTGCATTCTTCGGCGGTGCTATTGCCGGAGCAGTTCTTGGTCTTTTATTGGCTCCCGAGAAGGGTGAAGACACCCGCGGAAAGATTACGGATGCCGTTGACGGGTTTATGAAGAAACACAACATCAAGCTGAGCCGCAAGGAAGTCAGCGACCTGGTAGACGACATTGCAGATGCTGCCCCCGAAGTAGAGGCATAAGAAGTGAAAAGTTAGATGCTGAGTAGCGACAAGAACGTTGAAACGATTGCCCAACTGGCAGAGATCGTCAAGCATTACATCGGGCTTCAAGGCGAATACTTGAAGCTCGACGTTATTGACAAACTCGTACGCCTACTGACGGCCACGGCCCTGGCAGTAGTATTCTTCCTACTACTGGTGGCCGTAGCCATGCATTTCTCTATAGCCTTTGCCTTATGGCTCGCCATATACACCGGTATGCCATGGGCGTTCTTCATTGTCGGAGGAATACACTTCCTACTGCTGATACTCTTTATCATTTACCGCAAGTCACTCATCGAGCGCCCATTGGTGCGTTTCTTGGCTAATCTTCTAATGAGCAAATAACTATGCATTCAGCAAAAGTCCCTGAGAAAACCTATCATACGCTGGACGACATCCGAGCTCGCAAAGAACAGCTCGCTGCCGATATCCAGGCCGACAACGAACGCTTTGGCGCTTTGTGGAACGGACTGGTCACCCCGCATAAGGCCAATACCAAGGGAGAATGGGTTTCCGCACTCATCTCGAACAGCATCACAGCCATCGACGCCTTTCTGCTGGTGCGCAAGCTGATGAGGAACTACGGACATCTGTTTGGCAGGAGAAAGAGAAGATTCTGACATGTTCATGACCCCTTATATATAATAAGGTACGCGAATGAATGACTACATCGAGATAAAAGGAGCAAGGGTCAACAACCTGAAAAACATAGACGTCAAGATTCCGCGTAACCAATTAGTCGTCATTGCCGGTGTTTCAGGCAGTGGCAAGTCGTCGCTGGCTTTCGACACGCTCTATGCCGAAGGACAGCGACGCTATGTGGAAAGCCTTTCCAGCTATGCGCGCCAGTTCCTGGGACGCATGAACAAGCCCGAGTGTGACTACATTCGCGGCATACCGCCCGCCATTGCCATCGAGCAGAAAGTCATCTCGCGTAATCCACGAAGTACCGTAGGCACGACGACGGAGATCTACGAATACCTGCGACTGCTGTATGCCCGCATCGGACGCACCTACTCGCCCATCTCAGGGCAAGAGGTCAGGAAGCACACTACCGACGACATCCTGCAATGTGTCCGCCAGTTCCAAAGTGGCACTAAGTTCATCATCATGGCGCCCATCCACCCTGGGGAAGGACGCACGCTCGAGAAACAGTTGCAGATGTACCTGAAGAACGGATATGCCCGCATGGCTGTCGACAGCAACATCGTCCGCATCGACGACTTCCTGGCTAATCAGTCTTCCCTCCCCTTGGAGGGGAAGGGGGAGGCTCTCTATCTTGTCATCGACCGCCTGTCTGTAGATGATAGCAAGGACAGCATATCACGTCTGACAGACTCTGCCGAGACGGCTTTCTATGAAGGCAACGGCGAACTGCGCCTCATGGTGCTGCCAGCCGGGCTGACCTACGACTTCTCCACGAAGTTTGAGGCCGACGGCATGACGTTCGAAGAACCATCCGACCAAATGTTCTCCTTCAACTCGCCGGCTGGAGCCTGTCCGGAATGTCAGGGCTTTGGCAAGGTGATTGGCATTGACGAACACCTGGTCATCCCCAACACGACACTTTCCGTTTACGACGGTTGCGTGGTTTGCTGGCACGGAGAGAAGATGAAGATGTGGCAGGATGAGTTCTGCCGACGGGCTGCAAAGGATGACTTCCCCATTTTCGAACCCTATTACAACCTGACACAGAAACAGAAAGACCAGCTGTGGCACGGACTGCCGTCAGACAAGTATCGCGACAAGTACGACCAAGTTTCCATCGACTCATTCTTCCGCATGGTCAGCGAAAACCAGTACAAGATTCAGTACCGCGTCATGCTGGCACGCTATCGAGGCAAGACAAACTGCCCGAAATGTCACGGGACACGCCTGAAACCTGAGGCAGAGTATGTCAAGATTGGCGGACGAAGCATTACCGACCTGGTGCAGATGCCCATCGTGCGTCTGAAGCAATGGTTCGACATGCTGGAACTGACTGAACAGGAACAGCAAATCGGCAAGCGCCTGCTTACCGAAATCAACTCACGCCTGCAGTTCCTTTTAGATGTTGGATTGGGATACTTGACGCTAAACCGCATGTCCAACTCGCTTAGCGGCGGCGAGAGCCAGCGCATCAACCTCACGACGTCACTGGGAAGTTCACTCGTCGGTTCGCTCTACATCCTTGACGAACCCAGTATCGGCCTGCACTCTCGTGACACCAACCGCCTGATAAAGGTATTGAAAGAACTGCGCGACCTCGGCAATACCGTCGTCATCGTCGAGCACGACGAGGAAATCATGCGAGCCTCCGACTACCTCATCGACGTCGGACCAGACGCCGGCCGCCTCGGTGGCGAAATCATGTACACCGGCCCTGTACCGCCCGCTACCGTTCCTCTGTCAACGTCCGCTACCATTCCCCAATCAGCGCCAGTCACCGTTTCACAGTCAGCGCCCAGCGGCTTCCCCGCCGGGAACAGCTACACCCTCCGCTACCTCTCCGGCCTCGACACCATACCCATTCCCACATCACGTCGTCCCTGGAACAGGGTTATCACCATCAAAGGGGCTCGCATGAACAACCTGCAAGGGTTCGATGTCGATTTCCCGCTCAACGTGATGACTGTCGTCACAGGCGTCAGCGGCTCCGGCAAGTCAAGCCTCGTCAAAGGCATCCTCTACCCTGCCCTCAAGCGTCACCTCGGCGAAGTCTATGATGCACCAGGCGAATACATGGGACTCGCTGGCGACTATATGGCTGTCAAGCACGTCGAGTTCGTCGACCAGAATCCTATCGGCAAGTCCACACGTTCCAATCCTGCCACATACGTCAAGGCCTACGATGCCATACGTGACCTCTTTGCCGACCAGCCTCTGGCCAAGCAGATGGGCTTCACGCCACAATACTTCTCGTTCAATGCCGACGGCGGACGCTGCGACGAGTGTAAAGGTGCCGGCGTCATCACCGTCGAGATGCAGTTCATGGCCGACCTCGTACTGACCTGTGAGGCCTGTCACGGCCACCGTTTCAAGCACGACATCCTCGATGTCCGATACAAAGGCAAGAACATCGACGACGTACTGAACATGACCATATCAGAGGCCATACAGTTCTTCGACGGGTGCAAGAGCATTGTCAACCGACTCAAGCCACTCGACGACGTCGGACTCGGATACATCAAGCTCGGACAGAACTCCTCCACCCTTTCCGGCGGCGAGAACCAGCGTGTCAAGCTGGCCTATTTCATCGGACAGGAGAAACAGGAACCCACATTGTTTATCTTCGACGAGCCTACAACAGGACTCCACTTCCACGACATTGAGCGACTGCTGACATCGTTGAATGCACTCATCGAGCGCGGACACAGCATCCTCATCATCGAGCACAACATGGAGATCATCAAGTGCGCCGACCACATCATCGACATAGGCCCAGACGGTGGTGACCGTGGCGGTCAGCTCGTAGCCTGCGGAACACCGGAGGAAATAGCCGCCTGCGAACAAAGCATCACAGGAAAATTCCTGAAAGAGAAACTTGGAAAGTAACTACATCATCACACGCCCTGGAGTAGTTACCCATGCAACCAACAAACGTTAACAAATCATAAAGTTCAAAGCTCAAAGTTCAAAGTTCAAAGAATAATAATTACCTTTGCACTCGCTTTTGAGAAACGAGGCTCAAGAGGCCCTGTAGAAAGAGCAAAAAAGAGATCTTTGGAAGACTGCCGATATGGCTCAGTTGGTAGAGCAACGCATTCGTAATGCGTGGGTCGCCGGTTCGAGTCCGGCTATCGGCTCACTTTCCTCGGGAGTCACGATAAAAGTCGATGACTCCTTTTCTTTTGCGAATAATACAACTTTCGCAGAACAGGCGGAATTAGCTCAGTTGGTAGAGCATTG
>JAEEVT010000005.1 GCA_016291005.1 Prevotella sp. | reverse complement strand
AATGGCATTCGCACCAGCTACGTATTTGCAGAGGTAGCAAACATTACCAAATATTCTGCCAACAATTATAGCATCCTGGGTTCATGTAAGACTCCCGGCTATTCGGGTACGGTATTTGAACCCAATGATGAAATCAAAGGGGACATAGCCCGCATATACTTCTATATGGCGACTTGTTATCAAGATAAGTGTACCACCTGGAAGAAAGGCGAAGCCCCCAAGGTATTCTCTAACGAGAATCAGGGACTGACGAACTGGGTCGTCGACTTAATGATGGCCTGGTCGGAACTCGACCCCATCGACGATGTTGAGATAGCTCGCAACAACGCTATTCCGGGCATTCAGCATAACCGCAACCCCTATGTCGACTATCCCGGTCTGGAGCATTACATCTGGGGCGACAAGCAGGACGTTGAGTTCAGCTACGACAACTATACCGCCGGCGAGATGGCCAACGTGGCCCGCCCGACTTTCTCGCCTGACGCGGGTACCTATTATAATAGTGTAGAGGTCACGCTCAGCTGCAAGACCGCGGGCGCCACCATCTATTACACGCTGAACGGCGAGGATGCTTCCGAGCAGAGTACGCTTTACGAAGGTCCGTTCACCATAGACGAGCTGGGCACCTATGTCGTCAACGCCGTGGCCATCAAGGATGGTGAGCGCAGCGCCCAGGCTTCGGCCACCTACACCATTACCGAACAGCCTGGCGGCGATACGCCTGCAGACTGTGAGATTGCCTTGAACAATACTGCCACTTCGTTTAATGTCTCCTATAATGGCGTCATAAACAACTCTAATACAGAAGACCTGACGCTGACCCAGAATGGCATTACGGTGACATACGCCCTGAGTTCTGCCAACCAGCGCTATTGCAATGGTGACCACATCCGCCTGTATGCTGGCAATCTGCTGACTGTCAGCGTGAGTGAGGGTGAGTTGAAAGAGATAGAGTTTGTTACCAAGAATACGAGCAAGCAGTTGGAGGCTTCCACAGGTAGCGTCGACGGTTATAAGTGGACGGGTTCAGCCTCTACTGTGGATTTCACGGTCAATAGTGGCAGTGGCAATCTGCAGGTCTCGAGCCTGAAAGTCAAGGTCAGCAGCGGCAGTGATCCGTCTGACATCGACATGGTGCAGACCGACACCCGTCTTGACGGTCAGCGCGTCATCTACGATCTCAGCGGACGCCGCGTCACCAATCCCACCCGAGGCATCTACATCGTTGATGGCCGCAAGGTCGTGATACGCTAACTGCGGTGTTAAATATTTGTAATTTATGGTGGCTCTGTTTGGCTTGTTGAAAAATAATGCCTACCTTTGCACGCCTTTTCGAAAACTTGACTTATATCAAGGGCATTGGAGGTGATACATTATATATATTATAAGAGATAAGATGAAGAGATTGTTTGTGATTCTGTCACTCATGGTTGTTACCATGACGA
Organism: Prevotella sp.; assembly: GCA_016291005.1. Taxonomy (GTDB): domain Bacteria; phylum Bacteroidota; class Bacteroidia; order Bacteroidales; family Bacteroidaceae; genus Prevotella. The sequence goes on along the minus strand of JAEEVT010000005.1, from coordinate 50,469 downwards.
TGATGGCCGTACCCGCTAAGCGTGGGGTGACAAAGACCCTCGTGTTGGCCAACGGTACGGAAGTAAAGGCAACACTTGTCGGCGACGAGCACGGACACTATTGGAAGGGGACCGACGGGCAGGCCTACCGCGAGTCGGAGGGCGTCTTTGTTCCCATCGACGCCCAGGCCGTGATGGAGAGGGCCAAGGTGCGCCGCCAGCAGATTAACCAGAAGCGCATGCAGCGTCTGAAAGGCCGCCGTGCAGGAGCGTCTTCCGCCTATCAGGGCCAGAAGAAAGGTATCATCATCCTGGTGAACTTTAAGGATAAGTCGTTTAACGCCAGTCACGACAGTGCGCTGTACGTGAAGATTGCTAATGGCGAGAACTATAGCGAGGGCAAGTTCAAGGGCTCTATGTCCGACTATTTCAAGGCTCAGAGCGGTGGTCAGTTCGAACTCGACTTCGACATCGTAGGCCCCGTTACCGTAGCGAATAAGGCCAGCTACTACGGCAGCAACGACGGCAATGGTGATGACAAGCATCCAGGCGAGATGGTTGTCGAGGCCGTCAAAAAGGCAAAAGCGATTATTGACGACTGGACACCATACGACTGGGACGGTGATGGCTATGTCGATCAGGTCTATGTCATCTATGCTGGTAAGGGCGAGGCTGACGGTGGTGCTTCGAGCACCATCTGGCCCCATGCTTACTCTCTAAGCGCAGCTAAATACTATAATGACGGCACTGGCCCTGTTACCGTTGGAACCGGACTGAAGGTGGATACATACGCCTGCGGTCCTGAACTCGACGGTCAGTACAGCAACCAGGTGGCAGGCATTGGCACCATGTGTCACGAGTTCTCCCACTGCTTAGGCTATCCCGACTTCTACGATACCGACTACTCCGGTGGTCAGGGTATGTGTTCATGGGACCTGATGGACCAGGGCTCGTACAACGATAACGGCTATCAGCCCGCCGGCTATACCAGCTGGGAGCGTTGGGAGGCCGGATGGCAGACACCTATCACCTTGGATGCAGAAGACGTCACTGTAGAAGGTATGAAGTCCCTGCAGGAAGGTGGCGACTTCTACATTATCTATAACCCGGGCAACAAGAACGAATACTTCATGTTGGAGAACCGCCAGTTCGACGGATGGGATGCCTCCCTGCCCGGTGCTGGCCTACTGATATTGCATGTTGACTATAGCGCAAGTGCTTGGGAGTACAATACCCCTAACGACACTCCGAGCCATCAGCGCATGACTTGGGTGCCTGCCGACAAGAAATATCAATATATGACTTACGACGGTACCAAGTACTACGATGTGACTGGTATCGAGAACGACCCGTTCCCGTACATGACAAACAACTCGTTCAACAAGGACTTCGGCACTATGGCTAAGCTGTTCAACAAGAATACCGACGGTACTTACTACCTGAACTCTTCTGTTGAGGAGATTACCCGTCATTCCGATGGTACCATGTCGTTCAAGTATGTTGCTAAGTATGGCGACGACCCAACTGTTGATCCCACCGACCCAACCGTTGACCCCACCGACCCGACTGTTGACCCGGACGACCCAACCGTTGATCCCACCGACCCAACCGTTGATCCCACCGACCCAACTGTTGATCCCACCGACCCGACTGTTGACCCGGACGACCCGACCGTTGACCCGGACGACCCGACCGTTGACCCGGACGACCCGGCTGTTGACCCCGACGACCCGACTATTGATCCTGACGATCCCAGCATTAATCCTGTGACGCCTCCCGTCGAGAACGCCCTGTTCTACGAGTCGTTCGAGAGGTGTAAGGGCCAAGGCGGTAATGACGGTAAATGGAGTGGCAACATGTCAACGGCAGACTTTATTCCCGACAACCAAGGCTGGACTGCATTTGATGACCTTGTCTATGGTGCTTCCCAGTGCGCAAGATTTGGTAATTCAAAGAGTGGCGGCTCAGGTTCTACGCCGGTCTTTACGGTCGATGGAACAGCCAAGCTGACCTTCAAGGCTGCAGCTTGGAATACCAAGAGCGAAGGAACCGATTTGATATTGACTGTCCCTGAGGGATGCACTATAACTCCCCGTGAGTTTGAAATGACTAAGGGCGAGTTCAAGGAGTTCGAGGCTACCATCACCGCCACGGGCGACGTCAGGGTGGTATTTGGTGCCGGAGCTTCAAAGGGCCGTTTCTTCCTCGACGATGTGTTGGTCGTTGACGGCAGCGAGACTGAGGGAACTACCGCCATCATGTCAGTTGACAATAACCGTGAAGCCAATAACCAGTGGTACACCCTCGACGGCCGCAAGCTCAACAACAAGCCGACCAGCAAGGGCCTCTACATCGTCGATGGCACCAAGGTCGTGATTAAGTGAGCATAAAGCATGAACTCGCTCATGCTTTATCGAACGTGAACGAGCTCTCAACGTAGTTGAAAGGTTTTCGTGATTAAGTGAGTATAAATCAATAAAATAACTTACAAAAGGCTTTCTTCACATCGAAGGAAGCCTTTTATGATGACGTCCAATGAAAAAAACACGAAGTTTTTTGGTCGTTTCGCGCAAAATACCTATCTTTGCAGCGTATATGCCCATTAAGGAACAATAATTAAATTGACATAGCTTATGAAAAAACTCTTCTTACTAACCGTTTGTTTCTTTGTGACGACGCTGCTGATGGCCGCTCCCGTCACTGTTGAGCAGGCTCGCCAGAAGGCCGCCGAGTTCCTGAGCACCAAGGGCGGAAGCCGTCGTGTACCAGCTCAGATCGTCGCCCAGCAGACCGTGCTGAATGCCGTCGATGCCAAGGGCCAGCCCTACCTCTACGCCTTTAACGTCAGCTCTGACAATGGTTTCGTCATCGTCAGCGGCGACGACCGCTTCCGTGACGTCCTGGGCTATAGCGCCAGCGGCACCTTCAACAATCAAGATATGCCGGAGCACATGAAAGCCTGGCTGCAGGGTTATGTGGACGAGATGAAGTACTACGACTCTATCGGCTACCAGCCGTCGGCTGAGGCTTCTACTTCTACTTCCAACCGTGCCATCAAACAGGCCATTGAACCGATGCTGACGACCAAATGGGATCAGGGAGAACCCTATTATAACAAGTGCCCCGAATACTTAGATGGTTACCAGTCAGTGACAGGTTGTGTAGCAACGGCTATGGCTCAGGTGGTATATTATACTGTTAAGCATTCTGGCAAACAGCTTTCGACGCTTAAAGCAGATATTCCTGGTTATAGCATTAATATTAAGAATTATGGAGCTTGGGATATAGAAGGGATATCTCGCTCAAGTGTATCATTTGATTGGGACAATATGTTGAATGTATATAGTCGAGGCGGTTATACCAATACCCAGGCAAATGCTGTCGCCACATTGATGGTCTGTTGCGGAAAGTCAGTCCAAATGCAATATTCCAGTGGATCTTCGGGTGCTAATACAGCTGATGTTGCAAATGCTTTGGTCAAGTATTTTGGTTTCGATAGTACTGCCAAAAGCCTTTACCGTGATGACTACTCATATGCCCAGTGGGTTGACCTGATTTATGCTGAACTGGCAGCAGAACGTCCTGTGCAGTATGGTGGCCAGTCGTCTGGCGGAGGACACTCGTTCGTCATCGACGGCTACGACGGAGATGAGATGTTCCATGTCAACTGGGGTTGGAGTGGAGAACCTGACAGCTACTATGTGTTGTCTGTGCTGAACCCCAATAGTACCAGTGGCATCGGAGCCAGTTCGAGCAACGACGGCTATAGCTACTCACAAAAGGCCAACGTTGGTTTACAGTACGGCACTGGACAGACAGGAGAAGATGATCCGATAATGATTTCTACAGGGAATTTCCGTGCCGATGGAGCTACTGCACATTTTGATGCGTTCAATGTAACAGGTGCAACTCACTCGTTTTATTTTGGCATTGGCTTTATGGATGAAGAAGGTGTTATTACACCTATTAAGTATTACGGAATTACTGATCTACCGAATGGAAATGGCTGGTATGATTTCGGTGTTCCTGTACCTACGGATGAATCCAAGGCTGGACAAACTCTAAAAGTTGTCACGATTGGTAAAGAAAAGGAAACCTCTACGTGGTACACTGGTTGTAATAGTGATATTTATTACTTTGAAGCTGTTTACGATGCCTCTGGTGTCCCAACACTTACTGCGCATCCAATAATAGATCTTGAGACGACATCCATTGACTTTACTGGTAGCAAATATAAGAATGAGGTTCAGCCTGTAGAAGTAACAGTGAAAAACAACGGTGACGAGTTCTACGGCGTGCTTTATTTGTTTGCCAGTACGTCCGACGATAAAGGTGATGTAGTTAACAAGGGTGGTATTACCATCCAGAAGAATAAAACGGGTTCGTTGACTTTCGAATGGACGCCAACAACTACAGGTAACTATACCATCTGGGTGGCAACAGACGATGAAGGCAACAATGTCATTGGAACCGGTTCTGTGACAATTGGTGTGAATTCGCATGCACCAGCAGGACCGTTTGTCTTCTCTGAGTTAATTGCCGAGAATGTAGACGAGACATCCTGGAGAACGAATGAGAATGGCGAGATGATAGCTGATGTGTATTCAACGGATCTTAATTTCTCATCAGTGAAGGTTGTTAACGCCTCAACGACTTCACAAACGGCAACGAAGATTTATTTCAGATTGTATAGAGATGTAAATGGCTCTTGGAGCATAGTTAATGGCTATTCTGCAAGTAACATTACTGTAAATGGTGGAACTGTAATTAATTTCGGTTCTATGCCTTTCGGCGAAGTTGGCTTTGGTACTTATTTAATGACATTATGGACAGATAACACTGTTAGTGACCAGCGCTACATATTTAATCTGACCATGGGCTACAAGACTTTTGCTAAGGATGGTACAGTCATTCCCGTGAAGACAACAAGCTCTGCCGTAACGGTGGCTGATAATGTAGCTGCAATAGACTTGTCAAACTTTGAGTTCAGTAGCATTACGCCCAACAGCAATCCCAATACCTTATATATATTAAGTAGTAAAGCGGATGCCCCCACCTCGCTGGCTGGTAAGAACGTGGTGAAGGGTGACAATGCCGAGCAGATTACCCTGGTAGACGGTCATGCTTTCTACTCGCCCGTCAACTTCACGGCACAGAATATCACTTACACCCGTACTGAGACGAACTATCTCGACAAGGATACCCAGAAGGGCTGGACGACGCTGGTGCTGCCGTTTGCTCCTGCTGGTTGCAAGACGATACTCGACAATGCTGACTACCCGTTAACGTGGTTCCTTAGTGCCGAAGATACGAACAAGAATCTTTGGCTGATGACTTTCAACGACGAGCATGCTGGCATCGTGGAGTTTGGCTTTGCCGGTGAACAGTTAGAGGCTAACAAACCTTACATCATGGCACTCCCTGGCGACAGCTACGGCAACCGCTGGTCGCTGAAGGATCTGCCCATCATCTTCTATGCTACGGATGCTGAAATCAAGGCCAAGGCCAAGGCTTCGACAACGGGAACTAACTACAAGTTTGTGGGTACTACTGTTCAGAAAGAGGATGTGGAGAACATTTATAAGCTGAATGATGTCGGCGACTGCTTCGTGAAGGGAACTGCAAGTGTTGAGCCTTTCCGCGCATACTTCGCTCCCACCTCTACGGCAGCTACGGCCACTGAACTGAACTTCCGTTTTGCCGCAGATGAGCCGGAAATAGTAGAAGTGGTAACGGCGATTACCAAGCCATACTCTGACAAGTCGGAGATCGGCGAGAAGTTGACTAACGCTCCTGTTTACAACATGAACGGCCAGCGCGTCAGCCATCCTACTAAGGGACTGTATATCGTCAATGGCAAGAAAGTGATTATTAAGTAAAATTCGTTTCTAAAACAGATAAGACAATGAAAAAGAAATATATTCAGCCAGATATGCAGATTGTGGTCCTTGGTACCAACCCCTTGATGCTTGGTGGTAGTAGTGGTGATGATATCAGTGGTGGCAGTTCAAGACCTCCCGGCGTGGGAGGTGGCTCAGGCTCTCGCCTCTACCGAGACTTTGACGAAGACGAGGAGGACGAAGAGTTTTGATAAATCTCGAGAAATCGCGTAGAAAAGTAGCAAAAGTTGCCGTGATTTCCTTCAGAAGTTACCGTGATTTCCTCAAGAAATCACGGTGATTTCTTGAAGAAGTTGCCGCGATTTCTGAAGGTTTTCTAGGTGATTTCTTGAGGAAGTTGCCGTGATTTCCGAAGGAAGGCTTCGTGTTTTTTTTCGACGCCCCCCAAAAAAGTTGGTTAAAAGCTTGCATTTTGCTTTTTATTTTTGTATCTTTGCATTTGTGATTTCAGAAGCGTCTGAGGGTTCTGTTTGAACGGGACAGATGGGACAGATGATACAGATGTTTTCAAGAATCCCTCGCGTACCGCGCGTACGCGGTACGCGTAACTTTTTATAAAAATACACTTTCATCTGTCCCATCTGTCCCATCTGTCACCTAAAGATAACAGAGATGAGAAAACTTAGCAAATGTGATGAATTGCTTAGCAGAAAGATTGACGACCAGAATGTTAACCAAATTTAAATTTAGGTAATTGTCGTTTAAAAAAACTAAGTTGTGGGGACAAAATTTTCTTTTTTGTTTAAAAAGAATTATTTTTGCGTCATATTTGAAAAAAATATTACACAAAACAACGATTCAACATAATAAACATGCGGTTAAGATTACAATTCTTTGTGGCACTCGCTGTATCCATGGTCATAAGCACACAACGTGTTGATGCCCAGCAAGTCGCGTTGAAAACCAATCTGCTCTACGATGCCACCGCCACTCCCAACATCGGTATGGAGGTCGGGATAGGCAAGAAGCACTCGTTGCAGGCGTTCTATGGCTTGCACCCGTGGAAGTTCGGTCACGGCAGCGACCAGAAGTACCTCAAGCACTGGGTGGTGAACCCTGAGTGGCGCCATTGGTTCTGTCACCGGTTCAACGGCTCGTTCGTCGGCATCCATGCCTTTGGCGGACAGTATAATGCTGCCAACATCAAGATGCCTTTCGGCTGGTGGGATGAACTGCAAGACCATCGTTTCGAGGGTTGGTTCGTTGGTGGCGGCGTAAGCTATGGCTATCAGTGGGTTATGTCGAGACACTGGAACTTCGAGGCTGCCATCGGCGTAGGTGCTGCCTACATTGACTACGATAAGTATCCCTGTGGCGTCTGCGGCAAGAAGCTGGACGACGGCCACAAGATTTATGTCGGCCCCACCAAGTTGGCCCTGTCACTTATGTACATGTTCTAAGGTAAAAGTGAAAAGTGAATATTTTTCTACCGCCTATAGGTAATCATAAAGATCAAAGTTCAAAGTTCAAAGAAACATGAAACGACACCTTATTATATTATTAGGACTGCTTGCTATGTCGGCCACGATGATGGCCCAGGAGACCATACGCCTGAAGGGCGACAAGAAGGGTACCGACACCCAGGTCGACGTGAAGAACATCCAGGTGGTCCGCACCCAGGACAAGACCGTCGTCACTATGGACTTCATCCTCGACCAGCTGGATGTGCCCTCAAACCGCTACCGCGCCTTTACGCCGGTCATCAAGAGTAAGGATGGCCAGCACGAGCAGCGCCTGAAGACGCTCATCGTCAGCGGACGCCGACAGAACATCGTCTTCGAGCGCGACGGCATCGACCCGTTGTATGCCGACAACTGCGACAACGTGCGCCGACTGAACGGCAAGCCCCAGCAGTACGCCTACAACGACGCCGTCGAGAACCAGCCTTGGCACAGGGCTGCCGACGTCTTCGTAGAGTGCGACCTCTGCGGCTGTGGCGATAAGATGAACAACGAGCAGGCCTTCCTGACCTCGTTGCTGCCCCCCGACCCGTACGACCTCGTGGCGCTCACCGACATCGTGCCTGCCGCTGCCAAGAAGGTGCGCAATCTGCACGGTACTGCCTACATCACCTTCGTCGTGGACCGCTGGGAGATGAAGCCCGACTACATGAACAACCGTCAGGAGCTGCGCAAGATTACCGACACCCTCGACGTCATGGTACAGGATGCCAACGTCTCGGTGCGCGAAGTCAAGATCCACGGCTTTGCCTCACCCGAGAGCCCCTACGAACATAACAGGATGCTGGCTACCAACCGCGCCAAGTCCCTCACCGACTACGTGCGCCAGCAGTACAAGCTGCCCGCAGAAGTCTTCGCCAAGCCAGAGGCTACCCCCGAGGACTGGGACGGACTGCGCAAGGCCATCGTCGATATGGGTACCGACCTGCTGCCGCACAAGCAGGAAATCCTCGACATCATCGACGACCCCACGCTGGAGCCCGACCCACGTGAGTGGCGCATCAAGATGCGCTATCCCGACGAGTACCGCTACCTGTTGAAGGAGGTCTATCCCGGACTGCGCCGCTCGGACTACGAGATATCGTTCAACTTCAGCGACTTCACCTTAGAGCAGGCCAAGGAAATCTACAAGACCAAACCCTACCAGCTCTCGCTGCGCGAGATGTGGGACGTCGCCCAGACCATGGAACCCTATGGCAACGACTATAACAAGGTGATGCAGACCGCCGTCAACATCTATCCCGACTCTCCCGAGGCCAACCTCAACCTCGCTAACGTCGCCATCCGTCAGAAAGACCTGCTGAAGGCCGAGACGCTGCTCGACAAGGCCGGCGACTCTGCCGAGGCCGACCAGACCCGTGCCGTCCTCGCCATCCTCCAGCAGCGCTACGACGCCGCCGCCCGCCTCCTTGACAAGGCCGCACAGAAAGGCCTCGACGTCACCAAGAACCGCGAAGCCATCGCCGCAATGACCAAGTAACAACATCAGTTGAAAGCTATAATTACATAATAAGATAAACATTTATAATTCATTTTAATACTAACAATTTAATTTTAAGCTTATGAAGAAATTTAGTTTTCTTGCGCTCGCAGCAGCAGGCATGCTGCTCGCAGCTTGCTCGTCCGACAAAGATGTAGCAGACAGCGCAGTTACAAGCCTTAGTGGAAATGAAGGTTTTGTAGGCATTGCTATCTCTTTGCCAAGTGCAGAGAACAACACCACCCGTGCCAATGACGATTTAGTCAACGGTAAGGCTGATGAGTTTGATGTGAAGAATGCCTATCTGTATCTCTTTAAAGGAACCAGTGAGAGCGATGCCACATTCATGAAGCGCTACACGCTCAGCAAAGCTTTCGAGAACGACACACAAGGAGAGCAAAACACTCCTAATCCACAGACTGGTGTGACATTTGCCGGCGGTACTGGCGTTACGCAGACCAATGTCGCTGTTTGTAAGATTGACAATCCCGACCTCGGCGATGCAGACCTCTTTGCTTATGTAGTAGTTAATGCTCAGGGCGGATTGGCAAGTGAGCCTGCCAAGGGTACTACGTTTACTGTTTTCAAGACACAGAAGCTCGATGCTGATGACCGTGGTGGTGACTTAGCAGGTATTATCGGTGACCTGGGTCTGTTGATGACCAACTCCCCCATCAGTGACAAGGCCGCTGGTTCGGCTGCTCCAACTGGAGAAAAGATTACCACGCTCGTGAAGCTTAAGAAGACAAACATCAAGACGAACGAGGCTGATGCCAGAAAGTCTCCTGCTGGATGTATCTATGTGGAGCGTGCTGCTGCTAAGGTAACTGTGGAGAACGGTGTTGCAACTGCTGACCAGAAGATTACCATGGGTAGTTCTGAGCTGACTTATGCTATTGATGGCTGGCAGATTATCAACACTGAGCCTAAGTTCTACAACGCACGTCAGGTGGAGACCACTTGGGATGGCTTAGCCTCTGATTTCTGCAATCTTGCCAACTCTAAGTATCGCTTCATTTCGTTTTATGCCTTTAATCCCCAACTGCCGGACGCTACTTCTTTGGCCACTGACGCTGCACCTCACACTGTAGGTTATCGTACCTATTTTGCTAAGGACATTCAGTATGATACAGAGGCTACGCTGGAAAACACTGTAGCTGGTGGAAATTTACCTGGTTCTAGTTCTCCAAGACCTTGGAATGGTATTAATGACCGTGCTTTCGTTCCCGAGAACACTTTCGATGTTGATAACCAGACTTGGGAAAACACTACAATGGTGACCTTCCGCGTGAAGTTTGGCACAGGTACCGATATCTACACGCTCTCTGACGAGGCAGACTACTTCACCGTTGATCAGGCTGCTTTAAAGGTTGTGGAGAGAACTCAAGCACTGTATAATGTTGCCGCTTGGATGGCAAAGGCCGCCGCTAAGGCTGCTGAACTGCTTAGCACTTCAGTTAAAGTTCGCCTCGTTGCTACTCTTAACACTTCTACAGCAGGAAGCAATAACTTAGGTTATACTATCAGCTACCAGATTCTCAATTCAGGCGATGAAGAGCAGACTCTTACTGCTGAGCAGAAGAGTGCTATCGAGAATGAAGCTACTGTCGAGGGCAAGAAGTGGGCTGATGTCAAGAGTGAGGCTGAGAGTGAGATCGTCGTGAAGAAGTATGCAGGAGGTATGGCGTACTACAACGCACGCATTCAGCACTTTGGTGAATATGAGACTCCTTGGAGTGCTACAGGTACATATATTACCAAGCCGGGTTCAGGCACAGATGGCGCATATCTGATTTCCGATATCTATGGTACTGATTCTGATGTGCGTACCAAGAACTTCCTCGGACGCTACGGCGTGGTTCGCGACAACTGGTATCACCTCACCATTGACCAGATTAAGAAGCTGGGTTCTGCTGAACCTTATGACGTGTCGGATGACCCGACTCCCGATGATGAGGTTGAGGACGAGTACTACATCTCTGCTCACGTTCACATCCTGCCTTGGGTTCTGCGTAAACAGAGCGTGAAGTTCTAATTTAATTAGTTGAGAAAACATTATTAAAAATTCTAAGCGACAATGAACGTTCGACACATCATACAGAAAAGCATGCTGGCCATGTTGGCCGCTTTGACATTGAATAGTTGCGACATGATGACAGAAGACCTGAGCGACTGTCCGACAGGCCTGTACGTCAACTTCGTCTATGACTATAACATTCAGCGGGCAGACATGTTTAAAGACCATGTCGGTGGCCTCACGCTCTATGTGTATGATGAGTCGGACCGACTTGTCACTCAACGTACGGTGAGCGGGAGCGAGCTCAACAGGTATGGATACCATATCCACTTCACTGAGCAGGAGCTGGCTCCCGACCACACGTACCGTTTGAAGGTAGCTGCCATGCAGAAAGACTGGGACGCTGCCTTACAGACAAAAGGTGCCAAATATCGCAAGACGGACATGTCGACCGGAAGCGACCTCAAGTCGTTCACCATTAAACTCGACCGTTCGGAACCAACGACCAGATCGGCGGCCGAACCTTACTCCTACTGTGAGGTCTCATCCGTGGCACCGCTCGACACCATGTGGCACACGCTGACTACGCTGAAGGCTGATGCCGAAAATCTGCCCGCAGCTACAAGGTATCACCAAATGGCCGACGGCAGCGTGCAGACTAATGGCACGCAGACTATACAAGTCATCAGTGGCGAACCTACTTACGCCACCGTCAGCCTGATACGCGACACGAAACACCTGAACATCTCGCTCCGTGAAATAGACCACCCCGAACAGGTGAACCACGAAGACTACGACGTGTTCATCGTCGATGACAATCCCGATGTGGATTATGACAACAATGTGATAGCACCTGCCGACTCCGTCATCTATCGTCCCTACGCACAGTGGACGTCATGGGTGGAGAGCGACGGTGTGACTACTGCCGACCGCTCGGCCCACTATGACCTGATGTTTAACCGACTGAGGTATAACCCTATAGCTTCAAAGAACGCAGTGTTGTGCATTCGCAAGCGGGCATCAGGCGAAATAGTGGCCCTGTTTAACCTGCCGTATATCCTCTGCCAGGGACGTATGGCCTACGAAATCAATGCCTACCAGCCCCAGGAATACCTCGACCGCGAGTACGACTACCGCTTAGAGCTGTGGCTGAAGGGCGAACGCTGGCAGGAGGGAGCCTATCTGCTCATCTGCGTCCACGACCTGCCGTGGGTCTTACGCTTACAGTACGTCTCTCTACAATAATGCTTGACTATACAGCATGAGTATCTTAAAGAAGACATATCGAATACTGAGTTTGACGACAGCCGCCCTGTTGCTGTTTCTCCTCTCTGCCTGTAATATGGTTACGGGGGAGGATGACATGGAACAGCTGGAGCCTGTAGCCAACTATATCAACTTGACACTATACGTCAGTAGCGGTGAAACCTCCAATGTTACCCGTGCACCTATTGGTGGTGAGGACGGCGATGCCCGTGAGGCTGGTTTCAACCGCGAGAACACGGTGTCGGGTGTCACAGTTATATTATATAAAGGTACGGGACTTGACGATGCTTCGGCCAAGGTCGACTTCGTACGTTACTTCACCGTTACTGAGGAAGGACGTGACCCGCAGGGAACTACCTATAATTATGAAGCAGCCACAACCTTTAAGTCAGAGGCACGCTATACGACGGGCGACCAGAAGTTGGCCAAAGACGAGCTGGACTTTACCGCAACCTATCATGTGTTGCTTGTGGCTAACCAGGATGTTTCATCCGATTGCGCAAAGGGAACATTTATTAGTACGGTACGCGATAAGGTTATTACTAACGTTTATTCCAATGCAACTCCTACGACGCCGTGGACTGCACAGCAGTTTGTAATGACTTCTGAGCGTGATGCCACCATCGACTTCAAGACTATGGCACCGGTGCAGAAGACAAGTGGTGAGTCTGGACTGGTCTATCGCGTCTTGCAGCCCCTGCTCATTGAGCGCATGTCGGCACGCATAGACTATTGCACCAAGGGTGGAACATACAACTCGACTCTTGGAGGCTATGAGTACAGTGTCGGCTCAACAGGCGATAAGTTTGTTGTTACTTCGGTAACGCCGTTCAACATGAATCCTGGAACTCAATATCTGTTCAAGCGTGTTCAGAACGCATGGCCAGCAACAACTACTACCTACTTGGGCGACGAGACAACAACAAACTATGTGGTTGAACCAAGTACAAGTAGTAAGGATAATAGCATACAGTATAACTTCTTGAATCCAATTGCAGATCTCAATACTGCATTTGCTGCAAATACAACTACGGCTTATACTCAGGTAATGGCCAATGAATATGTGCAACAGTATGCCAGATTCACCGATGCTAATGGATATAACAATGTCATTATTGCCTATCCTAAGGAGAACACCCTCATGTCTTCGTCTAAACTAAAGATGTATGCTACAGGCATTGCCTTTGAGGGTAATTACTATATTGGAGGCACTGGTACACCTGAGAAACGAGTCTATTACCACTTCCTGCGCCATCAGGGTGAATTGGCAACAGGATCATATCAGGCTAAGCAGTGGGCAGAAATCAGCGGTAATGAAGTCTCTACCGTTCCCATGAACTACGGCATCGTGCGCAACAACATTTACCGTGTGGATATTTTAGGCATTAGTGATGAGGGACTTGACATTCATATTAAGGTAAAGAAGTGGGATTTGTTTACGCACGAGGTAATATATATGTAAGGCATGAAGATACTGAGATGTACATACATCATAGCACTTGCAGCCTTGACAGCCGTCATGGCTGCATGTTCGTCAGACAGTATTGAGACTGACCAGCCCAATCCGAATGAGAAGGATGGCTTGACGTTGCGCATTTCAACTGGAATGACGACACGTGCAAGAACCACCGACTGGGCTGATACCAATGCACAAGACGAAGAGATGATGAACCTCTGGGTGGTTGTGGTGACGAATACTACCAGCGGCGCCGTTCAGAAGTTTATCGCCTGTCGCCCACCTGCCGGTGACACTAAAGAACGCGAAATTGACGAAGTGGCCCGTTTAACCCAAGGTGCCTATACTATCTATAGCTTTGCAAATATCTCAGTGAGCAATGTATGTAGTCTTTTAGGACTGTCGGCTCCCAGCACTATTCCTACTATTGGTAGCACTCCCACGGAGATTACTTTGACGGGAACGGTCAAAACGGTGGACCATGCCGCTGTTGCAGCAAAGGTGACTACGGTAAACGGTAACGGCTTCGACCCCACCGCTGCTGACAACGGTTTCGGAGAGACGGGTATTCCTATGAGCAATGTTCAGACAACTACCGCTGTTGACAGCAGCAAAGACCTTATCGTGGTCCGCATGTTGGCGAAGATAGAGGTGCAGGTCACTAATGAGAGAGCTACACCAGTTGTCATTAATTCCATCTCGCTGACGGATGTCACGGCAAATGCTGCAAACAACCTGAAACTGTTGCCACGTTGGACCAGTACTACAGGAAAGGATGACATGGATGTTACTCTGCATGGTGACATTCAGCCGAACCTCGGCTTAAACGACTCTGGTACTGGAACTAAAAGGGGCAACCTGACGATCACTCCGGCTGGGGATGAAACTGCGCGTACTGTTGCTGCAGGGGGAAGCAAAACGTTTACTTTCTATGTCAACGAGAGTGTGGCTCCCGATAATGGCTCGGGCCTCTTCTACCTGTCGTTTGGTTTTAAGGGAGAGACGGAATACCACCATGCGCTGATTAACCAGAAAGGAAGTACTGCTGCCGATGACGATGCTTGGCATTATATCGCCCGCAACGACTATCGCATCATTCCCGTACACCTGACCGACTGGTTGTTCCGCGTAGAACCCATAGCATTCGTGCCCATCGCCGGCTATCCTCCCGTATTGCTAAGCAGCGATGCCCTGCAGGCAACGTTCAGCACAGGAGGCATGATAGCCCTGCAGCCTTTCGTCAAGAAGAAGAGCGATGCTACCTGGCGCGACTTCAGTGACGTGGAAGTCACCTACGGAGTAGTGGTGAAAGACGCTAATGACAACACAAAGGACGATGTCGAGGCATCGTGGAATGCCAGCATCTCGTGGATAAACTCCGACGGAACAAAAAAGTCAGGTACTGGCATGATCCTCACGAAGCCGTTTACCTACGACCCCGACACAAAGTACATCATCGGCGAACTGAACAATAACCTCGATGCAGGCACCTACAAGACCGCCGTCACCATCAAGTTGAAACTTGGCTCGTCTGGTGATCAGTACAACTACAGCTTCACGTTCGACGTGGTGTTAAAGAAAGAGTAGTTCTGTCAATAATAGCATATAAGCGATGACAATGAAACAACTTTTCATACATACTACCTCCCTGCTCCGCACAGTCCTGCTGCTCGGAGCAATAGCTTTCGTAAACACACAACATACACAAGCCCAGACGGCAGGCCTGCCCGATGCATTCGAAACGATGGTTCCTGGTGATATTATTGGTGATGACAACTATTATTATGTCCAGTTCTATGATCATAATAGAAAAATATATAGCTATCTAACCGATTGTGGTGTGGATCAAAATGCGAGGACAAAGGATTTCCTGCCATACGCAAATAATCGTTTGTGGACCCTTGTGGATGCTGGTGATGGTGACGCTAACCATTTTAAGCTGAAAAATAAAAACGGACATTATTTGTATTTCGGGTCGGGTGGTGCAGCCAGGGTTAAATGTGTTGATAATGTAGGCAATGCGTCAATATTATCAGTTTACAGTTTGGGAGATGGTTATGATATATCTGCAGTAGGTGGTAATCCCATGTATAGAAACGGAACGTGGACTGGAAGCACACACATTGGTAATGAATGGGATGACTTGCCTTGTAATGTAACACGACGAAGTAGTTATTATAATAGCGCTCGCCTGCGCTTTGTCCAATTAAAAAGCAATTCTGCCTTTATCATTTACTATAGGGGGGAAGGAATTAATAACGACAATCCCGGTGCTGAGGCCACCCGTCACTATCTAACCTATTCGGGTACTGCAGAATCCTCACTCGGTACTAATTGGTGGCAATCCGATGTGTCTTCCCGACAATCCATCATTCCGAAAGACAAGCAGCTCTCTACATTGCCGACGTTGGCAGCTTATCATAAGGATGGTCTCTGGTCGATAGAACCAGCCGAACTGGAAGGGCAGTTCTATATCAAGAAGTATGGCACAGATAGGTATTTGAACGAAGATGAACATTGGGCAAATTCGGGTGTTTATGGCAGTGAACTGGGGAATAAGGATGTTTCCAAAGGTACATATAATCTTGAAGAACCCTTAAACAGTCGTTATACGCGCATTAAGAATGAAAAGAACACGACAACAACCCTAACCCAAAGCATGTTCAAAACTTGGGATGGCTATGGTGCTGATGCCACTTCGACAGGATCTGCTAACGTTGATTTTAATGTCGGTGTGCAGCTTGGCACGCAAGCGATGGTTGCTGGTACGAGTACTGTGGATCATCTAACCTACGCAGACCTTTCAGAATACGAGAAGATGATTATTAATGGCGACGAAGGTATGCAGTTGCGTGTGCTGATGAGCCGCCAGGAAGGTACTGGAAATGGTGGATCAAACGGGCCGTTGGTAGAAAAAAATGTCACCATCGACAGCGACGGCAAGGCCGTGGTTGACTTGACGAATTTGGAACTTACAGATGACCCTACTCATCCCTTGCCAACCCAAATAGGATCGGCGACAGTAAAGATGACCTGGGTCAATGGTAGTGAGGATTATGTATCCACATCGTATGGAGAAGTCGCTACAGCTTATTGTGGTTATAACAAAATTTCCACCGAATCCAACACTGGCAAACAAATAGTCAATCTTGCAATGCCAAGCTATGGGATGAACAACATTGCGTACCTACAGGTTGACGCTTCCTCTATCAGAGGAACCATTACCAAGGTTACGTTGACAGGTGACTTTGAGACAATTTCAGCACGGAAATTGAAATATGGCGTGGGTTATAATAATAATGCGTGGTCATCAGAGATGACATGGAACACAGCCGAACGTCATGTCACCCTAATGGATGAAGAAAGGGAAGTGTCCGCTCAAAATGGAGAAGAGACGTTGTCTTTTGACATAACTGATGCCTTTACCTCTGACCCTTCCATCAAGATAAAGACCATCCTGGTTTACAATTTGTTTTTTGGTGGTGGCTATATCACGAACGCTGATGTGACTGTAGAGTACACTCCTTGGGTACAGGATGTCAATATCTCTTACGCCCATCTGAATGCTATCAAGACCGGGTATGGTGGGCAAACTGGCACGATATCCGAGATTACACTGATGAAGAGGAGTAACCAGGATGTCCGCTATCTGCATCATGCCCAAGGCGATGGATGGCAGGTTTTGCAATGGCCAGACGATCCCACTACTACAGAGGATGATGATCCAGACCATTGGTATGCTGGTTTCTATCCCGTGGAGGTGCTAAGCCCCAATGAAGACAACCTCTATCAGGCCGTCTTGATGAAGGACGGTAAGATGCTGGGATCTCAAGCCAAGCTGAAGACGTATAATGACATCAACCCTGAGGCGTGGACGGTAGAGATGACAGACTATCAGCATTTCAAACTGAAGAACTCTGCAGGACAATATTACAAGAGTAATGAAGTCGTGACGCTGAACGAGTCGGAAGCCAGAGTCTTTACCATTACTGAACTGACATCAGAAGATAATGCTGGGTTTTATACGTCGCAGTTTATCCCGAAAACCGAGACGCGCATTCTTCATGACGTTACACACAAATTGTCGAATGTGAAGCTTTACTATGCCTATAATCCAACCAGTGCAGAGAGGCAACAGCTGTATAAGCAGCAAGGCCTGATAACCAATGACCTTGAAGAATGGCAGAATGCTGACGGCACGCAGAAGGTGAATGAGTTTAGGATTACTCACTATGTGAAACAAGGCGAGACGGTAGAGTTGGGATTGCCTACCACCTTGAGAAGCTACAACGATCATGTCCTCTATCAGCGCTGGTATAACTATCAGAACGACAGAGACCTTGACGGTCTGAAGAACCGTTTCAGCGTGAGCTCGAGTGCCGGCACCGTGATGGACTATCTCTATAACAACGGTATGGTGACAGGCGTTAAGGTTGATGACCTTCCTGATTGGCTCCAGACCAACGCCGAAGGTAAGATGCTCGACTGGCCGACGGTCTTCCCGGGGGCAAAGACATACGTGTCGCACCTCTTCACGTACAAAAACAGCGACGGACAGAATTTTATACTTGCTGCCGATGTGTCACGTTACAACGATTTCGCTTATAAGAACAGCTCGTCACACCTCGATGGCAATCTGGAAGAGCCTTCGCTCACCATGCGCTATATCTATGACATGAGGGATGCCAAGGATATGGCAACACAGTTGATGGCATGTACCTACAACTCTGACAAATGGCTTGAGAAAAAGACCTTCCACTTCCCGGCCAAGCGCTTGGCCTACGAAACCCAGAAGCAAGCCGAATATCAGGGCGAGTTCATCGGTATCAGGCATAACTTCAAGGACTACTGGGTGTTTAATGGCAGCGGAACGGAAGACGAGAATCTCGTGTCGGCTGTCGTAGATAACACGTCAGGAAGAATAGAAGTGGTGATTGATGATGTGGGAAGTACAGGCATCACCAAGGGTGGCCATAATAGTGAAGGCTATTATCTCTATGATGAAGGAAACAAACGAGGAACCATTACGCGATTGTATGGTGAAAGCCGCTTCATCGTGTTCAATTATCCTGGGGAAACTGTCAATAACGCTGGTGATACACATAAATCATATATTAAAGTATATTTTAACAATGGTGGGACACGTTACCAGTTAGCCCTATTTGAGATTATCTTTGACGAGAACACCTCTACTCTGCCGTGGACAGATACTGACGCGACGAAGCGGGTGCAGGGCAGTACTCGTGACCCGAAGAATCTGGTGAAGAAGGCCGGTGAACCTATTGCAAAGATTACTTTTGACTACCCGAAAGGTGCAACATTCCAGAACTCATCGGAGATAGCTTTGCACAACAGGGATTACATGTATGGTCAATGGGCGGAGATTCCGAATTCCAGTCCTGTCCCCTTGACCTTTGGTAAGACCAACTATGGCTTTGACGGCGACAATCCCAGCTGGGGTTCATACGCGCTTGTTAAAACGATGGAGACAGTAAATGGATACAGTAAAACAGCTAAGCCTGTAAACGATGCCGCTACTGGTTATGGCCTTGCCCAGGATGACGGCATGGAATCAGCTTTCCTGTATATCGATGCCTCTGAGCAGCCAGGCGAAATATGCTCCGTACCATTTTATGGAGAGTTCTGTAATGGAGACAAGTTGATGTGTTCTGGCTGGATTTCTGGATCAAATAAAATTAACAACCCTTCGGCCTATCACTGTCCCGGCAGCGTCATCCTTACAGTCAAGGGGCAGAACACGGGCGAGGATGATGAAACCATCTACCGTTTCTGCCCTGGTCAGTGCTATGAACTGGACCAAGGTGACTATGTCAACTGGCAGCAGTTCTACTTCGAATTTAAAATTTCAAAAAAATACGAGCAATACTGGGTTGAAGTGAACAACAACTGTGTGAGTTCACAGGGTGGCGACTTCATGCTCGACAATATTGAGGTCTATGCATTCGTGCCAGAGGCTATACCTGTGATGAACACTCCCATCTGTATCAACAAGACGGCCAGTGAAATGCAGTTGCTGAAGGTTTCCCTCGGCTTTGAGAAGATCCTTTCGGCTATAGGTGAACCTGAGGTGACGGGTGACGCTAATGGTGAAGATAAATCATACGCCTTTGTGTATCTCGACAAAAACGTATTCCTGACGACCTTCCAGAGTGAACTGTCCAGCAGATACGGTATCAGTAAAACCATTGCAGAACTGGAAAGTATTATCAAGACTGGTGAATATGGTGAGAAAGCCGTTACAGATTATTTGGATGCTTATAAGGCAGCCTTCGATGCTGCTGTCTTGGGAAATCCTACTAAGTTGTGGGATTCGAATGACCGCGATAATGCTAACACACAAGATGCAGCGGTGCTGAATTTCCATTGGAACACCAACTTCAGCAAGATGGAATCCTATACTTTTGCCAAGGCCGTGACCAAACAGGGGGCTGTCTTTGCTGAAACAGATTCAGAAACAGGCGAGCGCATGATAGTGATGAATGGTAACTACTCTAACCAACTGCCGTGGAAGATCAACACCGACTATTATATTGTTCCCCTTGATAACGGCTTCACCACTACTCTCAGTGGCAATGCCTTATATGAGGAATTCAACATCTGGTCTATGTGTAACAAGAAGAAGGTGTTCCAAATAAAGCCCCCCTTAAACATCCTGAGCATGGAGTCTTCTGATGCCTCCCAGGACTTGGAAGTCTGTGAGGGTAAGATACCCACGTTGCTCACTGACCTGAAGGGCTACACCATCAACGGAGTGGATGTGTCGTTGACTGACCTGAATTTCGACTGGTGGTTAGGCGACCTGTCGGCAAACCCGAAGGTGCTGGCAACCCTGGACAACTATCATAGTCAGACAAACGCAGCAGGCACTGTCAGACTTGACGAGGCACTGGCCACCTTACGTGTCTATTACCCAGATGTTACTTCGCTCGAAGGTGTAACTGAAAAGCTGTCGCAAACGCCGAATCTTACGTTTGAGATGATTTACTATTTACAGGGACTGGTTGACAAGGGACAGTTGATACTGCACCAGAGAACTATCAGCGTTCCTGCTAAGAAGGCTTCTAACGATGACCCTTATTTCTATCTCGTAGTCTGTCCCATCCATGACAGCTATTTCAACAAAGCCCTGAATATCGATGCATCCAATTATGTAGCCTACTTCTGCGATGAGCCGCAGGGCCTGCGCATAAAGGTGAGCGATAAGGCACCTTCGCTGAAGTGCGGCTTCGTACCCAACGAGAATGGATTTGAGAGCTATCATTATCCTGACGGGAATCCCATACTTAGCATCCGACTGGCCAAGGAGGCTCAGTTTGAGACGGTAAAGCATGGCTCGGTGAACGATGCTCCGACTGAGACTTACAATACCACCGCAGAAAGCGACAAGCACTTCCTCTGGCTGCCCATCCGCGATGCCAAGGTGGAGTCTACCAACTCTTCAAAGGTGATAGTGAAGTCTGGTGACTATAATGTTTACTTAGCCTCCACCGATGACCCGGAGTGGGACAAGACCATCTCTACGGAGATGACAAAGATGATAGATGTAGATGGCGAGAAGGTATGGGCAGGCTCGCTGCCTATTGTTGGAAAGATTGTCAAGCTCAATGCCATTGACACGTCCAAGAGCAGTGGAATGACTGAAAAGAACGAGAACCGTCTTTGCATCTACTTCACTGGGAACTTCGAAGTGCGTGAAGGCTATAACTATACACTCAGCCTGCCCTTCAGAGAAGACGGCAACACGAACGCATGCGACGGCACGCTGCTCATCAACCTGAAGATAGTGCCTGACTACGAGGTGTGGACTGGTGGTGCCGGCAATACCGACTGGAACAACGATGAGAACTGGCGTCGTGCCGACGGTAACTCTGCAAGCAATCAGGATGAGTTGTATGTGAGTGCCGCTGCAAGCACATCGCCTTTGTATGGCTATAAGACTAATGAGTGGAACTACCGTACACCGAAAGACCGTCTGTTCCGCAAGGGTTTTGCACCGCTCTATTGTACGCACATCCTGATGAAGAGCGACGAATGGGGCAATGCGCCAGTACTCTATGACGCATTCGCCGGCAAGGGTTCATTAGATGCAGCACCATTCCCCAACCTGAGCGAAAATGTGAAAACTTTGGTAACCTCTGTCGATGAGAGATTCAACGATATTGATGCTCTCGTCAGTAGCGGACAGGCCTTCGCTATCGCCAATGAGGCAGATGGTAAAGCCCTTTATGGAACTACTGCCCAGAACCTGGGTTATGCGGACTACGCTACTGCATATCAAAGTACCAATACCGGCTACTACTTCAAACTTGAAAGTGTAACGGGAGGATACCTTCTGCGACTTCAGACACCTGCTGGCCAGCCTTATTCAGTCTATGGCAGCCCTGGCTACCTGAACTCACAGCCTGCTGATCAAAATCTCAGCTTCATTTTGGGACTGGAAGGAAACAGCCATGATCACACATATGGTCAGGATGGTGACTATCTTGCCCTATGGCAGATTGAGTCAGACGGTAATGGCAAGTTCGCACTCAAGAATGTAGGAACCGGCAAATATCTGAAGGATGCCTCTTCTGCCAAGTATGATACGCGCACATATTTTACGTTCTGTACGCTGAAGAAAGAGACTGTCACTACGACGGAAGTGAAGGACAATATTCTGAAGTATGACATGCAAGCACGCATCTATGACATCTGGAATGAGACATACGGTACCGACCCAGACAAGGGCCGAACAGGTGACCTTATAGCAGAGATGTACCAGATAAACAGTTGTGACGAGATAGCCTTCCAGCCGACAACAGAACTCCTGAATGCCCACCTGCTGAATTATAACTCGGCGTGGGTGGAGTATCAACTTGATAATAAGCGCTGGTATCTGCTGGGCTCGCCGTTGCAGGGCACCATAGCAGGAGAATGGTATGCACCAAAGAAAACAGCACAGCAGAAGACCACGTATTACGACCCTGTCACCTTCGGCACTGGCTATGACCGCTATAATCCCGCCATCTATCAGCGAAGCTGGGACAAGGCTAAGGCCGTACTCTATGAAGTGGGTTCTACTTATAGTAATGATGACGATAGTCAGACGGAGAACTTAGGCTCAGCTAACGAAGGTATATGGTCTGGCTCAGGAAACACTGCTACATGGATAGTCGAAGGCGGTGGTACTGCCGATGCATACCTTGACCGCTTAGGCTACAAGCCAATGGGCGGCAAGAAGGCCAATGTGGCTATCAAGGGTGTATGGAGTAATACCTATAACGATGCAACGGTGGACTATGCTAATGGCGGCTTCTCGGTGATGGTGATGAACCACCTAAAGGGTGCGTCAAACGACGAAAGCAATGACATTTCCATCATCCGTCTGCCCAAGGAGGATACGATGTATGACTACTACGAGTTCGCGCAGACCGGTGCCAATGATGGCGGAACCGATACGGAATTGAGTGCTATTCAAGGTAATCCGAAGAAGCGAGCCTTGAACCGAGGTCGTCTGAAAACCGACCTGTTATTGCCGACATCTGCCCAGAAGACGGAGTCTGAGTCTAGCGTTTATGGTGATGCTCGTACATACACTCGCATACCTATTAAGGAAAGTGAGTTGAACGCGATGTTGTCTGGCATTAGGAACCACACCGAGGATGTTTCTGCTGGTGCATCAAACTTAGGCTATTATTTGGTAGAAAACCCGTTCCCTTGCGGACTGAATATGGACGCATTCTTTGCAGAGAATACTGGACTGGAAACAAAGTACTGGCTGCTTACTAAGACAGGCCAGCACTTGGTGCAGAAGGCTGCAAATGGTGACTGGATTAATCTTAGTGGCGCATCCTTCGCGGCTGATAATGCCGTGCTGGCTCCCGGACAGGGATTCTTCGTACAGGCAAAAACGGCTGGTCAAGCCACTACCATCAACTTTAATAGGGACATGCAGGCACAGTCACGTTTTGGTAAGAAGGGTAACGGTACGTCCTATTCTGTCGTCATTGGAACTCAATTAAACGAGACTACTGGCGAGATAGAGAATATTACGGAGGATGTAACGGTCTATAATTACGTGCAAGATACTGGTGATGGCAAGGTGTTCCCCCTGAAAGCTCCTACCCGTGGAGTGGAGACATCGAACCTTGTCGGACTTGTTATCACGGCACAGCGTGGCGAGAGCCAGAGCAGTGCACTGGTCATGCAGCGCAGTGAGGCCAGCAACGACTTCCTGCCGTCGGAAGATACGGAGACCTTTATCACCTCTGACCTGAAGGATGTGCCTACAGTTTATACGCTCTGCGGACGTTTGGCAACTACTATTAACAGCATTCGTGACTTCCGCAGTCTACCGCTTGGCGTGGAGTCGACCAGCGATGCACCTTGTACACTGACGTTTAACGGTGTAGAGCTGTTGGGTGACTCGATAGCTTTCTACGATGCTGTGGAGCAGAAGTTGACCCCGTTAGAGTCGGGTATGCAGTTTGCTGTCAGTGGACAGACCCAGAACCGTTACTATCTTGTTAGCACTCTCATTCAGGAGAAGGCCGCAGAAGAGACCCATCTGCAAATCTTCACAGAAGGTCTGACGGTGAGGGTCATTGCCTCTACGGCTGAGCCAATCCTTAATGTGCGTTGCTATGACACTGGTGGTCATCTGATGCACAAGGCTAACCCGCAATCGCCTGAATATAGCTTCAACCTGTCAAAGGCTGGTGTCTATATTATTGAGGCAGAAACAGAGAACGATCGTAAGATTAATAAGGTGATAGTGAAACAATAAACATTCATGCATGCTCCGATAAACATGTAAGACTATGAAGATACTTAGATATACATACATCATAACACTTGCAGCCTTGACTGCCGTCATGGCTGCGTGTTCGTCAGACAGCATTGAGACTGACCAGCTTAATCCGAATGAGAAGGATGGGCTGACGTTGCGCATTTCAACAGGAACGACGACACGTGCAAGAGCCACAGACTGGGATGATGCCAATGCACAGGACGAGGAGATGATGAACCTCTGGGTGGTCGTGGTGACGAACACTAACGGTGGTGCTGTTCAGAAGTTTCTCGCCTGCCGCCCTTCCGCTGGCTCGGAAAGAGAGATTGACGGCGTAGCCCGAATAACGCAAGGTGCTTATACCATCTATAGCTTTGCCAATATATCTATTGGTGACGTGTGTGACCTACTTGGTATTGGCATTACTACAATGACCGATATTGGCAATACCCCGACAGAGTTTGAAACGACGGGAAATGTCAATCACTCCGCTGTTGCAGCAAAGGTGACTACGGTAAACGGTAACGGCTTCGACCCCACCGCCGCAGACAACGGTTTCGGAGAAACGGGTATCCCTATGAGCAATGTTCAGACAACTGCCGCTACCGACAGCAGTAAAGACCTTATCGTCGTCCGCATGCTGGCAAAGTTGCAGGTGAGTATTACGAATAACACAGGAGATAATGTTACCGTGAAGTCAATGACTATCAGCGATATCACTAGCAATGGTGAGAACCTGAAACTGCTGCCTTCGCTCAGCTATCCAGACGACATGGATGCCCATCACATGGATATCCGTCCCAACTTGAAGGCCAATGCTGCTACAGGCGACTTCACTATCACACTGAACGAAACCTTAGTTGACGAAGCAACCGTCACCAAGACATTCTACATTAACGAAAGTGCTACGCCGACGAATGCCGAAGGCTTGTTCTACCTGACATTAGAGGTTGAGAGTACCAACGGCAGCGAGTATCGCTATGCACTTATCAGCAACAATGCCACCAACGAGTGGAACTATATAGCTCGCAATGACTACAGAATCATCCCCATCACCCTCGACAACCTGAAGTTCGAAGTCATACCTTACGACTTCCCGCCCATCGGCGTCTACCCCTGCTCAGTGAAGGAGATTGATGCCACCAATCATGTCTACGAGTTCACCTTCCACGACTACGGCCATTTCCACCTGTTGCCTCGTGTGACAAAGGAAGGGGAAGTTGTCACCTTCAGTGCCACGACACCCACGGGTACTGGCTATAAGTGGACGCTCATCGACAACGACTGGTCGAAGTCCTTCTTCACCTACGCCGCAAAGGGTGATGCTACACAAACCGCTAACCCCGGTTCGTTCTACCGCACAGGCACAGGCTCCACTGTTAGTGATGGCGACGAGGAAGGTCAGACGCCCGTCTGGTATATCAATACCACTGGCAAACCTCAATGGGATCCTGATTTGCAACCAGGCATAGACCCTGTCTATGAGCCTTTCATCTTCGGCTATATCGCCGACCCAGGCACTGCACTCACAGCGGATAAGCGCGTCTATCATGAAATGAAGATTCAGGTATATAACGGCACATCGGCCTATCGCCAGATGCTCTATCGCTTCTACATGACGCTCTCGGCCGACCAGATGCTGTATGCTCCTGCCATGGCACTCCGGCACCCCGCCGCTCACACCACCAGAAGGTAGATTAAACAGAAGATAACGACATGAAACGAAATATAATGATGAAACAGTCTATATATTTGACAAAATACCTTCTTTTCACCCTCTTGCTCTGCGTTGGCAGCAGTGCATGGGGACAAGGCTTAAGCTCCACCAGCTTGACGGGTAGCATGTATACTGGCGGCAGTACTACACTGAATCTGAACACGTCAACTGATTTGGTGTATGGTGACGTGAATGTCCACTATAACAACTTTGCTGACCTCATTAACTACAAAGTGTTGGAAATTGTCGTTAATGAAGGAACTCCCCGTCTACTGTTCAATAGGGCCAGTGGCGATGGCAACGGCGGAGATTTTTTGGAGATCAATGCCAAGACGCATTCATACGTTACAGCTCAAGGCTCCACTTGGCGTATCGACTTAGAGAAAATCAAACTGAACGATGCCGGACATAATGTACACCTCAACGCCATCAAGGCAGCATACGGACAGACTATCAATATCCAGTCGCTGACGCTATATAGCTATCCTTCTAATTCCCTGACATCAGAGATTTTCAAGACGTGGAGTGACGTAGGAAGGTGGGTTAGTCCGACTGGTACTCCTTCCTGTGATAATCAGTTTGGTATAGCTGTCTCTAATGGTACTGGCATCTACGGTGATGGCAGTAATGTGGCTTGCCATAACTATGCCGACCTAACGAATTACAGCAAGTTACAGGTATCTTACACTGGCGCCTTTCCGCGTTTCCTGTTCAATCGCCAGAATGACAATACTACCGACAATGGCATGATAGAAGTCAATAGCGCAGGAACCTATGCTACGGTGGCAGATGGAATCATTACCATCGACTTGGCAAAATTGGCTTCTGACCATGGCGAGTATGTTCACTTGAATGCTATCAAAGCACCTTGGGGTGAATCATCAACCACCGTATCCTCTGGACGTCTATACACAGCAGATGAGTGGGCCAGTATTGCCTTCCCTACGCTGACCAAAGGAACGGCAACGTACACTCAAGAAGGGGAATTAGTCGTTCCTGCCAATAACCAGTTCACCATCAGTGCCGCCTATTTCAATAATCTGTTAGGTAGCTATCCACGCTATCTGCGTTTTACAGCGTATAACAGCGATGACGAAGCGATAGAGATTCTAAACGTATCTTCTCCGTATAATGAATCAAACTGGTATTCCTTTGGTGAGGATGGTTATGCTTATAAGGGAGGGTATAATAATCTGCTTTGGGATGGCGCAAATGTCGTAGTTACTTTGCCTTCTGGAACAACGAAGTTGGAGTGCTATGCTCTTACAAGTGTCTATAACTGGTCAGGCAACTGCATAGAACCCAATGGTGGCTGGCTGATAACCTATACACTTCCTGCACCGGATACTTTCGAATCTTCGCTGAAGACGGGCGGACAGAAAAGCCTCTATTTGAAGGACTATGTGGAGACGGAGACAACATCGACAGCTGTGGACTTCTCCAAAGCATTGGAGATGGTGAGCGGCACGCCGAAGTATGCTCGTTTTGTACTGATGAAGGGTGGAAGGGCTGTTGACCCGACAGGTCTGCTGTCCATCAGCGGTGCCACGCCTGCACCTCAGCAGACCTCCAAACCCAAACAGGGATACTACCTCTATAATTTTGGCAACGCTTTGTCCACCAATGGTATCACCGTGACCTTGAATACCCCAGACTATGGCGACTACCGTGTGGTATGTCTGCTCTCTACCGACGCTGCAGCTGCTGCAACAGACAATGTGGTGGAGACAGAGCCCCAGTGGGATGTGCAATATACGTATTCTTTTACGAAGGTCGTCACCCTGCCTTACTCTCAAATGAGCAATCCGTACGTACAACTCAACTACCATCAGATGGTGCTGGACTACTTCGGCAAGACAGAAGATGAGATGAAGGATGTGTGGCATGCCGACTGGAGTGTACGTGACAAGAATAGCCGTGGTATTCAGACGCTGCAAAAAGGCGATACACAAGGTGATGATGTCTGGAGTGCGTATGTGGGATACTGGTGGACAGCTTATCATGATGGTAATGACTATGGTGCCACGCTGAACCAGAATTACATTTACGCTGGTTGGGGCACTGCAAATGATAAAGGCAAAGATAAACTGGAAGCTGTTCAAAACATGCTCGGCTACCTGCAGCTCTATGCCCCTTCGGCATACGCTAAGATACAAGGTGCTTCCGACTATGAGATCGTGTATCAGGTGACTGACGACTATCATGGTGGTATGCCAACGATGACGTCACGTTTCGTGTTCCGTATCCCTGCATTTGAAAACGAGCCCAACACCGGCATGACGGAGGCCACGAAGCCGCAGACGGTTTCCGACCGATCGGCAGCATCGTTTACGCTGGCAGGCATGCCGACAGATGCCAAGTATGCCCGTTTCTACCTGACGGATGTCGATGGCAACCCGATAGATCCGACAACTATCCTGTCTGTCACTGGCGGTACACTTTGTGGCAATGCCAAGAGCGGCTATTATCTGTATAATGATGGGACTGTGCTGACGCCCACCGTCTCCATAGCAGCCCCCAATAAATATAAAATATATAAGATGGTGGGCCTATTCTCGACGGCGCTCGACGACATCAGTACCGATGGTACCACGGTGAACCACGAGCCGAAGTGGGACATGAAGTGGACCTATACCTTCGACTATTCGATTACTACCAATGACCTGACCCCGACTATCGAGTGGAACGCCACCACGATGTCTGTCGATGCATCGTCTGCTGTCAGTAGCAACGAGTACACCGACTGGAACACCTCATTGGAGGAGTTGATGGCAGGACAGCACATCAAGTGGTATGTCACTGATGGTGCTGCTACGCCAACCATACAGCCATTAGCCATTGGCACGGAGCGTCAGAGTGGCACCTGGACCATCAGCCTGCCTTCGGAGTTTGTCATTACTGACAACGTGGCATCGCTCTATGGAAAGAAAGTCATTGAGGTCGGGCAGCTGGCATCGTGGGTAACGAACAATGTCTATGCGCCGTCGGAGAACACCTACGCCGAAGTGGCCAACCATAAGATTATCTGTGAGATCTATACCAACAACGAGGGTACCGGCAATCCCAACGCCCGCTATACCTTCTCTATCCACAAAGGCTTTGTAGGCACGCTGAAGAGTGGCGTTACTGAGACGCTGGAGCGTGTGCTCCTGACTGCTGGCGAAATTTCGCATACCATCGAAATACCCGTTCATATAGGAACGAAGTATTCGCGTTTCTATCTGACCGATGCTGACGGAAAACCTGTTGACCCAACGGGAAAGTTGTCGGCTCCTGATTCTGACCCAGTTCTTAACACTGTTGACGGCTATAATGTCAGCTTGGGACGCTATCGCTATATCGTCAACGGTTCCTTGACTTGGGAAGCCTCACAGCAGGTAACACTGACGCTCACTGCTGCCGAACTCGACAAGTATCGTATTGTGGCTGTATTCTCTAATGATGCAGCTGTCATCAACAGCGACGAAAAAGTCATCAGTGAACCCGACTGGGACAGAAAGGCCGTCTATTGGTTCAAGTATCCGTCTGCCAGCTGGACACCTGAGGCAAACGTGGAGTGGAGCGCCCAGAGCATGCAGATAACCGCTCCGGACATAGCAACCCAGAAGGGCACGAACTATCTGGCGGACAACACGACACACTACACCATGCAGTGGCAGGTGGTCGATAAGGATGGCAATGCCCAGCCCCTTCGTCAGAGCAGTAACCGTGCTAACGACTACTGGACGTTCAACATCAATGGCGACCCCTTTGCTTTAGCAAATGATAACAAGCTCTTGACGGTGACCAATGACGACAAGCTCAGCAGCACCACCTTCGCCAACTGGGCGGCACCCGTCGTCTTTGCCCCCAAGAACATGACCATGCGCGAGGTGGCCGAACAGGGCATCAGACTCGTCTGCCAGTTCTACGAGGACGACCAGACGCCGTTGACCGATGACCTCTGTGCCATGACCTATACGGTATATATCGACAAGCAGAATCCGCATGCCCTGCTGAAGGATGGTGGACAGCGTGGTGGTGAGACCATCAGCGAGGGACTGACCGCTGAGACGACCAATCTGACGCTCGACCTGAGACATGCCACAACAGCATTCCAGGCAGCAATCGGCAAGCCCGCCACCTATGCCCGCATCTACTTGACCAAGAGCGACGGCACCATCGTCGTTCCGACAACAGCCCTGACAGGTACTAACGGAACGGCATTCAGTGATGCCTCTTATGGCTACTACCTGTATAACACAGGGGGCATTACGCTGCCCTCGGCTGCCACTCTTCAGCTGGAAGCTGGCAAATACAGCTTCTACAATGTCGTCATCGCCATGTCGGGGGACACGGACGAACAGGGGCATACCCACAACCTGGCGCCGCGGCGGACAGCCTCGGTGCGTGACACCTATGAGCCTGACTACGACTACATCTATACCATCAAATTTGCTGAGACTTCTACCTTCCCAGGTGCAGTGACTGCTTCGGCATTCACACACTCCAAGGAAATCCTGGTGGCAAATGATGAAGTGGCTTCAGTGGAAATCCCCCTGGCAGAGAACATCAATAAGATTAAGAAGGAACTGGGTGCGTCAACCTTTATGAATTTGGCCAACAACCTGCACATCCGCTGGTATCTGACCAAGAAGGGTGAGGATGGTACCTTTGACAAGATTCCTGGTTCGGAGAATTACATTACGGCAGCAGGTGGTAGCTATTGGAATCATAAGACAGAGGCCGACTACGGACTCTACTGGAACTCAGCCACCAGCTCAAAGCCCAGTGGTGATGACGATGCTGCCAATGTCATGAATGTCACTATTACCAGAGCACCAGGAGGCAGTGTGCCTGCCCTTACCGGTAGCTGGGAGGACTATAAGCTTGTGATAGTGATGAGCAATGACCTGACAGGGCAGACAACAGAAGATATCATTGACAGCTACAATAACGTCACAGGCAAGAAGCTAACCCACGAGCCCGACAACCTGAACATGGTTTATACCTATAGCTTCTTTAAGGAGACTGCATTCCTGTTTGTCCATGATAAGGGTGCCTCCGAGCGGCCTTACCACACACAGGCTGACTTTGCCGATGTGGTACAACAGTACAACTGGAACAACAGTAACAGTACCCGTGAGAACGTCAATGAAAAGATTCGTCAGGGAGTACATACGGTAGAATACGACATCTATGTGGATCCCACCAGCAGTACGCCCATCAACTTGAAGCTGCCGTTTGAAAATTACTATGGCATTGGCGATGTCCTGGAACCTGCGGCCTACATCCGTTGGTATGACTGGATGACCGATGCCAACAATACCCGCTTAGCTATTGCCGGCGGTGCCAGCTCTATGCTGGAAGATTTGACAGAGACCAATCAAGGTGCTACGGTGAGTCGTGGCTTGTTTATGCTGAACAATAGTGTCAATGGAATTCGCCCCGTTCATACGAATGTGGGTGTTACCTTCAATCCTGCTGGCTTGGATGGTTTAGTGAACATTGCCTGTGATGTCAGTAAGTACTACGACGGTATCTACACCGGTTCGGCTGACGATAGCCGTCCAGGCTTTGAGGGCAAAAAGAAACCCTACCTGATGCATGAGCCCACTCTGAGCACCCGCTACATCTTCCACATCCGCCCTGCATCGGTCATTGCTACCGACATCCAGATAGGTCATGACAAACTGAACGCAGGTGGTAAAGATATGTTCCAGTTGGCAGAGGATAACGGCCGCATCAGTGTAGCCATGAAGGATGCCAACACCGAGTTCTCCATCCGTGCCAATCTCTCTGAGCTTGACTATTATTATATTAATAGTGGAACGGCACAGCTGAAATGTAGCAAGATAGCATGGTATGCCTACTACGAGGATGAAACGGGCATCTATCGTAATGACAACAAGCTGGCGGTCACTGCTTTGTCGGGTTCCTCAGAAACCAACCGAATCTCACTCCTCACAGTAGGAGCCTTGAGTGGTACCTATAACCCCATTTCAGGTGGAACGTCAAAGAGTATCACAGCCACCTATGGCAATCGCTTCCATTTGGTGGGATACATCGGTGACGGCAGTGTGATGGCTCCTGTCGTGCACTATGAAGTGAACTTGATTGAAGCTCCGGGATTCGCTGTCAGCGAACTGCCCTTAGAGCGTACGGAAGCCTATTTGCGCCAGCACATGACGTTGCAGGCTACTGTTGACTTCGACGGCCTTTGCGGCACAGAACTCTCTGCCGACCTGTCAGAGCAAAGTAAGAACCACTCCACGGAATCGTTGCCTTGGGATGTAGCCCAGTATGGTTTCTGTTATCCTGACGTCCGTCGTGTATTGGTATCTAATGACGATATGGTTGGTATTTCGCCAATCCATGGAGACTATATGTTGCTGAGGTCGATGAACAAGTCATTCTCGCCAGCAGATTATAAGTACCATTGGTGGGACGGCACATTGCTTTACGACTACACCTATTATTATGGTTTGCAGGATAAAGGCAAGTATGGCTCGTTCCTCTATGTCGATGCTTCTGACGAGTCGCGTACCATTGCGCAGATGGCCTTCAATGCTGACCTTTGTGCTGGCTCTGAGCTCTGCTTCACGGGTGTCGTTGCCAATATGACAAGTGGCCAAGTGAATCCGCAGGTTATGGCTACCGTATATGCCATCAAGGGCAACGGTGAGAGAACCCGCGTCGTGTCGTTCCACTCGTCGAACCTTAGTACGATGGTCAATGGTGCTTATTCAAACGGAATATGGTATCAGGTGTATGGTCGGGTGGCAATCCCCTCTTCGGTAGACTTGACCAATGTGGACCATTATGAGGTGGATATCGACAACTATTCTCCTGGCACGCAGGGTGCCGACTACGCCGTCGACCAGTTGCAGTTCTATACGAGCAATGCCAAGCTGAAGGTGAAGCAGCAGGATGTACAGTGTGGTGACAAGAAGGTGGTAATCAATGTCTATGTTGATGCCGAGTCTCTGTCGAGTAAGATGGGAAAGAATGTCTACTGGCGTCTGTGTAACAGCAATGGTACCCCATTGACCGATGCTACTCTGTACGACAATAATGATAACCTGTATGGTACGACAGTTGTTCCAAACACTGTACCTGAGCCTGTTCCGAGTGAAAGCGATTTTGTCGCCTCTTCAAGTACAAACGGCTTCTTCACAGGTACAGATGGCCTGCTTTATTTCTCGTTGGCCAAGAAAGGCTTTGCCTTGGAACAGGGCGAGCAGTACTACGTCTCTGTTTACTCCTTAGGAGAGTCTGCCGTGACTGACGAGGCCCTCTGGGGACAGAATACGGACGCCTGTGATGCCTATAGTCCTATCTTCGTGCCGAAGATGATGTTTCTGGAGATGCAGGATAGTTCAGGCGAGGTTGTCACAACTGTCGACGGCAGCTGCTCGACAGGTGAGGCTACGGTCAATCTGAAGGTAGTGCTGCAGATGCCTGACGATGACGAGATTTCTGGCTTCAAGGCTTACGAAGGCGTACACTTCGATTATTTCAAGGGAACGTTAGAACAGTTCAATGCCTACAAGATAACAGTCGGTGAAAACGGCTACTATCTCTCGGATGCCTTGAAGCATTATCGCAATAAGGAAAATGTAAGTGGTTCTGATGCCTATAAGACAGCAACGAATTTGGTGCCAAGTTATGAGAGCGTAAATCCTCAATATTATGCTGTCATCAACCAGGCCATTTCGGAGGGGCTACTCTTCTTGTCGTGCTCCAATAGTTATAATGGTACGATATCGAGTGCGACCCCGTCAATAGCTGCACTGCCCATTGAGGATGTGGTGAATAACGGCACGCTGGACTTCCATATCTGTTCACCGCTTGAATACAACTTTACCATTAATACCACTGCAAATGCTCCGACACTGGTGCTGGGATTTGAGGATGTCACCACTTATCCCGAAGACAT
The DNA here is from genome assembly GCA_016291005.1 of Prevotella sp. Taxonomy (GTDB): domain Bacteria; phylum Bacteroidota; class Bacteroidia; order Bacteroidales; family Bacteroidaceae; genus Prevotella. The sequence goes on along the minus strand of JAEEVT010000005.1, from coordinate 16,487 downwards.
CCGTGTCATACGTGTGGGCAAGGAACAGTTGCTGAATATGCAGAAGGGTGATGGTTATCTGCTCCACATTCCTGTCAATACGTTCAAGGTGAAAGAAGGTGAAACGGCAAAAGTTGGCACTCTGAATATTATGGGCGACCTCGACTTGCTGAAATATGCATCGTCGGATGCCTACCAGACCACCGACTCAAAGATAACAGCCAATGTCAACAAGGTAGCTACCTTTGAGGCAACGACCATCAGTAGTAGTCAAATGTATATCTCGGTCAATCTCCATGGTGCTGGCGTTGAAAAGCCAGATTTCAAGGAGGGCTTTGCCTACCGTTTGTTCTTCCAGATTAAAGATGCTGACGATCCTAATGCCTGTGAGGGAAATGTAGAGTTCCTGTTGAAGGTTGTCCCAGAGTTTGTGACATGGAACGGAACTACTGCCGAGTGGAACAGCGATGCCAACTGGAAACGTTCTGAGCGTGCAGAGTTGTATAAGGGTGAAGTTACCGATGCTGCCACAGCTGACAACCACGCAACGGCAGGCCATCCCAATGGCTATAAGAACAATAGTGAGCAGAATATCAATACCACTCCCAAGACCTACGTACCGATGAAGTTCACTTACGTCACCATTCCGTCGGGACTGAAAGCGCCTCATTTGGTGAACCTGGCATATAACACGGAGGGTATCTATAGCAACGTGGGTACAGGTGCAACGACGAACATCCAGTACGACCTGATGGTACGCTATACTGAGCATACGTGCCAGGATCATAGTATCTCGGGCGATGTCTACGACTGCGAGAAGTTCTATGGTAACTGGGCCAAGGAACTGTATATGAAGCCTGCTGCCGAGTTGCTGAACCAGCAATGGCTGACCTACGAGAAGGTTTGGGTGGAGAAGGAGCTGACCAGCAACACCTGGACACTGATGTCTACACCGCTGCAGAATACTTATGCTGGTGATATGTATGTGCCTTATTCTACGACGGAAGCAGTTAATGGCCGGCAGATAACAGAGGCATTCCTGCCTATCAGCTTCTCTACGATAGCTGATGCTGCAGGCTTTGCTTATAGTCGCACCAAGTATCCCATCTATCAGAAGGGATGGACCCAGCAGGGCGTCAGTGTCTATACCAAGACCAACGACGTGAGGGCAACTAAGTACAGTGCTAACATTCCTGGTGGCGTGAGTACGATACTGAACCAGTGGAGTCATGAGTATAATGACGTGACGGTGCCATACAGCACATGGACGGCATTTGCTATCCGTCCGCATAAGAAGGATCAGACTGCCAAGACACTGATCCGCCTGCCAAAGGCTGATACCAGTTACGACTACTACCAGTGGGATAATACGTCGCCTTCGGACGGAAAGTTGACCCAGAATGTCAGCAAGGCTACTACGGGTAAATTGCTCACAGATGGTACGCCCGATATCAGCGGTGTTACCTATGGTACACAGTATGGCTCTACGTCACGTTCGGCAGGCAACGGAACCTATAATGCTCTGATAGCCGATATCCAGTCATCTCCGTCTGCCTATCAGCTGGTGGGCAATCCCTATCTGTGTTCTATCAATATGGCTACCTTCTTGAGTGAGAATAGTGACAACCTTGAGACAGGAACAGGTTATTGGACATACAACGATAACAATACGGGATCGCCAATAACTACAGGTTCCATTGCACCTATGCAGTCCTTCTTCGTGAAAGCAAAGGAGGGCGCTACGCAGATTACCTTCACCCCATCCATGATGATAGACGGTTATAATGTCACCTCGACTCCTGCACCAGCTGTTGGAGCTTTGCAGTTGACGGCTAAGAACGATGCCGGCAGTTCGATAGCGAGCATCATGCTTGGTGGGGGACAGACCGTGGAGACGCTCTTCGATTCGAACCTCGCTGATGTTCCAATGGTTTACACAGTAGCTGATGGCACGGCTGTGAGCATCAACCAGATGCCGGAGTTGCAACTAGTATCGTTTGGTGTGACTTGCAGCAGCGACGACCTGGTGGAAGTGACAATAAACAATAACCAGGAAACAACAAACGATAAACAGTTGTTTGTGTTCGACGCGATGACTGGTACTTCGACAGCAGTCAATGACGGAGAATCCATCAGTGTGCAGCCGAACGACTACGGACGCTACTACCTGACAAGTACTGATATGTCAGGAAACCTGAAGCAGGATGTGGCTGAGGGTCTTGTCATCAGCGTTCGCAATGGTTTGGTGACGGTTACTGCTAAAGACAACATCAGCTATGTGCGTGCTGTCAATGTCAGCGGATCAACTGCGTTTGAAACAGCTGATTGTGGCACGAATGTGCAGTTCCAGCTGTCGCAGGGTTCTTACGTCATCGAGGCGGAAAGTGCTGGCAGCAAGAAGACGGCTAAGATCTTTGTGCGATGAGAAGTAAGCAATATGTCATATATAATATGCTGCTGTACCTCCTTTTGCTGGGGTGCAGCAGCATATTTGCTGGTTGCAGCATGAACGATGACGAGGATGACAATGCCGAGGTGACGGAAAAGGTGAAGGTCGGAGACCTTGTGCCGCTTTTTACGGTAACTATGACGTACCCTGAAACGACTAATCCGCAACAAGACCAGACTACCAGCCAATGGTCGACGATGCATCTGAAGGGGCAGACGGTCATCGTTTTCTTTAATACTTCGTGCAAGGACTGCCAGCGTGACTTGCCGCAGCTGAATCAGTACTATCTGGAGCACAAGGATGAGCCGGACTTCCAGATGGTGGCTATCAGTCGCGAGGAAGACAGGGAGAGCGTGGCAGCATATTGGGCTGCCAACGGGTTGGTGATACCTTATTCGCCACAGGATGACCGCAGGATTTACAGTCTCTTTGCCACCAGCATCATACCTCGCATCTATTTCTGTACGGATAATGTCGTGACGCGTGTTGACATTGAGAAGTTCGACATCTAAACCAAACCTGTCATTGGGTCAGGGAAAGTAACTACTCAGCACCCTGGCATGAATAGTAGTCTTACTGTTCAGGGAAAGGAATTATCCTAATTATATTTAATTAAGTCCACAAATTATTCTTAATTACAAGTTATAATTTGGTTTTTCAGTCGGTTTGCAGTATCTTTGCACTCAAATTCTGAAAAAACAATGAAGAGAATCATCTTGTTATTATTCTTGACGGTGGCGTTGGGCATTGTGCTGATGGCATACGCACAGCAGCCGACCGCGAAGGATACAACTGTACTGGCGAAGGGTGACACGACGGAACTGGTAAAGAGTGACACACTGGTGGCTGACTCGGCGTTGACGGTGGCGATGGCCGACATTGAGGGTGATGACCCTGAGGGTGCCGAAGAAGGCGGTGGACTGCATAAGCTGTTGAAGCGGAAGTTCATCGAGGGCTCGGCGAGCTTTATGTCGTTGGTGGCTTTGGCTCTGGTGTTGGGCCTGGCGTTCTGCATCGAGCGTATCATTTTCCTGACGCTGTCGGAGGTGAATGCCAAGAAATTGGTGGCCGACGTTGATGCCCGTTTGGAAGCCAACGATGTGGAGGGAGCCAAGACCCTGTGCCGAAACACGCGTGGTCCCGTGGCCAGCATCTGCTATCAGGGACTGCTTCACATCAAGGAGCCACTGGAACAGATAGACCGTCAGCTGACAAACTACGGTGCCGTCCAGATATCGCAGATGGAGAAAGGCTGTTCGTGGATTAGACTGTTCATTGCCGTAGCGCCGTCTTTAGGATTCTTAGGTACCGTCATCGGTATGGTAATGGCCTTTGACCGCATCCAGACGGCAGGCGACATCAGTCCGACTATCGTGGCCGAGGGCATGAAGGTGGCACTGATAACGACAATCTTCGGTATTATTGTTGCCGTCATCCTGCAGTTCTTCTACAACTACATCATCTCTAAGATTGACCGCTTGACGCTTCACATGGAAGAAAGCGCCATTACGCTGATGGACTCGATTACTAACTATAAAACGCGCAACAATGGCTGAAGCAGGTAATAACTTAATGGCAGAGGTCATGTTATGGCTGATGTACATAGCCCTCTTCGTGGCAGTCGTTGCCGTCGTCGTATCGGCCACGCGCTCGTTCTGGATGGACAATCATAAGAATCATGTTTAGAAGAAAGCAGCGTAGTGTTCCTGAACTCAATACGACGTCGACCGCAGACATCTCGTTTATGTTGCTGGTCTTCTTCCTGGTGACCTCGTCGATGGATACCGACAAGGGACTGGGACGTCGTCTGCCGCCTGTCGACGAACAGCAACAGGAGCAGCAGGACATCAGCCGCAGCAACGTACTCCAGATACGTATAGATGCTGACGACCACCTCTTCTGCAACGACTCGACGGTAACTTTGCAGGAGCTGACGGCTCAGGTGGAGTCGTTTGTGGCTTCGCGTCAGACCGACCGCCACATGATAGCTGTTGAGACCGACCGCAAGACCAGCTACAATGCCTACTTCGAGATGCAGAACGCCGTGGTGGCTGCCTACCGTTCGCTGCGAGAGAAGATGGCGAGCCAGAAGTATGGTCATTCTCTCCGTGACTGTTCTCAAGAGGAGCGCGAAACCATCATGCAGCGCTATCCTCAGAGAATAGCTGAAGGAATTAAGAATTAGGAATTATGAATTAAAAGTTAAGAATTACCTTGAGTCGTTTTCGTAGACAGGACAAGCGTAGGGTGCCGGGGTTGAACCTGGCGGCGATGCCGGATTTGATATTCACGGTATTGTTCTTCTTTATGATTGTCACTCACATGCGAGACGTCAAGCCGCAGGTCCAGTATAACGTGCCGCAGGGTACGGAGGTCGATAAGGCGGTGCGCAAGTCGAGCGTGGTCTATGTGTTCATCGGCAAGCCTGTCGATGCGCAGGGCAGGGTGGTTGGTCAGGAGTCGCGTGTCCAGGTGAACGACCGTTTAGTCAGCGTCTCCCAGATTGGTGAGGCCATCGCCCAGGAACGCTCAAGCATGACGGAAGAAGACCGCCAGCACTTGGTGGTGAGCATCCGTGCTGACAGAGATACGGAGATGGGACTCATCAACGACGTGAAGCAGGCTCTACGCCGTGCCGACGCGCTGAACATCAATTACTCGGCAGTGAAGGTGAAATAGTTCATAGACCTAAAGGTCAAAGCGACCAAGGTCGATAACAAAGTTCAAAGAATATGAAGCAATATTTAGACATACTTAATCGCATTCTGACTGAGGGCACGCAGAAGGGTGACCGCACGGGAACTGGTACCTTTAGCATCTTCGGCACTCAGAGCCGTTACAACTTGCAAGATGGTTTCCCGTTGTTGACTACCAAGAAGTTGCACCTGAAATCAATCATCTATGAACTGCTGTGGTTCCTCAATGGTGACACCAACGTGAAGTACCTCCAGGAGCACGGTGTGCGCATCTGGAACGAGTGGGCTGACGAGAACGGCGAGTTGGGGCCTGTCTATGGGCACCAGTGGCGCTCGTGGCCGGACTACGACGGTGGCGTGATAGACCAGATTCAGATGGTGGTGGACCAGTTGAAGAATAATCCCGACTCGCGCCGTATGATAGTCTCGGCATGGAACGTTGCCGAGGTAAACCGCATGGCCTTGCCACCGTGTCATACCATTTTCCAGTTCTATACGGCTCCGATTACTTCAGAAGGAGAGCAGCAGGGTTCCTCCCCTTCGGGTGGGGCTCGCCGCCGGCTGTCGCTGCAGCTTTATCAGCGGAGTGCCGATACCTTCTTAGGTGTGCCGTTCAACATTGCCTCATACGCCCTGCTGCTGCAGATGATGGCACAGGTCTGTGACATGGAGGCTGGCGACTTCATCCATACTACTGGTGATACGCATCTCTATCTGAACCATCTGGACCAGGCCCGCCTGCAACTGACACGCGAGCCGCGCCCCCTGCCTAAGATGGTGATTAACCCGAGCGTAAAGTCGATTTTCGACTTCAAATACGAAGACTTCCAGTTGGAGGACTATGACCCCTGGCCGCATATCAAAGCGGAAGTTAGTGTATAGTTTATAGTTCTTTGACCTAAGGTCAAAGCGACCAAGGTCGATGACATAGTTCAAAATTCATAGTTCATAGTTTATGGTTTCGATGATTGCCGCGGTGGCGAAGAACAGGGCCATCGGATATAAGAAAAAGCTGATATACTGGTTGCCGAATGACTTGAAGCGGTTTAAGGCATTGACTACGGGACATACCATCCTGATGGGTCGGCGGACGTATGAGTCGCTGCCCAAGGGAGCGCTGCCCAATCGTAGGAATTGCGTACTGACACGCTCGACGAAGCAGTTGCCAGGTTGCGAATGCTTCACCAGTTGGGATGAGTTTATCATGACTTGTAAGCCCGACGAGGATATCTTCATCATCGGCGGCGCTACCTTATATAGCAATCTGATGGACAAAACCGACCGCCTTTGTCTGACGGAGATTGACGACACGCCTGCCGAGGCTGATACTTTCTTCCCGGACTATAGCGACTGGCAAGAGGTATGGCGCGAAGAGCATGACACCGACGATCGTCATGCTTTCCGATATGCTTTTGTTGACTACGAGAAAAAACACTAAACTCTCATCGTAAGACCATACTTTCGAAGAGAGAACTCTAATCTTTATACTCTGAACTCAATTACTGGTTGGTAGGTGTCGGGAACGTGGGTAGTCCTGATGCGCCATTCTTTGGGATAGAGGTTATTGGCGCGCGAACCGATGTTCTTCACCAGGCCGAGTGGAAATCCTTGAAAGGTTACCGTCACCTCACCACGTGGTGTGTCCTCTGGCAGCCGCAGAGCCTCGCCGCGCAGGTAGGCTATGGCTTGAGCATAAGATAGTTCAGCCCGAGGATTATCTACGTGTAAAGGGATTGTTCCCAGCGTGGGAATCGATTGTTCCCGCCGTGGGAATCGTTTGTTCCCAGCGTGGGAACATTCAGTCTTCTCCGTGAAAACTGCCGATCCGCTTCCTTTGCGCAACACGCAGATAAAAAGTCCTTCACCACGCGACAGGCCTGGAATGAAACGATAGACTGGACCATTGAAGCCAGGGAGTAGTGACCCCGTGATGTTCCATTCCGGCTTGATGTTGACGGAAACCAGCTCGGCGTCGTACTGCTTTAAGAAGTAGCGGATATTCTCCTCGTTCTCTTTAGTATTAAAGGTACAGGTACTATATACTAATAGTCCACCGGGATTGAGGCATGCCCAGGCGTCGTCCACTATCTCGCGTTGCAGGCGCCAGCACTTCTCCACCTGTTGTGGACTCCACTCGCCGATGGTGGCAGGATCTTTGCGGAACATGCCTTCACCGGAGCAGGGGACATCGCAGAGGATGAGGTCGAAGCAGAGCTTCGACTTACGGTAAACCTCAGGGTAGAGGTTGGTGACGAAGTGGTTCGCGTAGCCCCATTTGGTCACGTTCTCCAAAAGGATGCTGGCGCGGTTGCGGATGGGTTCGTTGGAGTAGAGTACGCAGTCTTCGGGTAGTGCCGCACGGAGGAGGGTGGACTTGCCACCAGGTGCAGCACAAAGGTCTAATGAATCACAGGGAATGGATTGCGTGCCACACTCCGCTTGCGGAGAACCCTGATCTCCTGGTTCGCTTTTATCAGTGTTCCAGTCCCCATGATTCACTTGGCGCAGCAGCTCGTCGAGGAACATCGACGCGGCTTCCTGCACATAGTAGCAGCCAGCGTGAAACAGCGGGTCGAAAGTAAAGTTAGGACGCTGGGACAGGTAGTAGGCGTTGCGGCACCAAGGAACGGGCTCACTATTGGCTATTGGCTCTTTGCTAACAGCTAATGGCCAACTTCTAATAGCCAGTTTCTTCGGATTCAAGCGGATGCTCACAGGCGGTTCCTCTTCGAACGACTGCAAGTAGCGTTCGAAGCGTTCGTCGCCCATCAACTGGCGCGTATATTCCGTAAACTCGACAGGTAATTTTGCCATTCCGTGTGCAAAGATACGATTTTTTTTCTTAACTTTGCAACTTAATAGCGAATTATGACGTCTAACGGATAAAAAGCAACAAAAAAGAAGAACGTATGAAAAAAGTATTATTAGCAGTTGTGGCTATCGGGATGCTGACATCCTGTGCATGTAGCGGATTGAAGGTGAGATACTCCAAAACGGAGCCGCAGGCCATGCATGAGCGCGATTTGAAGGACTTTGAGCGCATAGAACTGCAGGGTTCGTTAGACGTTAAGTACACCCAGAACGACTCATTCTCTGTTCGTGTTGAGGCTCCCGTCAAAGTTCTCCACGATGTAGAAACCTATGTGACTGGCAACAAGCTGGTGGTTAGAATGAAGGGTGAAGGAAAACTCATTAACTTAGGCGTGTCTGACGCTGATGACGTTACAGTCTACGTGAGCTCTCCTGACTTCCTCGGCATTGAGTTGAAGGGCTCTGGCGACTTCGAGAGTAATGGTCTCGTGGATACCGACAACCTTGACATCACGCTGAACGGCTCTGGTGACATTAAGTTTGACGACATCATTTGTGATCGCATCAATGTGTCGTTAGTGGGCTCTGGCGATGTGGACGTCAGGAACGTCAAGACCTTACAGTCCTTGGTAGAACTGGTAGGTTCGGGTGATATCAAGATGTGGTTTGACAACAGCGGCTCAGTAGAATCTCGACTGACGGGTTCCGGCGATATCAAACTGGGTGGTAATGTCACGAGTTTCAAAAATAGCGTCCGCGGTTCGGGCGATATGGAAGTTAGTGAGTTAATAGTTAAGAATTAAGACAAAACAATACGACTATGAAGAAGGTTATTATTACAATGACTATGCTCCTTGCGCTTGGCATGGGCGTTCAGGCAGCATCCCAGAAGCATCGCCATACTCCGCAGGCTCCAACTGAGCTGGTGGACTCGGCAAATAAGGACGCCGTGGAGGTTTACTCCGACACGACTGGTACTGACACAGCGGTTACTCATACCCGGAGTCATAAGGGAACCGTTACCATCAACACGCCCTGGCACTCGCATACCTATGATGTGGATGACGATGATATCGGTCGCTGGCTCAACTCAATAGATCATAAAGATATCATGGGCATGTTCTTCGTGCTGTGCATCATACTGATCATCTTTGTGCTGGCTCCCGTACTGATAATCATTGCCTTGTTCTACTTCATCAACAAGAACCGCAAGCAGAAGATGAAGCTGGCGCAGATGGCAATGCAGCAAGGACAGCCTATCCCTGAACAGTTGCTTGAGGACAAACCGGGGAATGTTGACGACGAGTACCAGAAGGGCATGCGCCAGTGTTTCGTCGGCGTGGGACTGATGGTGTTCCTGGGCTATGCTGCTGGTAACGTGGGCTTCGGCATTGGTGCCTTGGTGTTCTGCATCGGACTGGGTAAGGTGTTTGCTTCGCGCTCAGCTCGCAAAAACAACAGGGAAATTATGCACGACGACCAGATTTAATTAAAGACAACTAGGACAACTAAGGACAACATTTTATTCACTTCATAAAATATAAAACTATGACAAAGAGATTATATCGAAGCGACGACCGCGTGTTAGGCGGTGTCTGCGCAGGTGTTGCAGAGTATCTGGATTTCGACCCCGTAGCTGTTCGCTTAGGCTATGCAGCCCTCACACTCTTTACGGCTTTTGCCGGTATCCCCTTCTACATCGTGGCGTGGATTATCATGCCCGAGAAGAGCAAGGTGATATAAGAAAGAGGTAAGATGGAAGATGTATGATGTAAGAAGTAAGAGGTAAAAGGTAAGAGGTGGCGGTACTAAGTGACATAGTTCTCGTAGCACAGGTGGCGGTATCGGGCAACAACAGGGCTTTCGACGAGCTCGTGCGCCGATACCAGTCGCCTATCCGCCGTTTCTTCCTGCACCAGACGTTAGGCGACGAGGCGCTGAGCGACGACCTGGCGCAAGAAACCTTCATCAAGGCTTACACCAACATCCGCTCGTTCAAGGGCCTGGCCTCGTTCCAGACCTGGCTGATGCGCATAGCATATAACGTGCATTACGACTATCGCAGGAAGGAGCAGACCCACCCCCAACCCCTCCCTGTGAGGGAGGGGAGTGGTTACTCTCAGGATGGGAGTCAATCAGCGGATAGACTATCTACTCCCCTCTCTCATAGGGAGGGGATGGGGGTGGGTCTCAGGATGGACCTCTACGCCGCCTTGGCATTATTGAAGCCTGACGAAAGAACATGTGTTACGATGCAACTGATAGATGGCTACGACATTGCTGGCATCGCAAAGATTACTGGTATCAAGGAAGGGACGATTAAGTCGCATCTTTCGCGAGGTAAGGAGAAATTGGCAAACTATTTAAGAAAGAATGGATATGACGGAAGATAACGAACGCTTGTTACGACAGTTTTTCAGCGAGGCGGCCAGCCAACAGATAGAGGATGGCGGCTTCACAGACCGCGTTATGCAACGCATTGAGGCCGAACAAAGTTCAGCCCTCAGTCCTCAGACTTCTACGTTCATGCGTCTGTGGACGCCGTTCTGTATCATGGTGTTTGTGGTGCTGTTTGTGTATTTCCGTGGTTGGGAACTGCTGGCTGTCCACTTCGAAGTCATGCTGCGCACAATGGCGACGCAGTCGTTTAGCGTCAACCTGCTGGCTGTGGCGACCATATTGTTTGGTCTGCTGTTCGTCGGTGTGGGCGAGGTTATTTCTTCGGAAACAGTCCGTAAGTAGTGCGCAGCACGCGGAATTCCGTACGACGGTTCAGCTGGTTGCATATTTCCTGCTGTTCCTCGTCGAGCGTCTTGATGTGTTCTTCCGTCAAGACGTCGTTTTCTTTTAAGAAGGGATGTTTCTCCGTCAACTTCCTGCGTACCTTCTTGGGGCGCTCCTTGCCGTAACCCACTGGGGTCATGCGGTCTGGGGCGATGCCGTGGTCCTTCAGGTAGTTGACGACGGACTCTGCGCGGCGCTGGCTCAGGCGCTTGTTATACTCTGCCGAACCGCGGTAGTCGGTGTGGGCGCTCAGCTCGATGGTAACGTTGGGGTTCTCGTTCAGCAACGCCACTAACTGGTCGAGGGCTTCGGCAGATTCTGGGCGCAGCGTGGCTTTGTCAAAGTCGTAGAAAATGTTCTCGATAAGTACTGGGACGGTGATGTTTGCCAACGGGAACTGCAGCACATACTCTTGCGACTCCTTGACGGGCTCCACACGGAGCTGTTCCTGATGGTTGAGGAAACCTTTGCAGGTGCCGAGGAAGACATAGTCGACGCCGGGCTTGATTTGCTGTTCAAACGAACCGTCGCCCTTGACGCTGAGCTTCAGGTTGGTACCGTCGTTGCCCACCATATAGACCTGTCCCTGCGGCAGCTCGTAGCCGTCCTGCTCATAGACCCAGCCTTTGACGGTCTGCACAATTTCCGGATTGAAGAACGAATAGATGTGGTCCCAGCCTTTGCCGTCGCCGCGGTTCGACGAGAAGTAGCCTTTGTTCAGCATGCCTTCGAACGTCATGCCGAAGTCATCGCCCTGCGAGTTCAAGGGGTAGCCTGGGTGTTCCAGCTGATGGCTATTTGCTGTTAGCTCTTGGTTTTCTGCTAACTGCCAGCTGCCAACTGCCTTTGCAATATAAATATCCAGTCCACCTAAGCCTTCGTGGCCGTTGCTCGAGAAGTAGAGGTCTCCGTTGGGACGGAACGTGGGGAACATCTCGTCGCCGGGAGTGTTGATGGGCGCGCCAAGGTTTTCGACGCCACCTAAACCGTTGTTGGTCAGCGCCACGCGCCAGATGTCGTAGCCGCCCAGACCACCGGGCATGTTGCTGGTGAAGTAGAGCCACTGGCCGTCAGGGCTTACGGCAGGATGGGCGAAGGCCGACAGCGTGTCGCGCGTCAGTTTCACTTCCTGCGCCTTGGACCATGAGGCATCCGAGCGGTTCGACGTCATAATGGTGGCATAGCGTGGATAGTCAGGGTCGGTCTTACATTGCGTCAGGTACATGACGCGACCGTCTGGCGTAAAGGAGCAGACGCCTTCGTCGAAGTCGGTGTTCAGTTCGGAGTCGATGGCCTCCGGTCGCTGCCACTTGCCCTTGTCGTCTTTCTGCGAGAAGAAGATGTCGCCGTTCTTGGTTCCCGTAATGCCGCTGAGTTCGTCGCCCTTGGCCTGGTTTCGTGTCGAGGTGAAGAAGAGCTGGTTGTTCTCTTCGCCAGCCAGCATCGGCGAGTAGTCGGCACGTCGTGAATTGAAGAAGTTCTCGCGTTTCACCGTATAGTCTGAGCCTTCCTTCTTCCATTCAGGAGCCTGTCGTGCCGAGCGCAAACCATTCTTTGCCAGCTGTTCGTAATTCTGAGGGTCTTTATATTCATAGTTCCCTATGGAGTCTATGAATGTCTGGAATTGCTTCTCGGCCTCCTTGTAACTGCCGTTCTTCATGAGCTGTTGTGCTAAGTAGAAGTGCGTCAGCGAGTCCTCCTGCTTATAGCGGATGGCGTTGTTATATGCAGCAATGGCTTTCTGCGTGTAGTTGATGCGACGGTAGCACTCCGCCATCTTCATTGCCCGCTGTCCGCGCAGGGTGCGTTCCTTCGACTTAGTCTGTGCGTAGGCTTTCTTATACTGCTCGGCGGCATCGTGGTATTCGCCTAAGGCATAGAACTTGTCACCCTTCTTCATGGCCTGCTCGGCACCGCATCCCGTCAGGAGTGTGGCGACCAGCAATATATATATAAGGTGTAAGTTCTGTCGCATAACTTATTCTATAACGCAAAGGCAGGTGGTTTTATTGCTTTGCGGCTTTTTTCTTTTGTGCCTCCTGAACCGGCGCGATGGTGACGTGGCGGTTCGTCGGATCGGTCATCACGTCGCGGACAATTTCCGTCACCTGCGTCTTCAGTTCCTGGATAAACTGGGCTGCATCGTACTTCTGGTGCTCGATGTCGCGCAGCTTCTTCTCCCAGATGCCCGTCAGTTCACAGCTCTTGAGCAGGTCTTCGCGGATAAGGTCTATCAGCTCGATGCCTGTGGGTGTGGCAACCAGTCGTTTGCGCTCGCGTTTGATGTAGTTTCGCTTAAACAGCGTCTCGATGATGCTGGCTCTACTTGACGGCCGGCCGATGCCGTTCTCCTTCATGGCGGCGCGCAGGGTTTCGTCCTCAACAAACTTACCCGCCGTCTCCATTGCACGGAGCAGCGTGGCTTCGGTATAGTAGGGCGGGGGTGTGGTCCACTTCTCCGTCAGCGTGGGAGTATGCTCGCCACTCTCGCCCTTCACAAAGGTAGGCAGCGTGCGCTCCTCGTCGTCAGCCTTCTTCTCGTCGTCAGTCTTCACTTCCTCACCTTTCACTTCTCTGACGACACGCCAGCCCGGGTCAAGGATTTCCTTACCCGTTACCTTGAATTCTATTCGAGTTTGCTCACGCTCGGCAGGCTCCAAACTCGTTTGGGCTCCCACCTCGCCAAGCACCGTCGTCGTCGAGAACTTACAGTCGGGCAGGAAGACGCCGATGAAGCGACGTGCCACGAGGTCGAACACTTTCCGTTCGGCGTCGCTCAGGTTCTGCGGAATGACGCCCGTCGGGATGATGGCGTGGTGGTCGGTGACCTTCGAGGTGTCGAAGACGCGCTTCGACTTCTTCAGCGGCTTTCCCCCTATGGGGCGTATCAGGTCGGCGTATGGAGCTATGCCGCCGAACTTCGTCTGGAACAGACCGTTCATGGTCTGCGGACACTTGGGATAGATGTCGTCAGAGAGGTATTGTGTATCTACGCGCGGATAGGTGGTGTACTTCTTTTCATAGAGAGCCTGGATGAGGTTCAGCGTCTGCTCGGCAGAGAATCCGAACTTCTTGTTACAGTCTACCTGTAGCGACGTCAGGTCGTAGAGCTGTGGCGGCTGTTCCTTGCCCTCCTTCTTCTCGACGCTTGTGACGGTAAACGGCTTGCCCTCGATTTCCAGGAATGCTTTCTCGCCGTCTTCCTTTGAGGTGAACTTCCCCTTCGTCGCCGTAAACGTCGTGTCGCGATAGACCGTTGCCAACACCCAGTAAGGTTCGGGTTTGAAGTTGTCAATCTCCTTCTGGCGGTTGACGATGAGGGCGAGGGTAGGGGTCTGGACGCGGCCGATGGAAAGCACCTGTCGGTTCTGACCATATTTCAAGGTGTAGAGCCTCGTACAGTTCATGCCCAACAGCCAGTCGCCAATGGCTCGGCTGAGGCCCGCCATGTAGAGAGGCTGGTAGTCCTGCTGGTCTTTCAGGCTCTGGAAGCCCTCGCGGATGGCCTCGTCAGTCATCGACGATATCCACAGTCGGCTGACGGGACACTTCGCGCCAGCCTTCTGCATCACCCAGCGCTGGATGAGCTCACCCTCCTGGCCCGCGTCGCCGCAGTTCACGATGCGCTCGGCCTGCTGCATCAGCTGTTCGATGACGGCAAACTGCTTCTTGATGCTCGGCTGGTCGATGAGCTTGATGCCGAACCGTTCTGGAATCATCGGCAGCGCCGTCAAGCTCCACGACTTCCACATCGGCGTGTAGTCGTGAGGTTCCTTCAGCGTACACAGGTGGCCGAACGTCCACGTCACCTGGAAACCGTTACCCTCCATATACCCGTCGTGGCTGCTGGTCGCGCCGATAATCCGGGCAATATCCTTCGCCACGCTGGGCTTCTCTGCTATACATACTATCATACAGGGTGCAAAGGTACAAACTTTATGCCAAACAGCCAATAAAACACCCCGAAAAAGACGAAAAGATAACCCCGAGTCCGTTTTTCCCTCCTTTTCCTTTGCCGTTTCAAAAACATTCGCAAACCATCACAACAACCCACAGAAATCACGGTACTTTCCGTTGGAAATCACGGCAATAATTGCAAGAAATCACGGCAACTTCTTGAGGAAATCACGGTGATTTCTGAGGGAAATTACGGTGATTTCTGAGGGAAATTACGGTGATTTCTGAGGGAAAGTACGGTGATTTCTGAAGGTTTTGTTTGGTTAGTCCGATTTTTTTGTTTATCTTTGCCGACGAAGAAATAAAGAGCATCCTTAAAAGCTATCATATTATGAATAAGAACGAGAAATTCATTATCACAATCAATCGTGAGTTGGGCAGCGGCGGACGTACCGTTGGCAGTAAGCTTGCTGAGAAGTTGGGCGTGGAATTCTACGACAAGGCCGTCATCAAGGGCTTGCAGGAGAAGTTCCACCTTAGTGTGTATGACATTGAGAAGCTGAAAGGCGCTAAGCAGAACTGGTGGACTGAGCTGAAGCGCCAGCTGATAATTGGTCCGGGTTCGGCCAATTACTACATTCCGCGGGATGATGATGATGATGTACAACCGCTTGATACGGATACGGTGTTCAAGGTGGAGACTGAGATTCTGAAGAGCATTGCCGCCGAGGAATCGTGCGTGGTAGCAGGTCGTTCGGGCTTCTTTGTGTTGCGCGATTGTCCGAATCGTCTGAGCATCTTTATCAGGGCTTCGATGCCCTTCCGTCTGGCTCGAGTGATGAGGAAGCAGCATGTGACTGAGGACGAGGCCCGCAAGATTATCGAGAGGGTTGACACGATGCGCGAGAACTACGTGAAAAAGTACGCCAAGACTTCGCGCTACGACACCCGCAACTACGACCTCATCATTTCTGTGGATGGCAAGACGGAAGACGAGATTGTGGACATGATCCTGAAGTACATCGGATAAGCTAAGAAAAACGCTTCACGCCCGACTATAGACGTGAAGCGTTTTTTCATTGTGAATCCACACTTTGCACCTTTAGGTCAAAGAATCTTTTATTTTTTAATTCTTTTATTATTTCAATATGCGTGCCCCTCGGCAATCTCGTCGCGGGTCAGCTTCTTCTTGTCCAAGCTCCACCAGCAGTAGGCGATGTAGGCGAGGACGAAGGGGATGAGCAGCGAGACGTAGAACATGGTGCGCAGGGTGAACTCGCTGGAGCATGAGTTGACGATGGTCAGCGACGACTGCAGGTCGGCGGTGGAGGGGTAATAGGCCGTGCCGTTCCATGCCGACATGAGCAGCAGGGGCAGTACGACGAGTACGACGCCGATACCTGCAAACCAAATAGATTTACTCTTTGATGACGGGCGACTGACGATTTCCTTTCCGATGGCGAAGAGTACGAGCACGACGCCGACGAGGAAGAGGATGGTAAGTGGCCAAAGGGTGAGGAAGTTGTCGAGGTACTTGTAGGGTACTATCGAGATGACGCCGGCTTCGTCGTAGGCATAGCCGTCCTTCAGGAGCAGGTGAACGAGGTAGGCGACAAAGAGTACGACGAAGGGTACTGCGGCGCCGATGAGTCGGACGCTTGCCCGAGAGCGGATGTCCTCGTCGTCCACATTATTTATAATATAGAGTATGCCGAGGACACGTGCCAGGAACATGACGGCCAGTCCGAAGATGAGCACCCAGGGGTTTAGCAGGGCGTCGAGACCGTGGGAGGCGTTGGCCCAACGGGAAATAGCCTCTCCCGACCCTTCCATAAGGAGGGGAGAAAGCATGGAACTCTTGGAGACGATGA
>JAEEVT010000197.1 GCA_016291005.1 Prevotella sp. | reverse complement strand
TTTTCTTTTTTGTTTTTTTCTTTTCTATGGGGTGCAGGGGCCGTCTTTTCTTTGTTCTTTTTGCTTTTTAGCTCTTTTAAGAACTGATTTACGCGGAAGTCCTTCGCGAAAACGTCGTGCCATTCCTTCGCTATCTGCTTCTCGGCTGGCACCATCAGTCGGAACAGCTCCACAGCCGTATACAGGTGGTAGAGCAGTGCCCTGCACTGCCCTTCACACCCTTCGTTCTTCATGCCGCTAAGCTCCAGCTTATTGGCAATCATTCCTTCTATCAGTTCAACTTGCATCATGTTCGTTGGCTATCGTGATGAGAACGTCGTCAATATGCTTACGGATATCGGGGTCGAAGCTGTCATTGTCTGGACTCAGCTGCCCAATCTTGTAGAAGTAGTCAAACACAATATCAACGCATTCGGAGTACACCAGGAAAAGACGACGCTCCATATTGACGTTGCTAACTATCAACTTCACGTACTTCTCCATTTCTTCCAATACAATGCGTGTTTCCTCGAGTGACAGGTCACTTAGCTCCGCACTCAAATCGTTGTACAACTCTATGCGTAATTTTGCCTCCTCAACGGAAGGCGAAACATTCTTTTTCTTTTCCATAATTTTGTCTGTAATAAAAATTCTCTAATTCTCTAATTTTTTCTTTTCCATAATTTTGTCTGTAATAAAAATTCTCTAATTCTCTAATTCTTGATAGCTCTTAGCAGACGCTAAAAAATCTGATGGATTCCCACTCTCGTCGCTTGATGAGTCCGGGCATTGTACGGGCGGGATTGCCTGCATAAATCCACCTGCGCCACTGCCACTTGATGTCGTTCTCTGAACGTCCGGCACGGATGTATTTTAGCAGCGTCGACTCCTTGAACTTGCCGATGCCCACGTTGAACACGAACGACACCAGCGCGTCCAGCTGCGGCTGGCTCAGCGGCAATCCCAGCTCGTCTATCTGCGCCTCCACCTGCTCGATATCCTGCCGCAGGCAGTCGTCCGCCCAGTATTGCGAAATCTTGTCGCCCGGCTTCACGCCCTTCGTGTGGCCGTAGCCAATAGTCCATACTCCTGCCGCGTCCTGATAAGCCGTCAGGCGGCAGCCCTCAAAATCCTTGATCTTCTGTAATGCTAATTCTGAAATCTGCATAATTGTAAATTCGTTTGGTCGAAAATTGTTAATAAAATTATTAATGTTGAGTGTTGAATGTTGAATGGTCGCCTTCGGCGATTGTTCAATGAAAAATTGATAATTCCACATTAAAACATTGCGAAGCAATCATTCCTCATTCCACATTTCTCATTCCACACTTTTAAACCTGCGCCCTAGCAGTGTCAGATGATAGAACGCCTCAAACCGGTCGCGGAAGTAATAGCGGTGCTGCGCGACGAATATCTGATAGCCACTTCCGTTTTTATACACCCCCGGCAATCCAGTGTCGGCGTTCGGCTTCCAACGGTAAAGCCTATTCATGTTGTTCTCCGACTGCGTCACTTCGCGCAGGTTCCCGATGTGGTTGTCGAAGCCGTTGCCGTTGATGTGATCTATCTGCAGCGTCGGAAACCGCCCGTGGTGCCAAGCCCAGACTATTTTGTGCATTTGGAATTGACAATCTTTGCCAGAGGCACTAAAGTGCATATTCAAATAACGGTATTCACCATTTCTTTGTGCGCCCTTTCTGCCTCTCACCACCTTGCCCGTCCGCTTATTCACGAGCTTTCCGCTGTGGTCGTCGTAATTATAGTTCTGTTGGATGCGAGCCGCCAGTGCGGCCAGCTCGCTATCTGATAAATTTGATCTAGTCATCTTTCGTTTTAAACATTAAATTCTACCTCCCTGTCTTCATACTCCCAGTCCTTCAGAGCATCTTCGAGGGCTTTCAGATGGCGTACGCGGTCCATCGCGTCGCTCAAATGTTGCCGCCTTTTGACTTCAAACTCCGTCGGATGAAAATAGCCCGGTATCGTGTTGTGACGCACGCCGTAGTGTTCCTCCAACTGCCGCTGCTGGCGTTCAGCCTCAGCGCGCACAGCCGTAATCTCATCGAGAGCCAGCTGCAGCGTCTGCTCCAGCGTCCAGTAGTTCTGCGTCCACTCCTCGTTGGGGTCGAAGCCGTCACTTTCCCAGCTGCCGTAGCCTTCCTCGTCGTACACGCACCAAACCTTGTTGGTGTAGTGCGGGACGGTCTTTGTCAGCGTCTCAGTCATCGTCAGCTCCACCTCCACTTCGGGCGGGTCGCACTGATTGTAGGGTGCATTAGGATCATGCTCTGCACCCGCAGGGTAATATCCACTTGCCATACTACACAAACTCGATTAAGTCCTTCATCCACTCGTCCTTCATGTCATACTCGTTGGAATACAGTTCATCTTCATCGTAAGACTCAACTGCATCATTATCGCCTTTCACTT
>JAEEVT010000196.1 GCA_016291005.1 Prevotella sp. | reverse complement strand
ACTTGCCGTCGTCGGGCTTGAACTCTGAGACCGCCTGCTTCACACGGTCCTCACCCTTATGCTTGGAACCATAGACAAACGAGCGCCACATGATGATGCCGCCGTAGGGAGCCACCGCATCGGCCAGCATGTTGGCTCCGTCGCTGTGCGAACGGTTATAGTCGCCAGGGCCGGGCTGTCCCTCAGAATTAGCCTTTACCAGGAAGCCGCCGAAGTCGGGAATGATTTTGTAGATTTCATCGGCCTTTTTCTTCCACCACTTCTTCACCTGAGCGTTCAGGGGGTCAGCCGTCTTCAGTCCTCCGAGTCCCATCGGCGAAGCGAAGTTGACTGACAGATAGACACGGATGCCATAAGGGCGCAGGATGTCGGCTATCTGCTTCACCTTATTTAAATTCTCAGCTGACAGCATCTTGGGCGAGGCATTCACGTTGTTCAGCACGGTGCCGTTGATGCCTAACGAGGCATTGGCGCGGGCATATTCCTTGATGTGCTGCGGGTCGAACGTCGGCCAGAAGATGCTGCGTCCGGCATAGCCGCGCTCGATGGAGCTGTCGAGGTTGTCCCAATGATTGAGGATGCGCATCTTGAAGAACGGCTTCGAGGCACCGCTTTCACCTCTTAATAATGCGTATGCGCCGTAGAGCAGTCCCTTTTCGGTCTTGGCCTTGACGGTGCTGCCGCTGACGATGTAGCCCTCGTCGTCGGCTACCGTCGGGTCGATAACTAACGTTGCTTCCGCACCTTGGTAATACTTGCGCAGTTCGTCGGCTGCCACGCACTCGGGCCCCGTCACTTTAGCCTTGTTCACTTCGGCATAGCGCAACCACAACTTGCTGCCGTCCTCAGCCTGCATAAGTGTGGCGACGGCAAGCAACAATACTGTCAGAATGTGTCTTCTCATCTGTCTTTTGTTTTTGGTTTTAGGATTCTGCGTACAAAGGTACAAAATAATTCATAATTCGTAATTCATAATTCATATTTTTTAGTATCTTTGCAGGCAGAAATGCAATAACAGAACAAAAAGAGCTATGAAATTAAAACTACTGACCCTGGCCATCGCGGCATTTCAGGCTACGGCCATCGCGGCAAAGGCCGACGACAACCGACAGGTTTTCATCTATTCGCCCGACAAGAATGGGGGGCTTCACATTGCCGTGCAGGAGGGCGGCAAGTGGCGCGAGGCCGGCCGTCTCTGCTCTTCCGACTACGGCACGTGGGGAGCAGAGAAGAAGATGTTTCACCCCAGCGTTACCCGTGCCCACGATGGCACGTGGCGCTTGGTATTTCAGGTGAACGACCACTCGCCACAGTTTGCCGCCGCCTACAGCAACGACCTCATTAACTGGCGGCCGCAGGACTATCCTGTCATGAGTACCTCGAAATGCTTGGACCCAGTATTGTTTCCCAATCCCGACGGAACGTTTGACATCTACTTTAGGTCGCCCGAGGGTAAGCGCTGGACTTCGGCCACGCCTAACTTCCGCCATTTCACGCCCGATCAGGCCAGCCAGATAGACGACAAAGCCTGGACGCGGGACACGGCTACCGTCGGCGGACGGCTGCATGAAGGCAACAGCTTCGAGATTACCCCGACGGAATGGGCAAAAATAGAGCAGCACTTCAAGCTGTTGGCCGAGGACGGACGCAAGTCGGGCGAGCGTATGCATGACGATGCCAAGAACGCTAATATGCCGACATCGCCCGTCAAGGCTACTTTGACCGTAGACATGAGCAGGACAAAGGCTATCAGCGACAAGCTCATAGGCATTTTCTTCGAGGACATCAGCTATGCAGCCGACGGCGGACTGTACGCCGAACTGGTGCAGAACCGCGACTTCGAATATACTGAGAAAGACCATCGCGGCTGGAATGCCACCACCTCCTGGCACTCGCAGCGTCCCTTAGAGATTGCCACCGAGCATCCGCTCAGCGCGAACAATCCCCACTACGCCATCATCGGGCTTGACACCCTCTGGAACGAAGGTTGGGATGGCATTGTCGTGGAGAAAGGCAAGAAGTACGACTTCTCGATGTATGTGTTGGGTGGCGGTCAGAAGCAGAACTTCAAGGTGCTGTTGGTAGGTCAAGACGGTCAGGTGCTGGCCAAGGGCAAGGTCAAGAGCCGTGCCTCAGACTGGCAGCAGTACTCCACCGTACTCACGGCTACCGGCAGCGATGCCAAAGCCCGCTTGGCCCTCATTCCGCAGAAAGTGGCGCGGGTGGGCATCGACATGGTGTCGCTCTTCCCGCAGGAGACCTTTATGAACCGCAAGAACGGACTCCGCCGCGACTTGGCTCAGGTTATTGCCGACCTAAAGCCTAAGTTCGTGCGCTTTCCGGGCGGCTGCATGAGTCACGGCCAAGGTCTGGAAAATATCTACCATTGGCATGAGACCGTAGGACCCCT
>JAEEVT010000094.1 GCA_016291005.1 Prevotella sp. | reverse complement strand
CACTTTCAGGCCACGAACGCTTTCCACCCGGACTTCAATTACTGCGACGACCGCGCCTACATCCGTTTCAGCATTTAAACTTCTTGTCAGCTTTCAACAGATATTCGCCTATCTGTACGGCGTTGAGGGCGGCACCCTTGCGAATCTGGTCGCCAGAGAGCCAGAAGGTGAGGCCGTTCTCGTCGCTGAGGTCCTTACGGACGCGACCAACATAGACGTCGTCCTTGCCGGCAGTTTCCAACGGCATGGGATAGACGAGGTTGGCGGGGTCGTCGACCAGCGTACATCCGGGAGCAGCGGCAATGGCCTTCTGGGCCTCCTCGACGCCGAGGGGACGCTCGGTCTCAATCCACACGCTCTCGGAGTGGCTGCGCAACGAGCTGACACGTACACACATGGCCGAGCACTTGGCGTCGGTATGCATAATCTTACGGGTCTCGTTGTACATCTTCATCTCCTCCTTGGTATAGCCGTTGGGCTGGAAGACGTCAATCTGCGGAATGACGTTATAGGCTAACTGGTGGGGGAACTTCTTGACGGTCTTCACTTCGCCCTCTTCGACCATTTCCCTATACTGCTGCTGCAGCTCGGCCATAGCGGCGGCACCGGCACCCGAAGCGCTCTGGTAGCTGCTGACGTGGATGCGCTTGATGTGGCTGAGATTCTCTAACGGCTGGAGCACGACGACCATCATGATGGTGGTGCAGTTGGGGTTGGCGATGATGCCACGCGGACGGTTCAGAGCGTCCTCGGCGTTACACTCGGGCACTACCAAGGGGACGTCGTCGTCCATGCGGAAGGCGCTGGAGTTGTCTATCATCACGCAGCCATACTTGGTGATGGTCTCGGCAAACTCCTTCGACGTACCGGCACCGGCTGAGGTGAAGGCGATGTCGATGTCCTTGAAGTCGTCGTTATGCTGGAGCAGTTTGACGGTTAGTTCCTTGCCGCGGAATGTGTACTTCGTGCCGGCGGAACGCTCTGAGCCAAACAACACTAATTCGTCCATGGGGAAATTTCTCTGGTCGAGGATGCGTAAGAACTCCTGACCCACGGCGCCTGAGGCGCCTACAATTGCTACTTTCATATCTTATTAGTTTAATGTGTTAATCCTTCTACCTTTTTTTGGTTTTCTTCCCTCTCGCAGTTTTACTTTTTGCCCACCACGACAAAGCCGCCGTTCTCGGGGATGGTGATGGTCAGCTGCTGCTTCTTGTTCTGCTTCAGGGTCTTCACACTGCCGACAAGAGTGGGGTCGTTGGTGTACTTGGGGTCGTCAGCATAGACGGTAAGCTGGGCGTCCTTGGCGAACATCGGCAGAGAGATGATCTTCTTCAGGGGCTGCTGCTCGGCATTGATGCCTGCCACGTACCACGTGTCGCCACAGCGACGGGCAATGATGGCATACTTGCCGGGATAGCCGTCGATGAAGCGAACCTCGTCCCATGTAGTGGGCACCTGCTTCATGAAGTCGATGGCCCAGGCTGGTGCGTCCTGCAGGTTGTTGGGAGCCAGAGCAAAGTGCTGGACGCTGCTCTGGAACAGTACGGCGGTTGCCAAAGCATAGACATCGCTGGTACGGCGGTAAGTACCGCGGTCGTTGCCGGTGCTATAGCGCTTATTGAGGGCACTGCCACCCCAGTCCATCGAGGCCACCGTGTTGCGGATGAAGACGTGGGTACAGCCATTCTTGGCCTCAGCATCACAGGCGCCCTGTCCAAAGCTCAGGTTCTCGGAGGCCAGCACAGCCTCGGAGGCCACATAGTTAGGATACATGCGCTCCCAGCCGCGAGGCAGGGTACATCCGTGGAAGATGCATTGCAAACCAAACTCGTTGGCATCGGTCAGGATGTCCTCGTAGAGCTGCATCATCACCTGTTTGTCACCGCCGAAGAAATCAACCTTGATGCCTAAGATGCCATTCTCCTGCATCCACTTCATCTCCTTGCGGCGTACTGCCGAGCGATCCATCTTCTGACGCGGACCCTGAGGGGCGTCGTTCCAGAAACCGTTACTGTTGTACCACAGGAACAGTCCCACGCCCTTCGTCTTGGCGTATGCTGCCAGTTCAGCCACCTTGTCGTAGCCAATCTGCGAGTCCCAATGAGCATCGACGAGCACAGAGCGATAGCCGAGGGCGGCCGAGAAGTCGATATACTCCTTCTGCTCTTTATAGTTACAGCTGTTGTCCATACGGATAATCCACGACCACGTGCCCTTGCCGTAGGTGTAGTCCTTAGAAGCCTTGTACTTGGGCTGGACGAGGTCGTTGGCAACGGTGGTCTCTACGATGGGAGCCAACGTCGTGCCGAGGGTCATCGTGCGCCAAGGGGTGAGTGCAGGCAAAGCAACCTTGGCATTGGGCGTACCCCAACCATCCATCTCCTCCTTCTGCGGGAAACCGATGCTGTATTTGTCGCCACCATCGTTCTTCAGGCAGCAACCGACGTAATTGCCGTCAGTCCCAGTCTCGGAAACAATGATCCACCCTTCTTTCGTTGCTTGCGCTCCACGCCCTTCTTTTGTTGGTTGCGTAGTCATCGCAACACTCGGCACCTTAAACAGGCAGGGGAATGTATAACCCTGCCCCCAGCCGTTCTTGCCAGTGGCATCGTCCCAAGTGTAGGACGTCTCGTAACTGGGATAGGTACGAGCGAAACCGCCCATCGGCTTTACCTGCGGACACAGGAAGGTGGTGGTGCCTTCGGGCATAATGAAGCTGCTGGCCTCACCCTCGACGACAGCACTCAGCATGTCCCTTTTGGGAGCATAGATCTTGTAGCGGAAGGCCACATCACGGCCCGTCACACGGAAGATGACGTCGAGTGCACGCTGACCACCCTTCTCGAACTGACAGACAGCCTCGGTGGCCTGATAGCTTACGTGGCTCTGCTTGATGGTCTTCAGGTCATACTCGTCGGTCACGGTGCTTACCGTGCAGTCTTTCAGCGTCATGGCCATCGACAGGTCGCCGAAGTTCATCAGTACGCCTAAGGGCGAGGGCATGATAAATGTCGCGCCGTCAAGACTCACCTTGTAAGTGGGGCGTCCGGAAATGTCGCTCACCGTTACCGTAACATGTCCGTCAGGACTGGAAAAACTCTTCTCTGTAGCCGATACACTCAGCACCGCCAATGCCATCAGGACAAAGGCCTGGATTCTCTTCATTATCATTTTTTTCATGCAAAATGGTTATTCTGCGACAAAAGTACAATAATTTTTTGGAATAATCAAGTTTTTATTGTATTTTTGTCGTCTGATTACGAAAAAGTAAAGAAATGGAGAACAAAGAACAACTGCATACAGAGGTGAAGGCGAGTTCCAAGGAACAGCTGCGCAATGGGCTGAAGTCGAGTCCTAAGCTAAAACGGTTTCTCGACTACCTCATCATGAACCAGCGCGACGCCAGGCCAAGATGGTACATCCGGCTATTGGCTCCGTTATACCAGCACCGCGGACGAGGCTCGAAGATCTACCACAGCGTCCGACTCGACACGCCACCCTACCGCCGTTTCTGGTTGGGACAGCACAGCGTGGTGGAGTCGTTCTGCTGCATCAACAATGCCGTTGGCGACGTCACCATTGGCGACTATACGCGCATCGGCATCCATTCAACCGTCATTGGTCCCGTGTGCATCGGCAGTCACGTCAACTTGGCTCAAGGCATTACGGTAACGGCCTTGAATCATAACTTTGACGACACAACTAAACGTATTGATCAACAAGGTGTTTCTACAAAGCCCGTCGTCATCGGCGACGATGTCTGGATAGGTGCCAACAGCGTCATTCTGCCCGGCGTTACTATAGGCACGCATTGTGTCGTCGCAGCTGGCGCAGTTGTCACGAAAGACGTTCCAGACAACTGCATCGTGGCTGGCGTACCGGCAAGAATCATCAAGCACCTTGAACAGGAAGTCCAACAAGCATGATTTTTTATTTCACAGGAACGGGAAATTCGCGATGGGCGGCTGAACAGCTGGCCGAAGCGACAGGCGACACGCTGAAGTTCATCCCCGACGAACTGAAAAAGGCCGGACTGCAACCAAAGGGAGAACAGGCAGGCGGAAGGCTGAACTACCAGTTAGCGGAAGGGGAACGCCTGGGATTCTGCTTTCCTACACACGGTTGGCAACCGCCACACATCGTGCGGGAGTTCATCCGCCGCGCCACGTTCATTGCTGCGCCACAGTCAGAAAAATGCACCCCATCGTCCATCACCAATCGCCAATCACCCTACGTCTATGCCCTTACGACCTGCGGCGACAACATGGGGTATGCTATGCGCATACTGAACAAGGAATTGGGACGGAAGGGTCTGAAGGCTGATGCCACGTTTGCCGTGGTGATGCCGGAGTCGAACGTCTGCTTCTCGTTTCTCCATTTGGACACGCCTGAGAACGAGGCGCGGAAAATTGCCGCCGCCCGCAAACGAATGGTTGACATCTGTGAGAAGGTGAAGCGCTGTCAACGGGGGGTTGAGGAGCTGGTGAAGGGTGCCATACCTTATACTTACACCTACGTCATCGGCGGTTACTACAACAAGCACCTGATTACCGACAGCCATTTCTGGGTGGACGACGCTGCGTGCATCCGCTGTGGACTATGCGCCAAGCTGTGTCCCGTGGACGACATCACCAACTTGCCGCCGCGCTGGAAGCACGACGGCAGCTGTACGAATTGCTTAGCTTGTTACCACCATTGTCCACAGCATGCTATCCATTGGGGCAAGATGAAACGCGGACAATACAGGTTTAGAAGTGAGAAGTGTGAAGTGAGAAATGAAAGAAGTGAAGAATGACGTCCTCACTTCTTTCATTTAGTATATGCGTGGGCCGAAGATCGTTGTACCGATGCGAACCATCGTTGAACCCTCCTGGCAGGCTATGAGGTAGTCGTGACTCATGCCCCATGAACGCTCACAGAAGTAGTCGGCATCAGCGAAGTAGTCGGCCTTCACCTCGTCGAAGAGACTCCGTGCCAGGCGGAACTCGCTGCGAATCTGTTCCATATCATCGACGTAGGAAGCCATCATCATCAGTCCGCAGATACGCACATGCTCCAGCGAACGCCACTCGCCGCCCTTTAACAGTTCACGCAGGGCATCGGGCGTCAGTCCGTATTTGGTTTCTTCCTCGGCAATGTGCAACTCTAAAAGCACATCAATAACACGCCCGTTCTTGGCTGCTTGCTTGTCAATCTCACGAAGCAGTTTGAGCGAGTCGACTGCCTCTATCATCGTGATGTAGGGAGCGATATACTTGACCTTATTCGTCTGCAGGTGTCCAATAAAATGCCAGCGGATGTCCTTCGGCAGTTCGTCCACCTTCTGGCGAAGTTCCTGCTCGTGGCTCTCGCCGAAGATGCGCTGTCCCTCGGCGTATGCAGCTTCGATATACTCCTTGGGATGGTACTTGCTGATGGCCACTAAGCGCACGCCCTCAGGCAGGCTGTCGAGCACTTGACGAATATTTCCCTTGACGTCGTACATCACTCTTCGCTTTTCACTTCCTTGCCGTATTCATAGACGTCCATCAGCTGGGTCTCGCCGACGCTGGCGATGACGTAGTCTATCATCGAGGTTCCCATAACGCTCTCGATGTTGGCCACGGCACCCTTCAGCGTACCGGCCTGAACGAGGTAGTAGACGTTGGAACGCTTTTCCTTCTCCGACTTCTCGTCGATGGTGATGAACTGCAGCTTAGCCCTATACCAGCGGTCGGCCAGCTCCTCGTCAGAGAAGAATATCTCCTTGTATGTTGCCTTGTTAATGTTCTCGATGGTGAACTCGCCGCTGATGTAGCTTGACATCTCTTCCATGATGCGGCTTTCGGCCTCGGTGAACGACAGGGCATCAACGACATACGACTCTTTTACTTTCTTCTGCAAGCCATCCTCCATTACTTTCTCATAGCTAATCTTGCACTCAAACCAGATGGCTGTTCTTGATCTCATCATAATTTTATACGGATTTACGGAATTACTTTCTATTTTTTGGCGTCGGGGGTTTGTACGCCGCGGCTGTTAGTACCACCCATCGCTTTCTTCTTCTGATTGGTGATACGCTCTATGATGCTGCTGGCCACTAACTGTGAACGCTCCGGCGTCAAACCGGCCTCAGCGCCTAACTCGTTCTGGAGCCGCATCAGTTCGTTGACGGTATTCTCGCTCTCGGTCATGAACTTCTTCTCGCTGTTGTTCATGTAGTTCTTGTTGTATATCTTGGAGAGTACGCGGTCGGCCTCTTTCTCGTAGCGCTTACGGAAAATCTCCTCGGCCTTGGCCTGATAAGCACGCTCCATATCCGCATCGGGCACTAAAGAGTCGCCGTCGCTGGCAACGCCCAGCTCGTCAGGCGAAAAGCCGTCGTCCAACAAATCGTCAGTCGCCTGGCGCGGGGCAGGTTTCACAAACTCCACTTGCTCCGTCTCAGGCACCATCTCGAAGAAGATACCCACGCAGATCGCTGCTATGATACCCGCTATAATCAATGCTCTCAACGTATTGAAAGTATTGTGGCGCGAGCGGATGGCAGCCATCATGGCCTGCGGACTGGCATAACGGTCTTCAGGTGACTCGCTGGCGGCCTTCTTGTAAGCCTGGCGGTATTCCAGAGGAATGTCAGACGTATCACAGATGGCCGTCATGAACTTGGCAATACTATAGACATCGCAACGCTCGTCGATGGTGCCACGGTCCAGCACTTCAGGTGCCACGAAGTCAGCACACTTGCCATAGAAGGCGCGCTGGTCTTTCAGGCCAAAGTAGAAAGAACCGTGTGACAGCAGCATGATGGCATTGTCGCCCTTGCGCACAAAAACGGTTTTCGGCGAAAAACAAACGTGATAGATGCCCTGCTGGTGAAGGTATGTCGTCGTATCGACAAGTGCCTTAAACACATCTCCGTAGAAGTCTTTCTGTGCCACTACAGCAGGGTTGTCAATCAGCAGCTGTTCGACAGTCATGTAGTTACCAGGCTCCAAGGTCAGCTGGCTGATGACGCCATCTTCCTTGACGACGTCGAAGTGCAGCTGGTGGCGCGTGGCCAGCGTCTTGTTCTTCTCGGCTTCCTCTTCCAGGGCTTTCGAGAACGTAATGCTTTCGTGCAATTCCTTCCGCACGTCAACGGTTCCACGCCACTTGCCGTCGGTCTGCTGACGATAATAGTCACCTATGGGTAACCAGTATTTCTTGTTACGGACATCGTTACGTGCTTCCAATAATTCTTCGTAGTTCATGCTTATTTCAGTTTAGTCTTGCACAACCAGCACGCTGCGCAATGGTTTTCTATTTAGCACGCAAAAGTAATCATAAAAAATGAAACACACAAACTTCCTGCGTGTTTTTTCCATATAAGGGCAAACTTTCCTCAACAAATCATGTCTTTGTTAGCCAAAGATGAAGAGCAAAGAGAAGTAAAGCTGAGCCAGCAGGATGTAGAACAATAGGTAAGGAGCGGCTAAGCGTAAGCCATACAAGAGGGCGTCATATACGTCTTCCAGCATCTGGAAGGTGCCTGCCACCATGCCGTAGAGCACAGCTGCCGAGAGCAGTCCGAAGGCTACCACCGGAACGAGGCTTGCCGAGAACGGCGACGGCCATAGTGTTCCAGAGGCTGAAAGCAGTATGGCGTGAGGTGCTACGGTAAGCAGCAGGACGATGCCGATATAGGCCACCAGGAACAACAGCGTGATGATGCGTGCCCGGCTGGCTCGGAAGGAACGGTGTATCTTGAGCAGTCCACTACGCACCATGCAGCCTATGGCAGCTGCCAGCAACAGTAGCCATACGAGCAACGGTGTCGCCAGCATCTCGGCAGAGTGTCCGAGGAACCAGCGTATGCCTTCTCCGGAGAGCATGGAGCGTACGCCGCTGTCGGGCATCGCAGCACTCCATATCCACGACACCAGCACCAGTAGCAGCTGTACGACTATCAGCGCACAAGCCACATATGGCAATACCTTATGAATCCTAATTTCCCTCAATGCTCTATAACTTCAATTATTCAATTTACTCACTGTCCGGCATCAGGTTGTCAAGATCCAGTATTCTGAGTTCCAGGGCGCGGACAGCCAGACGGGTGGCATTGACGCTCTCACCTGAGGGGAACAGCTTCTTGACGAGTTCGTTCTGGCGCTTCTCCAGACTCTTCACGCCGAAGGGCATACCACGCAGGTTGGTAATCTGCTCCTTGGTGTAACCAAGTGCCAAATGGCGCAGGAAACGCTCGTCGTACTCGTCAATCTCGTAGTTGATGAGAGCCTCCTGGCGTGCCAGCTGCGACGAAACGGCATGTTTGAAGCGCTCGACGATTTTCTTGAGGATGGGTTCGTTGAACACCAATTCCTTACCCTCCATAACGGCGAGTACATCGCGGCGCGTCAGTAGTTCTCCACTCTTCAGGATGATGCCGTCGGCTCCGGCGTCTAACACATCGACCCATAGTTTCTCGTTCAGTATCTCGCCCGTAAAGATGAGTATCTTCACCTGTTTGTAGAGTTCCTTGGTCTGGCGGCATATCTCCACACCAACGGTAGTAGAGCCTCCCAGTCCGAGGTCGAGCAACACCAGGTCGGGTTGCTGCTGTTTGATGAGTTTCCAGTAGGCTGCCTCACAGTCGGCAGTACCAATGACCTCTGCCTCGGGTATTTCGTTGCGGACAATGCCTTGTGTGCCTTTGAGTTCGAGGGGCACATCCTCGACGATAATAAGTTTAAACTTTTCCATCTGAGTTATTGACGTTTTATGTTGTTTGTTCTACTTTTTCGCGGCAGGCAGTATTACCTGTGCCGATAAGCCCTGGACGCTGATGCCGCAGCCCCTATGCAGGGTGGCATCGCCATGGTCTCGTACTATCTGCCGGCAGAGCAGGTAGTCGAAGTCTGACAGTTCAGCCCCGAGCCTAACGTCGAAGGCAACGTAATTGCCGTCGCGCACCTCTGCCCTCACCTCCTCCGGCTTCAGGATGTCGAACAGGTGGTGCAACAGGTTGGCATCGCCTAACACCTGTTGGCCATAGAGTTCCATCTTGCCGATGTGCAGCTTCACCTGTTCCACCTGGTGCATGGCCTGCTCGCTCAGTATGCCGTAGAGGTTGCGGTAGTAGTCCACCACCTCGCCTAAAGAGCGGATGTCCTTGTCGCCCACCAGTTGACTGATGCGGCTGGGGTAATACATCGTCTCATGCTTCAGGGCCGACAGGCAGTTGTCAAGTACGGCATTGACGACGTGGAGCTTGTTGTCCTCCAGTTCGGCACGTCGCAACTCATCGTCCGCCATCTCGATATTCTCCAGTTGTATGCGCTCGCGGCGGTGCCGGTCGTAGAGCTTATGACGGTAGTAGAGCATGTAGTAGGCTGGGAATATGAGCAACAGGATGATGATCAGCAGGATCATGGCTATGCGTTTGTTGCTCTGCGACTGTTGCATGTTTCGGCAGTAGTCGGCCAGCGTATTGTCAGCCGACAGTTCCTTGAACAGCTGCGTGTACACCTTATTGTTATAGGCATAGTATTCCCACTTATGCAGGGCCAGTGCTGCCACGGCACTCTCGTTACGGATGTCGAGTATGATCTGGTAGTTGGTGTCTAAGCTGTCGCGCAGCCACAGTATTTCCGCCGGCGTCTGCGACGTGTCGCCATTGGCAAGCATCAGTCGGTTCCCCTGAGGATGGAGCGACAAATACTGCTCGTTGAGGTATTTCCGGCAGGAGTCGGCAAACTGCAGCGTCTTCTCGTAATGCTGGTTGACGTTGCAGAAGTAGGCGGAGTCGGCATAGACGTGGGCCTGACTCAAGTAGTCCTGCGCGGCGGCGGTCGTTGTCCCTGCAAAACTTAACATCCCTACCAAACCTATCAGCCAGACAATCCCTGCCACGACCTTCTTTCCCTTTGGCAGTCGGAAGAAGAAGCGCGAACCCTTGCCAAGTTCGCTCTCGGCGGAAATCTGGCAGACACTGAACAGCTGGCTCATCTTGCGATACTTCTCGATGATGCCCTTGCAGTTCATGAGTCCGAAGCCGTGACCGCCATCCAGCTTGTGGTTGAAGACGTGTGCCAGCGACTCTTCGTCCATGCCTCGTCCGGTGTCGGCGACAGAGATTTCCACGTAGCGTTCCTCGTCGGCGGCAGTAATGGTGACGCTTCCTCCGGCGTCGGTAAACTTCCGGGCATTGTCTGCCAGGGTGTTGATCATGAAGAGTGTCAGCACGCGGTCGGCTTTCACCGTGGCTTCGGTGGGTTCCACCTTGAGGGTGACGCCCTTCATCTCGAACCCTGTCTTTCCGCGGGCAACGATGTCGAAGAGTGGCTGTAGGGGGAAGCTCTCCACGTGGAGGCTGAGTTCGCCCTGGCGCATCTGGATCCATTGCGTCAGCAGGTCGTTCTGCTCGTTGATCTTGTCCGTCAGTTCGCGGATGTACTCTAAGCGTTCGGCATTATGGCGCGAGACTTGTTCTTCCGTCTGTCCTGCTTCTGCTTCCTCCGACACTTTGCTCACCTCGTGGCGGATGCGGTCGATGAGGGGTATGATGCTCATGACCAACGACACCTTGGCACGCTGTTCCAGACTGCGGCACTCTGACCGCTCGACACTCAGCCGGCGCAGCTTCAGGTCGTCGGCTTTCTGTTCCAGAACGTCGTCTAACTCGTGGTCTTCCTGTCGACGCCGGTTCAGATAGTTGAAGAGCCACAGCAGGAACACTAACAGGAGGATGGCTGCGACGACTGCCGCCAGCATCCAGTTCAGTTGGATGGCCGACTTGTCATACTGGGCAGCACGAGCCTCCAGCTCGCGGTCCTGACGTGTCTGTTCCTGTACGTCTAAGTAGAGGTTACGGTTCTGGTCGCTGGCGTCCTTGTCGTTCAGGGCGGCATAGACCACGCTAAGCTGTTCGCGTATGCTCGCCACGAGGTCGGGAGCCTGGTCTATGGTGCTGTCGGCGAGTGCCAGGTTCAGATGTCTGAGGGCCAGCGAGTCGTTGCCCAAAGCGTGATAGCAGGATGCCAGCGTACGGTATGCGCCGGCTATCTGGTAGACGTCGCCGAACTGTTCAAACAGGTGCAGGGCGTCCTCTGCCATGTCGAGGTCGCCCGTATGTTCTGCCACGGCCTCTTTGGCCTGGGCTTCGAAATAGGGGTAATGGAATCGCTGCGCTACTGTCAGGCAACGGTTGAGGATGTCCATCTCCTCCTGATAGATATCCTCCGGTGGACCCTCGGTAATAATGCCTCCTGCCCCGATGTTGTAAAGGTAGTTGAGATACTGCGCCGTGTCGCGCCTCACGTCGTCTGGGTCGATGGCCTGCAGGCCTTCTATCGACTGGCGCTCCAAGCCGACATAAGAATAATAGGTAGAGTTGACAATGGCGAACTCCGTCTCGCCGTATCTCAGTCGCCGCTGCAGATGGGCGTCCAGCGTGCCGCGCTCTTCGCCGATGCGCTTCAGGCAGTTGATGGCGCGCTCACGGTATTCGTGGAAGTCTTTGTTGTGTGAACGTCGCTGACAAAGTCGCATCTGCTGTACGTAGCACACTAAGAGTTCTACCTGGTTGTCTGTCAGTTGGGGAATGGTATCCAGGCACGCCTCAGCCTGATCATAAGCCATCTGGGTGATGAGTCTGAAGGCGCGGTGGTTCATCGCCTCAGCCCGTCCGCTGGCATAGTGTGCCGACAGGTCGTAAGCCCGCTGGGCATAGTACTCTGTCGAGTCGATGTTCCTGTAGTGATAGGCGTACGAAAGCGAATTCAGCTTGTCCACCATAGCCTTATCGGATGGTGAACAAGCTGAAATAAATAATATCAGCGAGACGTTAAGCGCGAGCTTTAGCCACATAACCGAGTGCCTCCTTGCACTTGTCGGTTACATACTGCCAGTCGCCAGCCTTCACCTTGTCGCTGGGGAAGAGCTTCGAACCCATGCCGACGCAGAAGACGCCAGCCTTGAACCAGCCCTTCAGGTTCTCCTCTTCGGGAGCCACGCCGCCAGTCACCATAATCTTCGACCAGGGCATGGGGGCCTTCAGACCCTTCACCATGTTGGGGCCAACGACATCGCCGGGGAAGACCTTCGTCAGGTCGCAGCCCAGCTCCTGAGCCTTACCGATTTCTGAAACTGTCATACAGCCAGGGCAGTAGGGCACGAGACGACGGTTGCAGACGGGAGCAATCTCGGGGTTGAACAGCGGACCAACGACGAAGTTGGCGCCGAGCTGCAGGTAGAGTGCTGCCGTAGGGGCGTCGACCACCGAGCCAATGCCCAGAGCCAACTCAGGGCACTCCTTGTCGGCCCACTTCACCAGCTCGCCGAAAATCTCGTGAGCGAAGTCGCCGCGGTTAGTAAACTCAAATGCGCGGACGCCTCCTTCGTAACAGGCCTTCACGACGTTCTTACACACTTCCAGGTCCTTATGATAGAACACCGGCACCATACCAGTGTCACCAATCTTCTTCAGGACAGCTATCTTATCAAACTTTGCCATTTTTACCTTTTTACTTTTTGACCTTTTTACCTTTTAGCGCTGTACTCGTCCGTTAGCATTACCGCCAGCAAGTGATTCTACCTCGTCGACACCAACCAGGTTGAAGTCACCGTTGATGGTGTGCTTCAGGGCACTGGCTGCTACGGCAAACTCCAGAGCCTCGCCCTGGGTCTCCTTCGTCAGCAGACCATGGATCAGACCACCCGAGAAGGAGTCGCCGCCACCCACGCGGTCGATGATGGGATTAATCTCGTAACGCTTCGACTGATAGAACTCCTTGCCGTCGTAGATCAGGGCCTTCCAGCCATTGAACGTGGCGCTGTAGCTCTCACGGAGTGTAGAGACGACATACTTGAAGCCGAACTCCTTCATCATCTGCTTGAAGATGCCCTCGTAGCCGCTGGCGTCGGTCTGGCCGCCCTCTACGTCAGCATCGGGCTTGAAGCCCAGGCACAGCTCGGCGTCCTCTTCGTTGCCGATGCACACGTCGACATACTTCATCAGCGGGCGCATAATGCTGATGGCCTTCTCCGAGGTCCACAGCTTCTTGCGGAAGTTCAGGTCAACACTGACCGTCACGCCGTGGCGCTTGGCAGCCTCACAGGCCAGACGAGTCAACTCGGCAGCCTTGTCGCTGATAGCAGGCGTGATGCCGCTCCAATGGAACCAGGCAGCACCCTCCATGATCTTGTCGAAATCGAAGTCGGCAGGACTGGCCTCTGCGATAGAGCTGTGAGCACGGTCGTAGATAACCTTCGAGGGACGCATCGAGGCACCCGTCTCGGCATAGTACAGACCCACGCGGTCACCACCACGGGCAATGAACTGGGTATTCACGCCATAGCGGCGCAGGGCGTTGACGGCAATCTGACCAATCTCGTGCTTAGGCAGCTTCGAGACGAAATAAGCCTCGTGACC
>JAEEVT010000093.1 GCA_016291005.1 Prevotella sp. | reverse complement strand
ATAGTGTGACGAGCATTGGAGTTGGTGCGTTCTCTGGCTGTTCTGGCCTGACCTCGGTCACCATACCGAATAGTGTGACGAGCATTGGAAGCTATGCGTTCTCTGGCTGTTCTGGCCTGACCTCGGTCACCATACCGAATAGTGTGACGAGCATTGGATATGCTGCGTTCCGTGATTGTTCTGGCCTGACCTCGGTCACCATACCAAATAGCGTAACGAGCATTGAATATAGTGCGTTCTATCAATGTTCTGGCCTGACCTCGGTCACCATAGGAAGCGGGATAAAAAGCATAGAGTCTTATGCATTCGCAAAATGTCCAGAACTGACAGATGTCTATTGTCATGCTATCAATGTTCCAAGTACATTTACAGATGCATTTAATGATTCATACATCGAATATGCCACGCTTCATGTGCCGGCGGAGAGTGTAAATGCCTATAGAGCCGCTGAGCCTTGGAAGAACTTCAAGAGCATCGTTAGCATAGAAGGTGGCAATATCCCCGAACCGCAGAAGTGCGCTACTCCGACCATCAGCTATGGAGGAAAGAAGCTGACCTTCAGCTGTGAGACGGATGGCGTGGAATACGTGAGTGAGATAAAGGATGCAGACGTCAGGAAATACTATGACGACGGAATAACGCTCTCGGCAACTTACGAAATCAGCGTCTATGCCACCAAGCAAGGGTATGAGAACTCCGACATTGCCACGGCAACGCTTGTATGGGGCTCGGCGGTGTTTACCGAGACTACTGGTCAGGCTACAGCAGCTCCGGCAATCAATGTGGAGAGTCCTCTGCTGATTCAGAGCCAGGGCGGCGTGCTGACGGTTCAGGGTGCTGACGACGGTACGAAGATTGGTGTCTATAACGTCAATGGTACTTTGGCTGGCGAGGGAACAAGCCACAATGGCTGTACAACGGTTAATACGAACCTCCAGACCGGCAGTGTGGCTATCATAAAGATAGGCGACAGGAGCGTCAAGGTCACGATGAAATGAGGCCTGGTAGGTAATTCATAATTCCTATGAGTCTGCGTTACAGTTACAGTTGTTACAGTTAATTTCTGGGGTCTCTGATTCCCGTAATTATAATATAAGTTATTGATATATAGATAGTTATATATAATATTAGGGTTCATTCGGCCGAAAGAAACCATATTGTAACAACTGTAACTGTAACGGGCAGGCTGGTAGCAATTCGCCAAAATAACAGAATATCAATGAATTACGACGCCACCAAACCTATGCATCCGTTATGACGAACCTCGGTAAAAGCACAAAATGGGTTCGATTGCTGGTCTCACGGACGTCAAAAGACATGCACGACCCCCTTTTTCCGATGCTTTTTCCTGTATTTCTCGCAAAAAACAGCGTCGAAAGATTTCAGTATTATGACCTTATTTTGAGGTAAATGTGTGGCTAAATGGCACTTTACCTCGGAAATCACGGCAATAACTGTAAGAAATCACGGCAACTTCTTGAGGAAATCACGGCAACTTCTTGAGGAAATCACGGCAACTTCTTGAGGAAATCACGGTGATTTCTGAAGGTTTTCTACGCGATAATGGAGGGTGAAGTGCAGAGTGTGGCGTTGCAATCTTCAATTCTCCCTAAAGAAGTCCAGGGCTTCCTTGATTTCGTCTTCGGTGGCGGTTTGGTTGATGCGGATGTCGCCGATGTCGCCTAAGAGGGTGAAGTTGATGGCTGAGCCGACGTTCTTCTTGTCGTGGTGCATCAGTTCCAACAGACGGGGATAGTCGTCACAGGTAATGGTCATCTTGCCGTAGTGCTTGTGGATGAAGCTTACCGCCTGGCGCATCTTGTCTGTGGGGAAACCGGTCTTCGCGCAGCACAAGTACAGTTCGACTACCAGTCCCCAGGCTACGGCATAGCCGTGCAACACGGGCTTGCGCTCCAAGGCCAGCGACTCGAAGGCGTGGCCTGCCGTATGTCCCAGGTTCAGCGCCTTGCGCAGTCCCTGTTCTGTCGGGTCTTCCGTCA
The DNA here is from genome assembly GCA_016291005.1 of Prevotella sp. Taxonomy (GTDB): domain Bacteria; phylum Bacteroidota; class Bacteroidia; order Bacteroidales; family Bacteroidaceae; genus Prevotella. The sequence goes on along the minus strand of JAEEVT010000093.1, from coordinate 11,456 downwards.
CGATGCGCTGCTTCACGGCTACCGATTCAGCCAACATACACTTGAGCTGGTCTAAATCAGGTTTCTCGATATCAAATGTCAGTAGCTCGCCAAGCATTTTCTCGTCTGAGATGAGTCCGTGCTTCAGCATCTCGGCATAGCCCGACCAGATGTTCTCTTCGTCGAGTGTTTTAAGGAACACGGTGTCTAAGATGACCGAGTTGGCATTGTTAAACACGCCGATCTCGTTTTTCAGACCGCCGAAGTTCACGCCCGTCTTGCCGCCCACCGAGGCATCGACCATCGCCAGCAGCGTGGTGGGGATGTTGATGAAGCTGATGCCACGCTTGAACGTCGATGCGGCGAAACCTCCCAGGTCGGTCACCATGCCGCCGCCCAGGTTCACCATCAACGAATGGCGCGTGGCCCCCATGCGCTGCAGTTCCGCCCACACGTGGCTCACCGACTCCAGACCTTTGTTGGTGTCTCCTGCAGGGATGGTGATGAGCTGTGCCCCCTGCATGCACTCAAAGTCTGTCACTACGGGCAGGCAAGCCTCCCGTGTCGTCTCGTCACACAGCACAAACAGCCTGTCGTGCCTTACCTCGCCAATCGCCTCGGTCAGCGACTGCCGCAAATTCTCTGATAGTATAACTTTCTGTGGTTCCATAATTTTCAATTTTTCCTTTAGAACGGGTATCCGATAGCGAAGTGTAGGGTTTGGTTGCGACTGAAGCCGTCGACGTTGAAGTAGCCCGACTTGCCCGTGTCGTAGGGCAAGTGGAGTGCGACGCCCCAGTCGAGGCGCAGGACAAGGAAGCCGAGGTCGTAGCGAATACCCAAACCCGTGCCGACAGCCTGTTCGCGGAAGAAATTCTTGAGCTTGAAGTTGCCGGGCGCGAAGAATTTGTCGATCTCGGGATCGTCATAGCTGTCGCCAGGCGGCGTCCATACATTACCTGAATCGAGGAACAGGGCGCCATGCAGACTGCCGAAGAGCCTGCGGCGGTACTCCAGATTAAAGACAAACTTCATGCTGCCGTTGCGCAGCAGGTAGTCGAGGGCACGGTCGTTGTAACCTGGCATGGAGCCCGGTCCCACGCCACGCACGCCGAAGGCTCGGATGCTGTTGGCACCGCCGACATAGAACATCTCGGAGATGGGCATCCAGTCGCTGTTGCCGTACACCCAGATGTAGCCTGCACCGACATGCGCTACGAGCGACGACATGCTGCCGAGCGTCCACGTCTTGGTGAAGTCGGTCTCTATCCTCAGGAACTGCGAATAGGGATTCTTAAACAGTTCCTTGTCGCGCTCGGTCCATGACCTGCCTGCCAGCAGATAGCCCACGGACAGCAGGTTGCCGCCCTCGGTGAGCGTGGTTTCCCAGCGTATGGGGTGACGCAGTCCTGCCGGCGACGTGTAGGTATAGGTATAGTGCATCTCGGGGATGAAGTAGTCCTGCATGGTGGCGGCCAAGTAGCGGTTCGAGTCCACCAACTGTTCGAAGGCGTCGGTGTGGCTGTTCATGAACTGGTACTTCACGGTGAGCGGCGAGAACTCGTGGCTGCTCTGGGCCGACGTCCGCCAGCGGTAGGTCCACTCGCCAGAGACGACGTGCATCTTGTAGTAGGCAGGACGATAAATGATGTCGGTCGAGAACTTAGCCAGCGTGGTGGGCGTGGTATAGAACCGGCGGCGCGGACGGCGCGGACGCTCCTGGCCAACGCCTGGACGACGGTCGCGGCGCACGCGGTTACCACCGAAGAAGGGGGCGATAATGCGCGGGAACTCTATCGACGCATCGGCACCGTAGTCGTAGTTGTTCATCGACGAGCCGCCGCTGGTGGACCACTCGTAGGAGCCGTGCACGTTGACGTCTATCAGTTCGCCGCCTCGGAAGGCGTTGCGCCGCGTGACACCCATCCTCAGCTCAGGACCTACACGACCGATGGTGCGGGCGTTGACGTTCATCTCAACGTAGTAGTTCCAGGGTTTGTCGAAGACGCAGTTCAGCAGGACGTCGAGGGTGTCGGTGGCCGAACGCGGAGTGAAGGTGAAGTCGGCGGTGGAGAACAGACCCATCGCGTTGAGCTTGTTGACGGACTGCACGTAGTTGTCGTAGCTGAAGAGCTGGCGCGGGCGCAGCTTGATGTCTGCCATCAGCACGCGGGTACGGATGGGGGGCTTCTTGCCACCGAAACGTACCTTGAAGAAACGGCCTGACAGCGAGTCGGTAAACTGTTCGGAACGGGTCTTGCGCATGTTGATGGCGACCCGGCCAATGTACCACTTGCGGGTGACCTCGTCGGGCAGTCCTTCGGCCATGCGGAGCTGCAGCTGGGCCTTGCCGCTGACAACAACCGTATCGGCCAAATAGGACGCATAGCCCTTCTGGAAATAGTAGTAGCCGTTGTTGCGCAGCAGTGTACTGATGCGGTCGCGTTCGGCATCGAGGTTGGCCACCACGAAGGGATCGCCCTTCTTGAGCTTCGACTCGTAGGCGGTAGCACGTATCAGGCTGTCAGCATCGGCAGGGAATCCGAAGTAGCCGATGCTGTCGAGACGATACAGCTGACCCGGCGTGACGTGGTAGGCTATCTTCGCCTTCTTGGGATTCTTCTGAGGCACGGGTTCGTAGCCCACATAGCCGTTGAAATAGCCGTGGTTGCGCAGCACGGAGCTGGCCACCGAGGCACGCAGTTCAGGGTTCACCCACGACATGAGCACGGGCTGTTTGCCGAAGGTCTTCGTCATCCAGCGTGCGAAGCCGGTATCCTTGTCGTGATAGTGGTTCCATACGGAGACGCCGAACGAGAACGGCAGGCGGTAGCGGCTGCTGCCGAAGAGCGAGCCGTTGGGTGCCGTAGCCAGCGCCGCCTCCACTTCCTCTTGTGTTGAGGCAAAGTCGTCGTTGTCCTCGGAGGCGTCGTAGGTAATGGTCTTCAAACCCGTGAAGAGCTGTTCGCCATCGGGAATCTCCTTCGTCATCGAGCACGAGGAGAATAAAAGTAAAAAGGTAAAGAGGTAAAAAGGTAAATAGACCATTACCTTCTTACTTCTCATTATTCTTCCTTTGCTATCTGTGGTCGTCATCATTTAACTTTTACCTTTTTACTTTTTTACCGTTTACCTTTTTACTTTTTTACCTTTATTGAGTCTGGCGAGGCCGTAGGACGGTCGGCGGCTTGTGAAGAACCAGGACGGTCTTGACTGAGAGGTCGGCGCATCTGGGGCTGTGGTTCCTTGAAGCGGAAGATGTCCCAGAAGCTTTGCAGCGAACGGCGCCAGATGAAGCCGCCACCATACTTCTGCGTATAGCCATCGAGCCAGTCGTAACTGTTGTTCTGGTAGAACAGCGTCACGAACTTGTTGGCAGTCTGGTCTAAGCGGTACTCCAGCGTGACATTGTCGAAGAACGAGTTGTTGCGCTCCTGGATTTCGCTACCCGTCGAGACCTTGCCGCCGACGGCTATCTTCAGACGGTTGTTCATGAAGCGCTTGGCAAACTTGAACGAATAGTCGGTATGCATGTTGCCCGAGGCATCGGTGGCGTTGTCCATACCCACGGAGAGGTCCAGCGTGCGCAGGGCATTGCCCGTAATCTGGTTGATCTCCGAACTGAGGAACGAGCTGAGTGCCGAGTTCATGCTGAAGCCACCCGTATTGCCGTTGTCCAAATACATGCCCGTGGTCAGCATGGTGACGGCCAGCTTGCCGCGCTGTTCAAGGCCCATCGCCATCAGTTCGTTGTGTACCTGCATGTCCTCAGGCGCATCGAGGGTAAACTCCACGCCCATCTGGTTCAGCGTCTTGGTGATGACGACGCCACATTCAAACTCCACCATGCGCCCTACCCCGTTGGCATTGGTCACCGAGGCACGGTTGTGTTCGGTGGCTTTGATGTTCAGCGTAGGATTCATGGGATCGCCGGTAAACTCGATGTACGACCCGTCTTGGATGGTAAAGGTCTTCAGCGGAATGACGGGCATGGAATACTTCATCTCGCCGTCGTTCAGCGTGTAGCGACCACGCAAGCCCAGACCTTCAGCAGGGGTATAGAGCATGCGCAACGTACCGCCACCCATCAGGTCGATGTAGTTGGTGTGGTCGGTGTTCAGGTAGGCTGTGATGTGGGAGCCGTGGGAAATGTCGATGGTCATGTCCATGCGCAGGCCATTCAGCGGAGGACGCTCGACGACGACGGCTGCCGTATCGGCAAAGTCGGTAAACTTCACCAATTCGTCAAGTTGGTTGTCAGTAGAAAGTGGTGAGTCGCGCAACACGTACGACATATCGGTAGAGCCCAGCACGTCGAGACGGCCTTGCAGGTTGAGGTTGTCGACTGGTCCGTTCATACGGGCAAAGATGTTGACGAAAGCCTTGCCGTAGGCCACGCTGTTAGGACGCTCCTTGGCACCGATGAGCTGGAAGTTGCGGGCCCGCATTCGCAGATTGACCATCACCTGGTCCAAGTGGCTGAAATCTACGTCGCCCTGAATATTCAACGGGTTCTGGTTGTAGGCATAGACGGTGAAGTTCTCCAGCAGTAGCTTGGAGTCCACGATGCGCACGGGGTCGTTGTCGAAGCGTAGCGTCACACCGTAGGGCACACTCTCGACATAAGACGAGTCGAGGTAGATTTCACCATTCACCTGCGGTTCCTTGATCTTTCCCTTGACCGTCAGCTCACCCTCGCCATAGCCGTGCAAGCCGAACAGCTGGTCGGGCACGAAACCGTTGACCATCGACAGGGGCAGACGCTCTAACTGAATCCTGGCATCGACGCCGCCGTCACTCTTATTAAAATAGGTACCCGTGACAAGTCCTATCTCCGTGTCGTCCTTCATCAGGTGGGCCTCGATGGCGTGGGCGTCGCCTTCCTTCTGCAGATAGACCAGCTCTGTGCTGATGTTGCCTAAGGGACTGTGCTCATAGACCATGTTCTGAACCTGCATGTCGCTGACGACAGAGATGTGGCTGTCGGCATCGAGCAACACGTGGAAGTCACCATCCATCAGTCCCGACATGCGCGGCGCATAGGGAATCACGGAAGTGACTTCGGCCAGGTTGAAGCGGTTCAAGCTGATGGTGACGTCCTGAAGGGCCGTGGGGTCGCTGTCGGTGGAGTAAATCTTCACACCAGTACCGTCGTCGGCTATCAGGTCTATCTTGGCCTCCACCTTCTGGTTGTGGCCCAGAAGGATGTAGTTGTCCTTGTTCAGGTTAAACTCCTTATAGCCCAGCGTGGGACGCTCAGGCACCAGATGGAGGTTGATGCCGCTATCGACCATCTCGGCCTGTACGCCAAGACGGGCGCCAAGCTTGTTGTCCTTGTCGAAATAGCGCACGCCAAGCGTGGCACCACGCTGCTGGAGGACGCCGTCGAACAAGGCGTTGAACACAAACTGCGGATTCTTCTTGTTGTTGCGCACCTGACCGCCAAAGGAGAGGAACTCCGGCCGCTGGGTAATGCGGAAGGTAATGGTGTCCAGGCGCGTGTCGTCCAACGTCAGCGAATGGACATAACCCTGACCGTTCAGACCACTTTCAGGCGACGAGGTGATGTCGAACAGCAGGTCCTGGATGCTGATGTCACCCGACGACTTGAGGAAGGTGACGATGGGGTTGTCGCTCTTGCTCTCAACATGCATCTTCATGGTGGGCAACAAGCGGCGCAGGGCCTTCTGGTCGATGACTTTCTCTTCAAGTTGCGCCAGGGCGGAGTCGGCCAACGTTGTCAGCTGTTTCAACAGGGTTTCGTAGTTGCCGGAAGCATCGAGCTTGACAATGAAGTCGCCACTCTGGGCACGGACATACGTCGTGTCCTGACGCGTCTTCACCAGCAGGCCAATGTCGGCAGGACGATAGGTACGAGCCGAGTCGCGAAGGGTCAGGTCGTTGAACAGACCGTTGACATTGTGGCTGTATTTCAGGTCGGACGAGAGATCGACATGCCCGCAGATGCCAATGGCCAACGGACGGTCTAACAGCCTCATCTGATAAAGATCGACACGTGACACGTCGGCAACAACGGTCGCATCGATGCGCGTCTTCTGCATCAGCCCATCGAAATGCAGCGTACCTTCCATCAGGTCGTTGTGGCTGACAATGGTGGCTCGGGCACGGCCGGAGCTGACGTCGGCCTGGGCCGTGACGTCGTGGATGTGCCAGGCTCCGTAGGTCAGCTGACTGATGGTGGCATCGGCGTTGAGCACCGTGCTGGGCGAGAAGAGGTCGAAACCGCTGCCCTTGGCCGTGATGTCGGCTGTGACGGTATAGAGCGAGTCGTGGGGCATGAAGTGGTGGAGGTTCAGATGGTTGACGGAGATCTGGGCGTCGTACGCCATGCGGCTGGCATTGAAGTTGCCGTTCACTTTCAACGTTCCCCCACCCTCGTGGGCGGTGACGTCGGCAAAGTACTGGCTGCCGTCAGCCTTGACACGTCCCTCGGCACTCATGCCGGCAGGAATGCGGAACTGGCGCTGGACGTCGCGCGGCAACAGGGCTGTCACCATGTTCAGGTTCTGCGTCTGTGCCTTGAACTGAACGTCAGCACGCAGGCGCTTCAGGTCGTTGATGTTGGCAGCATAACCGTCAGCATTCACGTGGAAAACGGTAGGTAAAGAGAGGTCCAGAGCCGAGAACTCCATATAGTCGAGGTTGCCTTTCACCTGACCTTTCACCGTCAGCGGATAGTATGGCCACTGGCTGCGCAAGCCCTCAGGAAGACTTGTCAGCAACGGCATCAGGTCCTGACGTCCCAACTGCGCATCGACCATCAGGCGCATCTTGCCGGGATTGATGCTGTCGGTCAGCGACAAGGGATAGTCCAACGCCAAATAAAGCGTACTGTTGGGCGTTTCCAAATGGATTTTAGGCAGTCGAAGGTTGCCGTTCTCCATCGTGACAGGTCCTGACAGGTCGGTAATCTGCAAGCCACTCTTCTCCTTCATCGTTAATTGGCGCAGGTGGAGACGCATCGTCGGGTCGTGGTAGTAGATGCTGTCAACGCCTATCCTCACGTCCGTCAGGTCGATGTGGTTATAGTCCAAGCCCTCGACACGAGGCACGAAGTTCTGGTCATAGCGCAGCGTACCACCCGTCCAATCGGCACTACCCACGGCGTAAGTCTTTGAGCCCAGGTCAATATCAGCCTGACGCGCCACCAATGAACCTATATGTGTGGCAAGGCTCATGGTATCGCCTGGCAGGTGGAGAGCCACGTCGGAACGCACCACCGTCACGCTGTCGGCAAAAATCTTCCAGAGCGTCTCAGTCGTCGTGGTATCCTCAGGCACGGAGTCGTTCAAGGCAATGTCCAAACGGGCATCTTCCAGGCGGGCACCATTCACCTCGACGGTCTGACGATCCAGGTCGATACCGCGGCTTTTGACGAAGAGACGCTTGAAGTCGCCCTTCACGCAGGCAGCTTCAATAAAGCCATTAGTATTTAGACGGGTGTTGCTGATTTCCAACTGATTAATGACGACGCGGCTCTTCAGCAGAGGCCACAGCTGAACATCGACAACTAACCGATCAACGTCGGCAATGGTATCTGTATCCTTGATCATCTTGAAGTCGTCAAGCGCCAAGTCCAAGGGGAAGGAGAGGTCCACATGGCCGACCGAAATCTGCATTCCAGTCTTTTCGGAGGCTATCTCGGCCACCTTGTCGACGGCCCAGTTCTGAACAGGAGGCAGATAGAGCAAGCCCACCAGCACTACAAACAGCAGCACAGGACTCAGCAATATGCCCACTATCCACCAAAGCCTCTTCTTCATACTTCTTACATCTTACTTCCAAATGCTTGCCAAAGCGTTTCTTCCGGCAACGGCGCCTCTAACACGATGGACTGCTTCGAGACAGGATGAACAAACTCTATGCGTCGCGCCAACAACGAGATGCTACCGTCAGGATTGCTACGCTTGGCACCGTATTTCAAGTCACCCTTGATGGGACAACCTATAGCCGACAACTGACAGCGAATCTGATGGTGGCGGCCTGTCATCAACTGCACCTCCAGCAACGTGTATCGTTCCGACTGGCCAATCACCTGATAGCGCAGCATGGCTTTCTTCGAACCAGGCACTTCGTGGTCGTAGGCATACGACTTGTTCTGCTTCTCGTTCCGCGTCAGCCAATGGGTGAGGCTTACCCCTTGCTGTTGCGAGTCTACCTGAACTCCCCTCCCTTGGGGATGGGTCTGGGGGTAGGCCTCCACAATGGCCCAGTACGTCTTGTGTACCTCGCCATTTGCAAACATGGTGTTCAGGCGGCTCAGGGCCTTCGACGTACGGGCAAAGACCACCAGACCACTGACTGGACGGTCCAGACGATGGACGACACCAAGGAAGACAGCACCCGGCTTGGCATACTTTTCCTTGATATACGCCTTCACCGTTTCCGACAACGGCGTGTCGCCAGTCTTGTCGCCCTGGACGATTTCGCCGCTCTCTTTCGACACGACGATGATATGATTATCCTCGTAAATGACTTGCATAACGCCTGCAAAGATACGAATAAAATAGGAATTAGGTATTAGGAATTAGGATTTATTTACGGCGGCAGTAAAAAAATCACCCCTCATTTTTCACTTTTCACTTCTTTTTTTATTACCTTTGCAGCAAATTAATGTATAAATACGACTACAAAACATGAAACAGACTTTATTATCCTTTGCCCTACTGTTAGTGGGCATCAGTGCCTGGGCTCAGAAAACCGCCATTCCACGTGACGAGAAAATTGAACAGAACATTGAGAAATGCCTTGCCAAGATGACCCTCGACGAGAAGATCGGCCAAATGCTGGAGCTGAACCTCGATATCATGGGTAAGTACGACGCTACCGGCAAGTGGCAACTCAACGTGACGATGCTCGACACATGCCTGTCGAAGTATAAGGTGGGCTCTCTCCTCAATGCCCCAGGCACCCGAGCTGCCACCGTAGAACAGTGGCAAGAGTGGGTCAGACTGATTCAGGAGAAGTCAATGAAGTATATCGGCATCCCCGACATCTACGGTCTGGACCATAACCACGGTGTGACCTACACACAAGGCGGAACGCTGTTCCCGCAGCCCATCAACATCGCGGCTTCGTTTAATACGGAACTGGCACGGACGGGAGCTGAGGTGACTGCCTACGAGAGCCGTGCTGCCAACTGCCCATGGGTCTATAACCCCGTGGTTGACCTGGGACGTGATCCCCGCTGGCCCCGCATCTATGAGAGTTTCGGCGAGGATGCCATCGTCAACGCAAAGATGGTCGCCGCTGAGATAAAAGGCTATCAGGGCGACGACCCCAACCACATTGACCGCTACCACGTTGGCACCAGCACCAAGCACTATTTTGCCTACGGAGTCCCTTGGAGCGGTAAGGACCGCACACCGGCATACATCTCGCCGCAAATGCTTCGCGAGAAATATTTCGAGCCTTTCAAGGCTGCTGCCTTAGCTGGTACACTGACCATGATGGTCAACTCAGCCAGCGTCAATGGCGTCCCCCTGCATGCCAGCTATGAGTATCTGACGAAATGGCTGAAGGAGGACCTGAAATGGGATGGTATGCTGGTAACCGACTGGGCCGACATCAACAACCTGTTCCAGCGTGAGCACGTGGCCAAGGACAAGAAGGACGCCATCCGCATAGCCATCAATGCCGGTATCGACATGTCGATGGACCCCTACAGCGTCGATTTCTGCATCCTGCTGAAGGAACTGGTTCAGGAGGGCAAGGTCTCGATGAGCCGTATCGACGATGCCGTGCGCCGCATTCTCCGTGTGAAATACCGTCTGGGTCTCTTCGACGAGCCGAATACGGGCGGCAAGGGCTATGAGAAGTTCGGTTCGCAGGAGCATGCCGACAAGGCCCTTCGCGCTGCCGAAGAGTCGATAGTCCTGCTGAAGAACGAACAAAACATACTTCCGCTGGCCCAGGAAAAGAAAATACTCCTCGTAGGACCTAACGCCAACCAGATGCGTTGCCTGAATGGCGGCTGGAGCTACACGTGGCAAGGTTCGAAGGCAGAGGACCTCTCCGAGAAGTACAACACGATCTACGAAGCACTCTGCAACAAGTTTGGCAAGGAAAATGTCGTGATGGAACAGGCCATCACCTATAATGAGGACGGCGCCTACTACGACGAAAACGCACCCCATTTCGAGAAGGCCGTCATTGCTTCCGCTACGGCAGACGTCATCGTGGCCTGCATCGGCGAGAACAGCTATACGGAGACACCAGGTAACCTGACTGACCTGTGGATGTCAGAACATCAGCGAAACCTTGTAAAGGCATTGGCAAAGAGTGGCAAGCCCATCGTGCTGGTGCTGAACGAAGGCCGTCCGCGCCTGATGGCAGACATCGAACCGTTAGCAAAGGCTGTAGTACATATCTTCCTGCCAGGAAACTACGGTGGTGACGCCCTCGCCAACCTCCTTGCTGGCGACGCCAACTTCTCGGCGAAAATGCCTTACACTTATCCTGCAGAAATCAATTCGCTCCACACCTACGACTATAAAGTCAGCGAGGAGGTTGGCACAATGGCTGGCGCCTACGACTACGATGCCAAGGTCAGCCTGCAATGGCCCTTCGGCTACGGACTGTCGTACACCACATTCGAATACAGCAACCTGCGTGTCGACCGTGAGCAGTTTACTGCCGACGACATGCTGACGGTCAGCGTCGATGTCAAGAATACCGGCAGCCGTGCCGGCAAGGAGGCTGTGCTGCTCTATTCCAGCGACCTCGTAGCCAGCATCGTGCCTGACAACAAACGTCTGCGCGACTTTACCAAGGTGGATCTGCAGCCTGGCGAACAGAAGACCGTCACCTTCCAGTTGCCCGCCAAGAGCCTCGCCTTTGTCGGAGCTGACGGCCGCTGGACACTTGAGGAAGGCGACTTCCTGCTGAAGGTTGGCAAGCTCTCACAAAAAATAGCGTGTACCCAGAACCGCATCTGGGACACGCCAAATATCTAAGAGATAACATTGTCTCGGCAGAGCGTTATAACGACGAAACAACGTTATAACGCTTTTTTACATGTTCATGCCGCCATCGACCTGAATGACCTGGCCGCTGACATAGCTTGACATATCGCTGGCCAGGAACGTTGCCACGTTGGCAATGTCTTCCACCTGACCACCACGGCGAAGGGGAATCTTCTGCTTCCACTCGTTGCGAACCTCCTCAGGGAGTGCTGCCGTCATAGCGGTCTCGATGAAGCCGGGGGCAATGGCGTTGGCACGGATGCCCTTAGGACCCATCTCCTGACCAATGCTCTTGGCGAGGGCTATCAGACCAGCCTTTGAGGCGGCATAGTTAGCCTGACCGGCATTACCGTGGACACCCACGACAGAGGCCATATTGATAATAGAACCACCGCGCTGGCGCATCATCACAGGCACACAGGCATGGATGAAGTTGAAAGCCGACTTCAGGTTAACGGCAATCACGGCGTCCCACTGCTGCTCCGTCATGCG
>JAEEVT010000092.1 GCA_016291005.1 Prevotella sp. | reverse complement strand
CCTGCGTCTTGATGACGATATTCTCTACGAGCTTGTGATCTTTCTCTGGCGTCATGCCCTTGGCCAGCTCGTCGCATTCGGCGATGACGCTGCGGCCCTTGCCCCAGCCCTCTGGGAACTGGAACTTCTCCCACTCCTCGCGAGCGCCCGGGCGCTTCAGGATATAGATGTCGAAGTAGGCAAACTCGGCGTAGTTGAAGTAGAGGTTCGTGGCGCCATTAGGGTTATTGTGGAACAGGTCAGTACGGGCCCAGTCAAGGACTGGCATGAAGTTGTAGCAGATGCAATGGATGCCCTCTGCCGAGAGGTTGCGCAGCGACTCCTTATAGACCTCAATCTGCTCGTCGCGGTCGGGACCGCCATACTTGATGGTCTCCACCACTGGCAGACTTTCTACAACGCTCCAGCGCATGCCGTAGCTCTCGATATACTCGCGGAGTTCGCAGATTTTCTCACGAGTCCATACTTGGCCTAAAGGAACGTCGTGCAAAGCTGTCACGATGCCCTCAACGCCGATTTGTCTCAGTTGGGCAAGGGTGATCTTGTCCTTCTTGCCAAACCATCTCCATGTTCTTTCCATAGTTCTTAGCTTTTGTTCGTTATGACGTTATATTGTTATTTCAATTTGTTGTTCCTTTATTCATAGTGCATGCTCTTGGCCGGATGGATGTGCGAGATGAGGAAGCTGGGCGCGATGAGCACGAAGACCGATATGGCCAGCGTCACCACGTTGAGCAACACCACCACGGGAATGTTCAGTTCCATGGGCGCAGTATCGACGTAATAGCTGGCGGGATCGAGATGGATGAAGCCCGTCTGCTGCTGCAGCACCACGAGTCCGATGCCGATGATGTCGCCTATGAGGAGTCCCTGGCCGATGATGAAGGTGGCAAACCACAGGAACGTGTGGCGTACCGTCTTGTTGCGCATGCCGAGAGCCTTCAGGATGCCTATCATCTGGGTGCGCTCCAGGATGATGATGAGCAGTCCGCTAATCATCGTAAAGCCGGCTACGCAAACCATCAGCGCGAGGATGATCCAGACGTTGATGTCAAGCAGTTCGAGCCACGAGAAGATGTGTGGATAGGCTTCCTGGATGGTCTGCGACGTCATCACTTCGCCATGAGAATCTACTGTGCGGTTGACGTTGTGGACGAAGCTGATGGCTACGTTCTCCAAGTCGTCGAAGTTGTCGACCAGCACCTCGGCACCTGTCGACTGGTCTGCCTCCCAACCGTTCAACTTGACGGGAGTGGGGTAGTCGGTAAAGCACATTGTTTGGTCGAACTGCGTCATATTCGTCTGGTAGATGCCCTTGATAGTGAACTTACGAGCGCGGATGCCGTTGTCTGACCCTGTTGAGATATCGCCTAAGAAATAGGCGAAGACGCGGTTGCCCACCTGCAGACACAGTTTGTCGGCCATCATCTGCGAGATAAGCAATTGGTAGCTCGACGTGGAATCCGAGAACTGCGGCACCTCACCGTCTATCAGATTGTCCTTCAGAAACGTTAAGTCGTAGTGCTGGCCAACACCTTTGAAGACGACGCCCAGGAAGTCCTGGTCGGTTTTCAGAATGCCTTGCGTGGTGCTGTAGCGCTCCACCTGCCTGACACCTGGCAGTTGGCGCATCACCTTCAGCATGGAGTCGCTGATGGCAATAGGCAGTGGCGCAGTACGGTCCTGCGACAGGTAGTTCTGCACCTGTATGTGACTGCCAAAGCCCACCACCTTGTCTCGGATAGTGTGCTTGAAGCCGAAGACGACGCTGACGGTAATAATCATGACGGCCAGTCCGATGGCAACTCCTAAGGTAGCAATGCGGATGGCCGGTTTACTGACGCGGCGGCCGCCGTCGTCAGTACCGTAGATTCTTCGGGCTATGAATAGAGGGAGGTTCATGCTGTTCTGCCCGGGTAGGCTTCAAGAGCTTTCTGCAACACGACGAGGGCGCGCTCCAGGTCTTTCTTCTTCAGCACATAGGCAATACGCACTTGATCAATGCCAGCGCCAGGAGTGGTATAGAAGCCCGCAGCAGGAGCCATCATCACCGTCTCACCCTCGTATTCGAAGTTGGCCAAGCACCAGCGGCAGAACCGCTCGGCATCGTCGACAGGCAGCTTGGCAACGGTATAGAATGCTCCCATGGGGATGGGCGAATAGACGCCAGGAATGCGGTTCAGACCATCTATCAGACACTTACGGCGTTCCACGTACTCGTCGTAAACGTCGCGTAGATACTCCTCAGGAACGTCTAACGACGCCTCAGCGACGATCTGGCCGATGAGGGGAGGTGAGAGGCGCGCCTGGCAGAACTTCATCACGGCCTTCCTGACCTCGGCGTTCTTCGTGATGAGGGCGCCGATGCGGATGCCGCACTCGGAGTAGCGCTTCGACACGGAGTCGATGAGGATGACGTTCTGCTCGATGCCTTCCAAGTGGCAAGCCGAGATATAGGGCGAACCAGTATAGATGTACTCGCGATAGACCTCGTCGGAGAAGAGATACAGGTCGTACTTCTTCACCAGGTCACGAATCTGGTTCATCTCGCGGCGGGTATAGAGGTAGCCCGTCGGGTTGTTGGGATTACAGATCATGATGGCTCGCGTGCGGTCGTTGATTAGCTCCTCGAACTTCTCAACCTTCGGCAGAGAAAAGCCCTCCTCGATAGTTGTCGCGATGGTGCGGATCTTGGCGCCAGCCGAAATGGCAAAGGCCATATAGTTGGCATAGGCCGGCTCGGGGACGATAATCTCGTCGCCGGGATTCAGACAAGACAGGAAGGCAAAAAGCACCGCCTCAGAACCGCCCGAGGTGATGATGATGTCGTCTGCTGTCACGCTGATGTTGTATTTCGCGTAGTAGTCCACCAGCTTCTCGCGGTAGCTCAGATAGCCCTGCGAAGGGGAATACTCCAAAATGGTTCGGTCTATTTGTTTCAAAGCGTCCAGACCAACCTGCGGCGTAGGCAGGTCGGGCTGACCGATGTTCAGGTGGTACACCTTCGTACCACGTTTCTTAGCTGCTGCGGCCAAAGGAGCAAGTTTCCTGATAGGAGACTCGGGCATCTCATGTCCGCGAACTGAAATCTCTGGCATCTTTTACCTTATTTTTATGAGTGTATTTACGTAAATCGCGTGCAAAGGTACAAATAATAATTGAAAATTGGAAATTGAAAATTGAAAATTATTCTTTTTTCCTTGAAAAATGAAAATTATTTTTTGTACCTTTGCACCTTGTAATGATAAAAACGAAAGAAATACATATCAGCGATTATAGTTACGAACTGCCTGACGAACGTATAGCAAAGTTTCCGATGACAGAGCGCGACCACTCCAAATTGTTGCTCTATAAACATGGCGAAGTGGGCGAGGACGTTTTCTATAACCTTCCGAAACACTTACCTTCCGGCGCCTTGATGGTTTATAATAACACAAAAGTCATCCAGGCCCGTCTGCATTTCCGTAAGACGCCTACCATCACACGGGGCCAGACTCCCACCGAGGGCGCCCTCATAGAGATATTCCTCTTGGAACCTGCCCTTCCTGCCGACTACGAACAGATGTTCCAGCAGACCCGCCGCTGCCAATGGCTTTGTCTGATAGGTAATCAAAAGAAGTGGATTGGGCGCCACACATCGACTCCCGAGTCGAAGAAAGATGGAGCGTTGGTTCGTCAATTAGTGGTTAGAAATGAGGAATTAGAAATCAAGGCTACGCACCTTGGTGAGCGTGGCACCAGCCAGCTCATAGAGTTTGAGTGGGGCTTTGTCAATACAAGGCCACAGGGTGGTGAAAGTCCCATGACTCCCGTCAGCTTTGCCGAAGTGCTTGACGCCATCGGCGAACTGCCCATCCCACCTTATCTTAACCGCGCGACACAGGAGAGCGACAAAACCACTTACCAGACGGTCTATTCGAAGATAAAGGGTAGTGTGGCAGCACCTACAGCCGGTCTGCACTTTACAGAACGTGTGTTGGCAGACATCGACGCTCATGACATCGAACGCGAGGAGGTGACGTTGCACGTAGGGGCAGGAACCTTCCGACCCGTCAAGAGCGAGACTATCGGCGAACATCCCATGCATACGGAATATATCGCCGTACGCCGGCATACCATCGAGCGTCTGTTGGCTCATGACGCCGAGGCTATTGCTGTAGGAACCACCAGCGTGCGCACTTTGGAGAGCCTTTACTATATGGGCTTGAAGGTGTTAGCAAACCCTGATGTTGCTGAAGATGGGCTACACGTTAACCAATGGGAACCGTATGATGCTACGCAAAATGCTTCCCCACGTGAAGCCTTACAGGCTCTGCTTGACTGGATGGACCGTCGCGCACTGACGGTTCTGCACTCCTCGACGCAGATTATTATCGCCCCAGGCTACGAGTACAAGATAGTAAAAATGCTGGTCACAAACTTCCATCAGCCGCAGTCAACCCTGCTGCTCTTGGTGAGTGCCTTTGTCAAGGGCGACTGGCACAAGATATACGACTACGCCCTGGCTCACGATTTTCGCTTCCTGAGCTACGGCGACTCGTCGTTGCTGATACCGTAATTATAAATAGTAAATCGTCAAATTGTAGATATGAAATACGGATTCATTAAAGTGGCTGCTGCCGTTCCGGCTGTAAAGGTGGCCGACGTAGAATATAACGTCCAGGAAATAGAGAAGCTGATTGCTCTGGCCGACAGCGAAGACGTAGAGGTGGTTTGCTTTCCGGAACTCTGCCTGACGGCCTATACCTGTCAGGACCTCTTTAAGGAACAGCTGTTGCTGACAAAGGCTGAGGACGGGCTGATACACCTGTTGGAGTTTACCCGCAAGCTTGATATCATCTGCGTCGTAGGATTGCCCGTTCAGGCTGGCGGGCTTTTGCTCAACTGTGCTGCCGTCATCCAGCGAGGCTGTATCCTCGGACTGGTGCCCAAGACCTATCTGCCCAACTACAACGAGTTCTACGAGAAACGTTGGTTTGCTTCGGCACAGGACCTGAACCCCACCACCATCTATCTGGCTGGCTCGCCCGTTTTGGTAAGTGCTGAACCAAAACTCTTCCGGACTGCCGACGATGTGAAGTTTGGTGTGGAAATCTGCGAGGACGTCTGGGCTCCCCTGCCGCCAAGTAACAACCTGACGATGGCTGGAGCCGACATCATCCTGAACTGCTCTGCAAGTAATGAACTCATCGGCAAACACCGCTATCTACGTTCGTTAGTGGCCCAGCAGAGTGCTCGCACCATGAGTGGCTATGTCTATGCATCGAGTGGCTTCGGCGAGTCTACGCAGGATGTGGTCTATGGCGGCAATGCGATGATTTTCGAGAATGGACGTTTGCTCGTCGAGGGCGACCGCTTCTCGTTCCAACCGCAGCTGCAGACAGCACAGATTGACGTCGAACGCCTGAGGACTGAACGGCATACTAATTCAACGTTCATTAACGCCCAGCGCAACGCCCATGCTTTGGTAGTAGAGGCCAAGCCGGCCGTCGACGAACATCCTTTCCGTTTGACGCGCGCCGTCAATCCGCATCCCTTCATACCCACTTCCGCAGAGATGGCCGAGACGTGCGAAGAGATACTCTCCATCCAGACGGCAGGACTGGCCAAGCGACTCATCCATACCAATTGCCAGCATGTCGTCATCGGCATCAGCGGCGGACTTGACTCCACGTTGGCGCTACTTGTTGCCATACGTACTTTCGATAAGTTGGGCTACGATCGCCGCGGCATCATAGGCATTACGATGCCTGGCTTCGGAACGACTGATCGAACTCACGATAATGCAACGTCGCTCATGCAGTCGTTAGGCATCTCGCAGATGGAGATTCCCATCGCAAAGGCTGTCACCCAGCACTTCCAGGATATTGGCCACGAAGCCGCCATCCACGATGCCACCTACGAGAACTCTCAGGCCCGAGAGCGCACCCAGATTCTCATGGACTTGGCCAACAAGCTCTCGGCTCTTGTCGTCGGAACGGGCGACCTTTCAGAACTGGCACTCGGATGGGCCACCTATAACGGCGATCACATGTCGATGTACGGCGTTAATGCAGGCGTTCCTAAAACGCTCATCAAGAGTCTTATCAACTATATCTCCGGGCTTCCCGTATTCGGTGCCGAGCGCGACGTGCTGATAGACATCATCCATACGCCCATTTCGCCCGAGTTGACGCCTGCCGATGCGCAAGGCAACATCCAACAGAAGACGGAAGACCTGGTTGGACCCTACGAGTTGCACGATTTCTTCATCTACTACTTCCTGCGCTTCGGCTTCCGTCCAGCAAAGTTATTTTTGCTGGCTCAGCAGGCCTTTGGCGAAAGCTACGACAAGGCGATTATCAAGAAATGGCTCCAGACGTTCTGCCGTCGCTTCTTCTCGCAGCAGTTCAAACGCTCGTGTCTGCCAGACGGTCCCAAGGTTGGCAGCATCAGCCTCTCGCCTCGTGGCGACTGGCGTATGCCCAGCGATGCTTCGAGTGCTTTGTGGTTAAAGGAGTGTGAGGAACTTTGATAAATGGATTATTATAGATGGTAGAAGTGACGATACAAGACGCCGTTTTGCGTAAGGCTGCGGGCGAGGGTATGGATGCCTTCGTAGGTGCTTTCGTGACGGCTATCAAAGAGGCCATCGGCGGCGAATTGACGCCTGACACCCTGCAACAGTTGAACAGCGACCAGATAACCTTGCTGGCCTGGGACATCCTGCATGAGGAGGTGATGGATGGCGGCTTCGTACAGCTGATACACAACGGTTACGGCCCCTTCATCTTCAAGAATCCGTTGGCCAAGGCCATGAAACTCTGGGGACTGCGCGAGTTGTCGAAACTTATCTATGCTGCCCACACCTTATATATAAAATATGGTGAGGCTTTGGAGCGCGACTGTACCGACGATGAGTTCATGGCGCTCTTCGAGCAGTATCCTGAGTTCGACGATATGGACGACGAGTTTGTGGAACAGGAAGAGGCGTGGACGGAACAGATAGCCCGTTACATCGACGAACACATCGAGCGATTTGGAAAAATTGAAAATACTACAAGGTGAATAAGGAACAAGAACTGATCAGGAAGAAAAGTCCTGTCAACATAAAGAACAAGAAGGCCTCGTTTGAATATTTCTTCATCGAGGAGTTTACCGCCGGCATCGTGCTGACGGGAACGGAAATCAAGAGCATCCGTCTGGGCAAGGCCAGTCTGGTAGACACCTACTGTACCATTATCAACGGCGAGTTGTGGGTGAAGGGTATGAACATTTCGACCTACTTCTATGGTTCCTACAATAACCACGAGATGAAGCGTGACCGTAAGTTGTTGCTCACCAAACGGGAGATTAATCGTCTGGCCTCAGCAACCAAGCAGACCGGCTACACCATCGTACCCTTGCTGGTATTCATCGATGAGAACGGCCGTGCCAAGATGGACATCGCCCTGTGTAAAGGCAAAAAGGAGTATGACAAGCGTCAGACGCTAAAGGAGAAAGAAGACCGCCGCGAGATGGACCGCGCTATGAAGGTTTACAAATAAAGGAAAAGTGAATAGATGCTACCGCATATAAAGGTAAAAGTGAAGAGTGAATTAAACAAGATAATTCAGGAGCGCATCCTGATTCTGGACGGAGCCATGGGCACCATGATTGGTGCGGTGCTTGGCAAGACGGGTAACTCTGACGAGCTTAACCTGTCTCACCCGGACATCATCGCTGACATCCACCGTCAGTATCTGGCTGCCGGAGCCGACATTATTACCACCAATACGTTCAGCAGCCAACGCATCTCGCAGGCCGACTACCACTTGGAAGAGCAGGCCCGTGCTATGGCTCTTGCCGGCGCCCGCATCGCCCGCCAATGTGCCGACGAGTTTTCTTCCCCCCAAGCCACCGTGCCCGACGCATCAGCGGCGGGAAAGCCCCGCTTCGTCGCCGGTAGCATAGGCCCTACGAACAAGACCTGCTCCATGTCGCCGGACGTCAGCAACCCCGCATTACGAGAACTGACCTACGACACCCTTTTCGATGCCTACTACGAACAGGCCGACGCCCTTATAGAAGGTGGCGTCGATGCCCTGCTCATTGAGACAATCTTCGATACCTTGAACGCCAAGGTGGCCATCGACGCCTCGCTTCACGCCATGCAGCAGCGCCACCGCGAACTGCCGATTATGCTGAGCGTCACCATCAGCGACCTCGCCGGCCGAACGTTGAGCGGACAAACCATGGACGCCTTCTTGGCCAGCATCAGTTCCTATCCCATTTTCTCCGTCGGCCTGAACTGCTCCTTTGGTGCAACCCAGATGATGCCTTACCTCCGCGAACTGGCTCGTAAGGCACCTTATTATATTAGTGCCTATCCTAATGCCGGTATACCTAATGCCTTGGGACTTTACGACGAAACTGCCGAGACGATGGCTCCCAAGATGGGCGAGATGGTGAAAGAGGGATTGGTGAACATCATCGGTGGCTGTTGCGGTACGACTCCCGACTTCATCCGTCTCTATCAGCCCTTGGTCATTGGTCAGCCGCCCCATATGCCTGCCTCAAAGCCGCAGACGCTTCGGCTCAGCGGACTGGAAGCCTTAGAGGTGTTCCCACAGCATTTCACCAATATCGGTGAACGCTGTAATGTGGCTGGTTCGCGCAAGTTCCTGCGACTCATCAAGGACAAGCAATACGACGAAGCTGTCGCCATCGCCCGGAAACAGGTGGCTGACGGAGCCCTCATCATCGATGTGAATATGGACGACGGCCTGTTAGATGCCAAGTCCGAGATGGTGACTTTCCTGAACATGATAGCCTCCGAGCCTGACATCGCCTCTGTGCCTGTCATGATAGACTCCTCTGACTGGGATGTCATCGTTGCAGGACTGAAGTGTCTGCAGGGCAAGGGCATCGTCAACTCCATCTCGCTGAAAGAGGGTGAAGAGGTGTTTAGACGCCATGCCCAGGATGTGAAACGCTATGGCGCCGCCGTCGTTGTGATGTGTTTCGACGAAGAAGGACAGGCCACCAGTTACGAGCGGCGCAAAGAGATTGCAGACCGTTCCTACCGCATTCTGACCCAGGAGATAGGCATGAATCCGCAGGACATCCTCTTCGACCCCAATATTCTCGCTGTGGCTACAGGCATGTCCGAGCACGATGCTTACGCCGCCGACTTCATCCGCGCTACCAAATGGATTCGCAAGAACCTGCCGGGGGCACATGTTAGTGGTGGCGTCAGCAACCTCTCCTTTGCCTTCCGCGGCAACAACTATATCCGCGAGGCCATGCATGCCGTATTCCTCTATCACGCCATACAGGCAGGAATGGACTTTGGCATCGTCAACCCGGCTACAAAGGTGCTCTATTCCGACATTCCGCAGTCGCAATTGGACATTATTGAAGATGTCATCCTGAACCGCAAGGCTGGTGCTGCCGAGGAACTGATACGCTTGGCGGGCGAGACGCAGGAGACTCTCCCCCAACCCCTCCCTATGAGTGAGGGGAGTAGTAACTCTCAAGACAGGAACTCTGCAGTAGGTCTATCTACTCCCCTCCCTGGCAGGGAGGGGGTGGGGGAGAGTCTCCCGGAGGTGAGCCAGCGTCTGCAACAGGCGCTCATCAAGGGCATTGCCGACCATTTGGAGGATGATTTACGCGAAGCCTTGCTGCAGTATGGTGCCGCTGTCAAGGTGATTGAAGGTCCGCTGATGGCGGGCATGAATACTGTCGGCGAACTCTTCGGCGCCGGTAAGATGTTCCTGCCGCAGGTGGTCAAGACCGCCCGTACCATGAAGCGTGCCGTAGAGATACTGACCAGCATCTCCGACCTCTCCACAGAAGCCGCATCGGCAAAAAAAGCAGGCAAAATCCTCTTGGCCACCGTCAAGGGCGACGTCCACGACATCGGCAAGAACATCGTCAGCGTCATCATGACCTGCAACAACTATGAAGTCATCGACATGGGTGTGATGGTTCCTGCCGAGCAGATAGTCCGCAAGGCCATCGAGGAAAAGGTGGACATGATAGGACTCTCCGGACTCATCACCCCTTCGTTAGAAGAGATGGTCAACGTTGCCAACGAGATGCAGCGTGCCGGACTCGATATTCCCATCATGATAGGCGGAGCCACCACCAGCGAACTCCACGTAGCGCTGAAGATTGCTCCCGTCTATGGCGGCCCTGTGGTATGGATGAAGGACGCCTCACAGAACGCCCTCGTCGCTGCCCGCCTCATGAACCACGAGGAGGAACAGAAGATGGAACATGAGTTAGACAAGAAATACGAACAGATGCGCCTCGACTACGAGCAGGAGCAGCAACAGCTTGTCTCGTTGGAAGATGCCAGAAAGAACAAACCGAAAATCTTTTAGATAAAGGTAAAAAGGTAAAACAGTAAAAAAGTAAAAAATAAAAAGTGAAGATATGGAATATAGTATTGTTATTAAAGTAAGGGGAATGGTGAAGTGGTTTTTACCTTTTTACCTTTTTATCCTTTTACCTTTCTGGGCCAGTGCCCAGCCAAAGCGAGAGTTTCGTGGCGCCTGGATACAATGTGTCAACGGACAGTTCAAGGGAGTCGGCACTGCTGCCATGCAACAAACGCTGACCTATCAGTTGGACGAATTGAAGAAAGACGGCTGTAACGCCATCATCTTCCAGGTGCGTCCTGAGTGCGACGCTCTCTACGAGAGCAGGTTAGAGCCTTGGAGCTACTACCTGACTGGTCAGCAGGGACGCGCACCGCAGCCCTATTGGGACCCTCTGGCCTGGATGGTGCAGCAATGTCACAAGCGTGGCATGGAGATACATGCCTGGATAAATCCCTATCGTGCCAAGACGAAGGTGGCTCATGCCAATGCCGCCAACCACGTCGTCGTCCAACATCCTGAGTGGACCTTTGTATATGACGGTCTGACGCTGCTGAATCCAGCCCTGCAGGAGTGCCGTAACTACATCTGCGACGTTGTGCGCGATATCGTGGAACGCTACGATGTCGACGGTCTGCACATCGACGACTACTTCTATCCCTATCCCGTGGCTGGCGTGCCCATCCCCGACGAGGCCTATTTCCGTGCTATGAATAACGGTATTACAGATCGTGGCGACTGGCGCAGATACAACGTCAACCTGTTTATCCAGCAATTGTCGGAAACCATCCACGAGGCCAAGCCCTGGGTCAAGTTCGGCGTGTCGCCATTCGGCATCTACCGTAACCAGCGGAGCGACCCCAACGGCAGTCGTACTAACGGCCTGCAGAACTACGACGACCTCTATGCCGACGTGCTGATGTGGGATGCCAAGGGTTGGATGGACTACTGTGTGCCGCAGATTTACTGGGAGATAGGCAACAAGGCCGCCGACTACGACGAACTGATACATTGGTGGGACAAGCACATCACCAAGACAGACCTCTATATCGGCGAGGATGTTGAACGCACCGTCAAGAATGCCGACCTCCGCGATAAGAACCGCCATCAGCTGGCTGCCAAGATGACTCTCCACCAGCAATTGCCCCGCGTCAAGGGTACCGTGCTCTGGTATGCCAAGGCTGCCGTCGACAACATCGGCAACTACGGCACAGCCCTGCGCAACACCTACTGGCGCTATCCCGCTCTGCAGCCCATTATGCAGCACATCGACCACAAAGCGCCTAAGAAGCCTCGTAAGGTCAAGGCCATCGACATGGGTGACGGCCAGCGCGTGCTCTTCTGGCTCCCCCCGAAGGGCAAGAGTTGGAAGGATGAGGCTACGCGTTTTGCCGTCTATCGTTTCATGCCTGGCGAGAAGGTAACCACCGACGATCCTTCCCACCTTGTCACCATCACGCCCAATCCGTTCTACGAAGTACCAAGGACCCTGCCCGTTCCCGCCACTTACGTCGTCACCGCCTTAGACCGTCTTCAGAACGAGAGCAAGCCCGTTAAAGTGAAGGTCAAGAAGTAACATAAGAACTATAGAACGTAATTCTATTTGAACAAAAAATCCTAAGATTATTTGGAGTCTTAGGATTTTTTCGTTATCTTTGCAACGTCTAACGTAAAAAGCAGAGATATGAAAGGAATCGACTACAGCGACAAAACGCTCTATGAGGACAAGGGCTTTGATCAACAACCCTTGGACAAGGAGTTCTACACTCCTGAAGAGGCCTACGAACTGGTAATGAGCGAAGTGAAGTCCATCTATGAATTAAAGGATGCCGTATAAATATAGATATAAAACGTGCACTTCGAAATATCAAAGCGTTCTACAGGAATGTTGCGCTGAAGTATCGTCACACCTACTCGTTTGAAGACATGGAGCGTAACATCCGTGACGCCATCTTCTATATCTATGCTATTGAAAGAACCTTGCCACGTCGGGAACCTACCATCAGCCGATGGGCGGGTTACCACATGGCGAACACCGATAAATGGTACTACGCCTATATAATTGAAGGCGACACCATCATTGTCGTTGACACCTGTCACGCACAGAATATGCATGAATAATAATTGTCAAACCCTTTAAAACCACAAATGCCTATGGGCTGAAGAAAGAAGTAACTGAAATTACGATGCGCAAGCATCAAGGACATATAGGATGAACATCCACTTTTAGATTCTTGTTTCTGAAAATCGGCAAAATTGACAGAAATCTATCAAGAACAGAAGTAGGAGTTCACGCTGAAAGGCGTGGGCATTACTCGTTTAGGATAGATAGGTGTTTGCCGATACCTCAGAAACGTAGACGAAGTAACTTGTCCACGTTTTCTTTTTGTGATTACTCTGATAACAAATTATTATAAACAAAAAACAAAACAATTATGAAAAAACAATCACTTTTACTCGTGATGATGTTGCTGCCGATGGCGGCGAGTGCCTATGACATTGCAGTAGAGAATGCTGATGGTGTGACTATTTACTACAACTATATCAATGATGGAAAGGAATTAGGTGTCACATATCTAAAAAAAATATATGATGAAAATAGGAACACATATGTTGGTTCTATTACAATTCCTGAAGAAGTAACATATATGAACAGAACACGTAAAGTTACTTCCATTGAAGAGGCAGCATTTGCTGGTTGTAGGGATTTAACCCAATTAACAATTCCGAATAATGTGACTAAAATTGGAAAACAAGCATTTTATAGCTGTTCTTTTAATAGTTTTGTCATCCCTAATGGTCTAACCTCAATTGGAGATGGTGCATTTATGTATTGCTCACAGATGGTAGATGTAACCATCCCAAATAGTGTAATAGAAATTGGAGGCGGAGCATTCTATGGCTGTAGTGCTTTGACTGGTGTTCATATTTCAAGTATAGAAAATTGGTGCAAAATCCAATTCGATATGGAATATGTAGGAACCAATCCCCTTTTCTATGCTCATCATTTATTTTTAAATGGTGAGGAAGTTAAAGATGTTATAATCCCCAATAATATCACCTCCATAAACGATGGAGTTTTTGACGGTTGTAGTGAATTATCAAGCGTGGTGATTCCAGACGAAGTAACATGCATAGGAGATTATTCTTTTAGAGAGTGCAAAAACTTAATCTCGATAACGCTCCCCGAAAAAATTACCTCGATTGGAAATGCTGCCTAGAGGACAGGTCTTTGATTTT
>JAEEVT010000091.1 GCA_016291005.1 Prevotella sp. | reverse complement strand
CATTTGGTGTACTACCCTAGAAAAAGTTGAATGGATTTTACCTTAACCCTGCCATAGGTTGAATGCCTGTTGAGTACCTTAATTCTAATCCCTGGCAGAAGTTGAATGATTTTCTCGTCCAGCTTCCATGAGCATGTTAAACAATCTTAAATGTATGGGCGAAATGATTTTTTTTATTTCCGTTTCATGTAATTTTGCAGCGGAAAATGGAAGTGATATCTATTTAACCACCATTAGAAATCAAAATTGTAAAAAACTTATACATTATAAATCATTTTAAAATAGTACACGTATGAAGAAGTATTTATTTTCTGGCGTTTTAGCTATTGCTACCGCTTTGACAGGAGCAGTGGTTCTTACATCATGTAGTCATGATGTTACTTTTAGTGAGGAAGATGTACAGGAGGCAAAGCATGCTGAGGCTGTCGCTAAGTATGAAAAGGCTTTCATCAATATGTTCGGACAGCCCGCTTCCAATCAGTGCTGGGACTTCACCCAGGGTGGTTCATTTACCGCCACACGTGGTCAAGTTGTCAATCCTAATAATTTGGTAGCTTGGCCCAGTTATTCTGCTCAAGTTTATGGCATCAATTACAAGGCTGCAAATGGTAACAGTGATCCTCTACAAGAGAGTACACTCAATAGTCTTTATAACACCTACCTTTCTGAGATTTATGATGCAATCAACAATGCTGAAGAGAAGACTTGGGCTCCCACTGGCACCTATCTCTTCCGCACTTTCTCCACGCATTTGAATGGAACGCTTGACAAGAATCAGAAAGAGACTAAGTACTATAGTGTAGGAGCTAGTTTTAAGAATACTAACAACGTTTTGACTAACAACGTTTTGGCCCAAGAGATGCACAAGTGGAATGACAATAACCCCGACAAACGAGGTACTACTGGTAGTAATCACACTTGTAGCCTTAATTTTGGCGAGGTACCTTCTGCAGTATGGTTTGCTTGTGCAACAACCAATAGTGATGGCGCAATTACACCTGCCAACTGCCAACTTGAATCCTATAAGGAAGTAGAATTGACATTTGGTGATAAGACCTACACATTCTGGGGCTTCAAGTGTGAAACTAATGGTGGCTATACAGATCTCATTCTCATCGTGCAGAAAACTACTGAAGAAAAGACACTCAGAATAGCTAAGCGCTATATGGTAGAAGACCTTGGCGGTTCTGGTGAAAGTGACATCGATTTCAATGATGTCGTATTCGACGTGCGCGAGTTCTCAGATGGCAGTCAAGAGTGTATCGTTCGTGCTCTGGGTGGAACTCTTCCTGTTACAATCAAGGTCGGTAGCACAGAGTGGTCGAAGCCCGAGCCTATCACTAAGATGCAGAACACCCAGGCTGGTTATAATCTATACGAAGAGATTGCTATATTCGAAATTGAAAATAAAGACTGTAATTATAATACCAACAATGTTGAAGTTCATGTCAAGGATGTCGAGGGCTTTGAACACGTCACCACATTCCCCAACAATGGTAAAATACCTGCTATGATTGCATTCTCTGTCATTAAGGAATGGAATGTAGAGAGGGTTCGTGTTACTGAGGACTGGTTCAAAACATTACCCTTCGTTTTCGAGGAAGACGAATAATCCACCACTCGAACATATAACATTTTTAAGAATCCTCGCCTCAATTGGCGGGGATTCTTGTTTTTTTTGTTGTCACATCAAAAAGCCGATATAATTTAGTTTTATGGAACAGGGGACTGGTCCCCGTTCCTCCAACGAATCTGACGAATATTTTTCAGACATCAGGCATCAGACCTTATAAAAAATCGGGCTCAACGTTTGGTGGGCTCGTTTTTAATTTGTACCTTTGTAGGCGGAAAGAAACAATACACTTCGGAGATGAAGAAGTTAATAGAACTATACAAGGAATGGAGTGGGGCAGAACCTCAGCATGTGGAGAAGCTGACCGCTGGTGGCAGCAACCGTGAATACTACCGGATGTCGTCGCAGACGGGCGAGACGGTGGTGGGGTGCATAGGAACCAGTCGCGACGAGAATCATGCTTTTGTGTATCTGGCACAGCACTTTACGAAGCGGAAGCTTCCCGTGCCGGAGATACTGGCCGTGAGTCAGGACGAGTTGCACTACATCCAGACGGACTTGGGTTCGGTGTCGCTATTTGACGCCATTCGCGGCGGTCGCGAGGCTGGCGGGCGTTATACGCTGAAGGAGCAGGAACTGTTGCGAAGAACCATTCGCGAACTGCCGAACATCCAGTTGCGTGGCTTTCGTGAGCTGGACTTTTCGAACTGCTATCCCCAGCCTGCCTTCGACACTGATTCGGTGTTGTTTGACCTGAACTATTTCAAGTATTGTTTCCTGAAGGCTACCGAGCTGGACTTCCATGAGCTGAAGCTGGAGGCCGACTTTCGGCTGTTGGCAAAGGACCTGACAACGGCTGGCGACGAGCCGTGTTTCCTGTATCGCGACTTCCAGGCCCGCAACGTGATGCTCGACGCAGAGGGTAATCCCTATTTCATTGATTTCCAAGGCGGTAGAAAGGGTCCGTACTATTACGACCTGGCATCATTCCTGTGGCAGGCATCAGCGAAATATCCCTATAAGGTGCGTCGCGAAATGGTGTATGAATACTATAATGCGCTGAAACAATATACGGAGGTGCCGTCGCCCCACCATTTTGTGGACCGGCTGTCGCTGTTTGTGCTGTTCCGCCAGTTGCAGGTGTTGGGGGCCTACGGTTTTCGCGGCTATTTCGAGCGCAAGCGCCACTTCATAGAGTCGATACCGCCCGCCATCCAGAATATGAAGGAGCTGCTGGGCGAAAGGAATTTCCCGTATCCGTATCTTATTGATATCCTG
This sequence comes from Prevotella sp., assembly GCA_016291005.1. Taxonomy (GTDB): domain Bacteria; phylum Bacteroidota; class Bacteroidia; order Bacteroidales; family Bacteroidaceae; genus Prevotella. The sequence goes on along the minus strand of JAEEVT010000091.1, from coordinate 10,924 downwards.
CAGCAGCTGACAGAACTGCCGAAATTCCAGCAGGTGCTGGTGACGGCAGCGCGTGCGGACGGCTATAAGACGACGGACAAGAACCCCTACAAGCCCCATCCGCAGGACGGTCCGGCAACATTCTCGAAGTACGACGCACAGGGTCCGCTGGTGGTCCGCGTGTTCAGTTTCTCGTATGGCAACGGCATTCCCGAGGACGAGAGCGGCAACGGTGGCGGTTACGTGTTCGACTGCCGTTCGACGCACAATCCGGGCCGTTATGAGCCGTATAAGCAACTGACGGGACTGGACGAGCCGGTCATCCGATTCCTGGAGGACGACGGAGAGATACTGACATTCCTGGATAGCGTCTATAAACTGGCCGACGCCCACGTGCGCCGCTATATCCAGCGTGGCTTTACGTCGCTGATGTTCTCGTTTGGCTGTACGGGCGGTCAGCACCGCTCGGTATATAGCGCGCAGCATCTGGCCGAGCACATCCACGAGAAGTTCGGCATTGAGGTGCGTATCTGCCACCGCGAGCAGAATATTACGCAGGTGCTGAAATGACTTGAGAATTGTCATAGATTAAATTTTTTGCGGTGTTGGCAGAAAAAACTGAGCATTCGTTTTGCGGTTTGCCATAGTTTTTGTAATTTTGCAGGCCTGAAAGAGCATTTTTTGTAATATAAAAAAGGTAAAAAGAACGTATGGGTGGCTTTTTTGGCACTATCGCAAAGCAGGATTGCGTAAACGATTTGTTTTACGGAACAGACTATAACTCGCACTTAGGTACAAAACGCGCCGGACTGGTGACATTCGACGAGAAGAGCGGTTTCCACCGTTCTATCCACTCGCTGGAACGTGACTATTTCCGTTCGCGCTTCGAGGACGAACTGGACTCGTTTAAGGGCCATCAGGGCATAGGCGTCATCAGCGACACCGACCCTCAGCCCATCATCGTCAATTCCCATCTGGGACGCTACGCAGTGGTGACGGTGGCCAAGATCAACAACCAGCGCGAGATAGCCGAAGAACTGCTGAAACAGCGTATGCACCTGAGCGAGATGTCGGCCAACAACATCAATCAGACGGAACTGGTGGCGCTGCTCATCAACATGGGCGACACGTTTGAAGAGGGTATCAACAAGGTGTACCAGAAGATTGAGGGTTCGTGTTCGATGCTCATTCTGACGGAGGACGGCATCATTGCTGCACGCGACTTCCTGGGACGTACGCCCATCGTAATAGGACAGAAGCAGGTGCACCGGCTGACACCCATCGGCACGGACGAATTTCTGCAGGCCTACGCCGTTTCGAGCGAGACGACGAGTTTTCCGAACTTGGATTATAAGGTTGTTCGTGACTTGGGTCCTGGCGAGATTGTCCGTCTGAGAGCTGACGGTATCCAAGTGTTGCAGAAGCCTTTTACGCGTTGTCAGATTTGCTCGTTCCTGTGGGTTTACTACGGTTTCCCCGCCAGCGACTACGAGGGCATCAATACGGAGTATGTGCGCGAGAAGAACGGCAGGCTGATGGGTGAGAAAGACCACGACTGCGAGCCGGATTTGGTGTGCGGCATTCCCGATTCGGGTGTGGGTATGGCCTTGGGCTATTCGCACGGCAAGCAGGTGCCCTACAAGCGTGCTGTGCTGAAATATACGCCCACATGGCCGCGTTCGTTTACCCCTGGCAACCAGAACCGTCGCGACTTGGTGGCGAAGATGAAACTGATTCCCAATCCGGCCATTCTGAAGGACCAGCGTATCGTGTTCTGCGACGACTCTATTGTGCGTGGCACGCAGCTGAGGGATAATGTCCGTACGTTCTTCGACAATGGTGCCAAGGAGGTGCATGTGCGCATTTCGTGCCCACCGTTGGTCTATGGCTGTCCGTTCATTGGATTCACGTCGTCGAAGAGCGATATGGAGCTCATCACGCGTCGTATCATCAAGGATTTCGAGGGCGACGACAAGAAGAACCTCGACAAGTATGCCAAGACGGGTACGCCCGAATACCAGCGAATGGTCGGCGAGATAGCGCGTCGTTTGGGACTGACGAGTGTGAAGTTTGCCACCATCGAAGACCTGATAGCATCGATTGGACTGCCGAAAGAGCGCGTCTGCACACACTGTTTCGATGGCAGTTCGTACTGTCACGAGCGTCGCGGCGAGGAGTGGTTTACGTGATATTGAACATTGACCGTTGATGCGTATATTAAGTTAAAAAAAAATAATGTTCAACGTTCAATGTTCAATGTTCAATGTAAAATTCGTACCTTTGCAGTCTAAATTTTTATAGAAGCGTGAAAATAAAGCAAGTGCTGAGCGCCCTTGAAAAGTTCGCGCCTCTGCCCTTGCAGGAAAGCTGGGACAATGCTGGCCTGCAATTGGGACTGACAGAGGCGGAGGTTTCAGGGGCATTATTGTGTCTGGATGTCAACGAAGCCGTCGTCGACGAGGCCATCCGTAAGGGCTGCAACCTCGTGGTGAGTCATCATCCGCTCTTGTTCCGCGGTCTGAAGCAGATTAGCGGGGCCGACTACGTGCAGCGTACCGTCATTAAAGCGCTTAAGAACGACGTCGTGGTGGTGTCGATGCATACCAATATGGACAATGCTTTGGACGGCGTGAACTGGAAGATTGCTGAGCGTTTAGGACTCGGCGAATGCCGGTTCTTCGCCCAGAAAGCAGTTGACGGCATCGAGGCTGGTAGCGGTGTAGTAGGGGAGTTGCCCCAGCCGATGGCTGCCCAGGACTTTGTGCAGTTAGTGAAGAGACAGTTTCAGGTTGAGTGCGCCCAATGTAACGAACTGCTACAGCGTCCCGTCCAGCGTGTGGCCATCTGTGGCGGAGCTGGTGACTTCCTGTTGCCAGATGCACTCCGTGAGGGTGCTGATGCTTTTATAACGGGCGAGATGCACTATCACCAATACTTCGGCTATGAAAAGCGCATCCAGATATGTGTCATCGGCCATTACCAGAGCGAGCAGTACACGGCGGAAATCTTCCGCGACATCATCCAGCGCGATTGTCCTGGTGTGCGTACAGAGATAGCAGAGACCGTCACGAACCCCATTCATTATTATTAATCGTGATGACGAAAATTGCAAAATACTCCAATTGAGAAATAAATTGTAAATAGAAAAAATAAATTGTTAATAGTAAATAGTTAAATTGTAAATTAGTAAGATGGCAAAGAAAGATCCCACAGACATGCCGGTAGAGGAGCGCCTGAAAACCCTTTATCAGCTGCAGACCACGCTCTCGGGTATTGACGAGAAGCGCGCATTGAGAGGCGAACTGCCTCTGGAAGTACAGGACCTGGAAGACGAAATCGAGGGTCTGACCACACGTATTGACAATATCCAGAACGACATCCGCGAGTTCGAGCAGGCCGTGAACATGAAGCGTGGCGAGATAGAAACCGCTAAGGCCAGCGTGGAGCGTTATAAGAATCAGCTCAACGAAGTGAAGAACAACCGCGAGTATGACACGCTGTCTAAGGAAATTGAGTTTCAGACGCTGGAAATCGAGCTCTGTAACAAGAAAATCCGTGAGGCCAACGTCAAGATTGAGGAGAAGAAGGCCGAGCTGGCTCAGAACCAAGAGGTCATTGACGACCGTCGTCAGGCCCTTGAGGTCAAGAAGGGCGAGTTGGATGAGATTATGGAGGAGACCCGCAGCGAGGAAGAGAAGCTGAAGGCTAAGGTGAAGGAACTGGAGATCAAGATTGAGCCCCGTCTGCTCACTTCGTTCAAGCGCATCCGTAAGAATGCCCGCAATGGCTTGGGTATTGTCTACGTACAGCGTGACGCCTGCGGTGGTTGCTTCAACAAGATTCCTCCCCAGCGTCAGCTCGACATCAAAATGCACAAGAAGGTCATCGTCTGCGAGTACTGTGGCCGCATCCTCATCGACCCAGAGTTGGCTGGCGTAAAGATTGTGCCGACAGGCGTTGAGGAGAAGAAGCCTCGCAAGCGCGCTATCCGCAAGTCCGTCAAGAAGGCCGACGACACGCCCGATGTCCCTGAGTTAGAGGCATAATAGTGGCTACGACGTATTAGCTCTGGGTGCCGAAGCGGTATTTCCCCGTCCCAGATGCCCAGTTCCGATTTGCATACGTTTTGCAGACGGATAATTGGGCATCTGGTGTTTTTTATTATTACTATCCTATAAAATTAACACCTATGAAACGAATCTTCCAAGCCCTTTTCCTATGGACCGTCGCCCTGACATCATGGGCGCAAGGCTCGTCTGCCCTCGAACTAGTGAAGGCCGAACCAAGAAGAGCCTACGGTACTGACTACCCCTATTCGTTCGAAGCTGTGAAACTGACCAAAGCGCCGAGCGGCTACAAACCGTTCTACATCAGTCACTACGGTCGTCACGGCTCGCGCTACTACTGGAACGACATGCTTTATCGTGAGCTCGACTCGCTGCTCTCCAAAGCTCATGCCCACAACCAGCTCACCGCAGTTGGCGAGGCTTTCCGCACTAAGTTTCTGGCCGCCAAAGACGAACTGTCTGCCGGCGTCAGCGAACTGAGCGACCTGGGTTGGGCTCAGCACCAGTTTATTGCCCGCACAATGTACAACAATTTCCCCGAGGTGTTTAAGAATGGTGGGGATGTCTATGCTATTTCTTCGCTCACGGGCCGTTGCGTGCTCAGTATGGCCTCGTTTTGTGAGGAGCTGAAGGAGTGTAACCCCCAGGTTGAAATACGCGAGGAATCGGCCCGAAAAGTGCTTGACGGCGTGAAGCCCGATGACCGCCAGAATCCACTGCGCCGGAGGTTCCCAAGGTCAACTCCCCGTTTCGAGCAGAACCGCCAGCAGTTCCAATACAAGGACTCGTTGCGCGAGAGAATCATTCCGCGTGTTTTCACCAGCACTGAGGGCTTGCCGGGCAATCCGCACCATATTGGCAGCAACCTGATAAGCCTCTATACCTCGCTGCCCAGCATTGGCCACGAGGGCATGATGGACGGCATCATCAGTGACGAGGAGCTGGCTGCCCGCTGGGAATACGAGAATCTGGGAAGCTATACCTGGGTGTTTGGGCCGCGCTATGATATGGTACCCATCCTGCGCGACATTATCAGGAAGGCCGATGCCGTTGTCAGCGGACAGTCTGCGAGGCTGGCTGACCTGCGCTTTGGCCACGATACCTGTCTAGGACCGCTCACCGTGCTGATGGGACTTAATGGTGCCGACCGCGACCCGGAAGACCCCTATGAGGTGAAGAACTGCTACCAGAACTGGCAGACGTGCAAGGCCTCGAACTTGCAGATTGTCTTCTATCGCGGCAAGAAACAGGGAGATGACGTCCTCTTGAAGTGCCTGCTCAATGGGCATGAGGTGACACTCCCATTGCCGTCAGACAACTATCCTTACTACAAGTGGAGCGATTTCAAGACCTACTACCAGAAGATTGTTGACGACGCTGTGGCAACGCAAAAATAAGAACTACATAATAAAGACATTAACATGAGAAAGACCTTTTTTTCTGCAATGATTGCGCTGGCCTGCGCCACAACGGCAACGGCTGGAGAGAGTGTTAAGGCTTCCATCCACGCTGACCGTGAGGGCGCCAAAATCAACCGTGAGATCTACGGACAATTCTCTGAACATCTCGGCACCTGCATCTACGGAGGCCTCTGGGTGGGCGAGAACTCTCAGATTCCCAACATCCAGGGTTACCGCAAGGACGTTTTCGACGCCCTGAAGGCGCTGAAGGTGCCCGTGCTGCGTTGGCCTGGCGGCTGCTTTGCCGACGACTACCACTGGATGGACGGCATCGGACCGAAAGACAAGCGCCCGTCGCTGCGTAACAACAACTGGGGCGGCACTATCGAGGACAACTCCTTCGGCACGCACGAGTTTCTGAACCTCTGCGAGATGCTTGGCTGCGAGCCATACATCAGCGGCAACGTGGGTTCTGGAACTGTGAAGGAGATGGCCCAGTGGGTGGAGTACATGACCAGCGACGGCGACACACCGATGGCCCGCCTGCGCCGTCAGAACGGCCGTGAAAAGGCCTGGCACGTGAAGTACTTCGGCATCGGTAACGAGGCTTGGGGCTGCGGTGGAAACATGACGCCAGAGTACTACAGCGACGAGTTCCGCAAGTTTAACACCTATCTGCGTGACTACACGGGCAACAAGCTCTACCGCATCGGCTCGGGTGCCTCGGACTACGACTACAAGTGGACGGAGGTCCTGATGGACAAAATTGGCAATCGTATGCAGGGAGTCTCCCTACATTATTATACTTGTTCCGGATGGGACGGCCCGAAAGGCTCAGCCACTAAGTTTGATAACGACCAGTACTACTGGGCGCTGGGCAAGTGCCTGGAGATTGAGGAGGTTATCAAGCGCCACAAAGCTATCATGGACGAGAAAGACCCGAAGAACACCGTGGCTCTGCTCGTCGACGAGTGGGGCACGTGGTGGGACGAGGAGCCAGGCACCGTCAGCGGTCACCTCTACCAGCAGAACGCCCTGCGAGACGCCTTCGTGGCAGCGCTCTCGCTGAACGTCTTCCATAAGTACACCGACCGCGTGAAGATGGCCAACATTGCCCAGATTGTCAACGTGTTGCAGTCGATGATCCTGACCGACCAGGAGGGGACGGGCCACATGGTGCTCACACCCACCTACCACGTCTTCGAGATGTATACGCCGTTCCAAGAGGCTACATACCTGCCCGTCGACCTGCCTGCAGAGACCATTCAGGTGAGCAAGGCCTACTTCAAGGAAAAGGAGGGAGCCAAAGATGCTGGCTACCGTCCCTGTCCGATGCTCTCCGCCTCGGCTGCGAAGACTACTGACGGCAGTCTCGTGCTTGCTGTAACCAACGTCAGCCTCGACAAGGACCAGACCATCGACTTCCAGATAGACGGTTTCAAGGCCAAGAGCGTCAGCGGGCGCATCCTCACTTCGAAGAACGTAGCCGACTTCAACGACTTCCAGCATCCTAATCTGGTGGCTCCTGCCGAGTTCAAGGACGCGAAGCTAAAGAACGGCGTGCTCACGGTGAAGATTCCCGCAAAATCGGTTGTCGTGCTCAGCATGAAGTAATCCTAAAGATTGAAGAAATCTGTAATCTGAGATACTGTAGTAATCATAAATATAGGGGTGGCAATTGCCGCCCCTATATCATGCTTAGACAATGTCTTAGCCTGACAGGGTTGACACTTAGACATGTTGGTGTTGCAGTTGTTGCAGTGTTGCAGTTCCAAAACAGATAATACGAAAACCAAAGAGTAAGGCTATTTATATATATTTATATATATATTATATATAATATATATATAAATATATATAAATAGAAGTCTTTCTGAGTGTGGGATGACTATTTTTGGAACTGCAACACTGCAACAACTGCAACGGGGTGCAACAGGTGGTGGTGGGGAATTCTAATGTAAAGTTCTGGAAATCAGGGTAATAGTAGAATAAATAACTGCGATAATGAAGCAAGACACGGCAACATCTGGAGGAAATCACGGCAATATTTGAGGGAAATCTACGCGATTTCTTGAGAAAATCACGGCAATAATTGAAGGAAATCTACGCGATTTCTTGAGGAAATTACTTAGAAAAGTTGAGGAAATCCTCAGGATAGACGCCGATTTGTCATAAAAGGGAAGAATAGTCCGGAACTTCGCGCAGGAAATGGTAGTGTTGTTGCTCGTAGTCCATGCGGCAGCAAAGGTGCTCCAGGCCGTTACTTACCACGAGATAGTCGACGTGCAGCAGCAAGTTGTACGTCGAAATCTGGTCGAAAACGCGTTGCGTGAGGGCTATCGAGGGTGATTTGTATTCCACAATCATCAGCGGCTGAGCCTCCTTGTTGTATAAAACGGAGTCGCATCGCAGCGTCTTGTCGCCGCATTTCAGCATAATCTCGTTACCTAAAAGCCCTTTTGGATAGCCCTTGTGCTCCACAAGCCAATGGGTGAAATGCTGGCGAACCCACTCCTCGGGCGTCAGAGTCACGTAGCGACGCCGCAGGAAGTCGTAGATCTCAGGCTCTTCCCGTGTGCCGCGTACCTGAACATTAAAAGCTGGCAAATTCAGAGCATTCATGGTGCAAAGGTACGTATTTTTAATGAGAAAATGAGAAGATGAAATAAAGATTTTTCGCTGAAATTTCGCTGTCGGCAGCATTTTTTTCACTTTTTACGCTTCATTTTTCGCTTATTTTTGTACCTTTGTACCCACTTATGGCACAAGCAGGAGTGACATTCGACAGCGTGATGAGCGCTTTGAAGAAGCGTGAGTTCAAGCCCCTCTACTATCTGATGGGCGACGAGTCCTATTATATCGACCAGATTTCTGACTGGATAGCCAACAACGTGCTACAGCCAGAGGAGCGCGACTTCAACCAGACCGTACTCTTCGGCTCTGACGTCAACGCCTCCCAGATAGTCGATGAGGCACGTCGCTACCCCATGATGGCCGAGTATCATGTCGTCATCGTCAAGGAAGCCCAGAATATCAAGCATACGGAGCCTCTGGAGAAGTATTTCAAGCAGCCAATGCCCTCAACCATCCTCGTAATGTGCCATAAAAACGGCAAGGTGGACGGCAAGAAACGCAATTACGTGAAAGCCATCCAGGAGGCTGGCATACTCTTCGAGAGCATGAAACTGAAGGAATGGACTCTGCCACCCTTTATCGAGAAGTATCTCCGCGAGCGACAGGTCACCATCGACCAGAAGTCCACCCAGCTCATTGCCGACAGCATCGGTTCCGATCTCAGCCGACTGACCAGCGAGTTGGACAAAGTCATCCTTAGTCTGCCAGAAAGTGACAAGAGGATTACGCCACAGGTCGTCGAGGACCAGATAGGGGTGAGCAAGGATTTTAACGGTTTCGAACTCCGGGCAGCCATCGTCAGCCGAAATGTCTTCAAGGCTAACCAGATAATCAAATATTTTGACAACAATCCGAAGGCAGGAAGCATCTATGCCTTTCTCCCATTGCTCTTCAATTTCTTCCAGAATCTCATGATCGCGCATTATTGTCCAAAAAAGGACAGCCAGGAAGCTTTGGCTCAATGGTTGGAAATCCAACCTTGGGGTGCCAGAGACTATCTCACGGGACTCAAAAATTACTCTGGAATGAAAGTGATGCAGATAATTTCCAAAATGAGAGAAATAGATGCCAAAAGTAAGGGCTTGGATAACCCAAATACACCCCCTGGAGAACTCATGAAAGAGTTAATTTTCTTTATTCTTCATTGAATAATTAGCATTTTTGCCCTTGTTTTTTTCTAGAAGGACAGATTTTCTAAACAGGGATTTCTGCCCTCAAATGCCGATTCTCAAAGGGATTCTGCTTCAAAATAAGCCTCCATATTTCGCGAATTTTCAGCCTTTCCGCCGTTCGTCCAGAATTCTCGCAAAACGCGAATAATCGACGATTTTCAAACGGCCGGATTTAGAGTTAGCATTCTTTAAGATTTTGTTTTGTTGATTCAGAAACTTAAAGCGATGAAGGATGGAAGCGAAATTTAGATTTGTAGCCACGTTTTTAGTAATTCGTAAACGTAAATCACAAGTTTTAAAGTTAAATTTGTAAATCCAAATATTGTAATTCAGAATATCAAACCGATGTTTATACATGCATATGTACATAGCTTTAATGCATTAAAAACCAAATGTTTATAGATTTTTATTAAGAAATACGAATATTATTTTGGATATGTGCCAACCCTAAATACTGCATATACTCCAACAAACAAATACTTGCCCGTAAGTAGCTGATTTATACCCAGCAACTTGCATCAGAAACCTATACAAATTCTTATACCTGCTTCAGGTCTCTATATTTAGATTTGTAATTCTAAAGACTTTAACGTCATTTCTCTAAATCTGAATTTGTATATTTAAAATTAGAAATCCAAACTTTAGTAATTAAAATTTTCTTTAGAATTCTTGCATAGTTCATTTTTTTGTTTTACCTTTGTAAACCGAAACAAAAATGGGCTTTTGCCCCCTATTTTATATGTTATGGATATAAAAGACAGAATAAAACGCCTCATGGAAGCTCAGCACATGACCCAACAGGTCTTTGCCGATTTCCTCCAACAGTCACCTGCTACACTCAGCAGCATCTTTAATGGAAGGACCCGTCCTACCCTCAATGTGATTGATGCCATCAAAACGAAAATTCCTGACATTAGTATTGAATGGCTACTTTATGGTACAGGAGACATGTATATGACCCCTACTCGAGAGTCCCAGGAACAGGTTAATCAACCCCTGATGGAAGGTCAAGAAGGGGTCATCAATTTTGATGATCCATTACCTCCTACCCCAAACATCCGGGTTTCATCACCTCCGATGGGTAGTTTTCAGCAAGGTGTAAAAAATACACACCACGATTTTTTGCGAGAAGATATGAAAATTGTTGACAAATCGCCTCGTCGCGTCACAGAAATAAGGGTTTACTATGATGATCAGACCTACGAGACCTTCGTCCCTGCTAAAAAATAGCAGGGATTCTTTTTTTTCGCCTATCAATTCTTGTTATTTTTGCCAATTTAGACTCGGAATTCAGAAAAAGTTCGTAATTTTGCAGTCTCAAATCTATAAAATATGAAGAAGTTTATTCTTGACCTTCGTGTTCAGGCTGTGGAACGTCTCAGCGAACGCCATATTCTGCTGAAACTGACCCATCAAGACACCCTGCCGGAGATGCTTCCTGGTCAGTTTGTCGAAGTTCGAGTCGACGGATCTCCAAACACCTTTCTGCGCAGGCCGATTTCCATCAATTATATCGATCGTGATCACAATGAACTATGGCTTCTGGTCGCTATGGTGGGCGACGGAACCCGTCAGTTAGGACGTTTGCAGGTAGGCGACAAGCTAAACTGTGTCTTGCCCTTAGGCAACGGCTTTACGCTGCCTGAAAACCCTTTGGAACGCCTGTTGTTAG
>JAEEVT010000090.1 GCA_016291005.1 Prevotella sp. | reverse complement strand
ACCCAGAGCGATAACGCTGGTGTTAGCCTCCTGGTTGGCCTTCTCGCCGATGGTGTTGACGAAGGCACCGGCAAGTGCCTGGCGAACCTCCTCAACAGGAGTCTCCTTGTCGAGCACCACCACGTAGTTACGACCACCGGTGAAGTCGATACTCTGGCTCAGTCCGCGGACGGCGAACGAGATGCAGAAGATAACAGCTGCGGCACCCCAGATGATGAATGACTTCTTGTAAGCACCCATGAAGTTGATCTTCGGGTTCTTCATCAGGTTCTTGGAGTAACCGGTCTCGAAGGTGAGGTTGGTCCACTTGTCCTTCTTCAGCATGTGCTCATAGACCAGACGGGTAAGGAACACGGCGGTGAAGAACGAGCAGAAGATACCGATGATCCAGGTGGTAGCGAAGCCCTTGACAGGACCTGTACCGAAGAACAGCAGAATGAAGCCGGTAATCAACGAAGTGACGTTCGAGTCGAAGATAGCAGAGAAGGCGTTGGAATAACCCTTGTTCAAGGCTTCCTTCATCTTCAGACCCTTGCGCAGCTCTTCCTTTGTACGTTCATAAATAAGCACGTTGGCGTCGACGGCAGTACCTAACGTCAGCACGATACCGGCAATACCCGGCATGGTAAGTGCCGCCTGGAACGAGGTCAGAATACCTAAGGTGAAGAACAGGTTGAACAGCAGAGCGCAGTCAGCCATCAGACCCGGGATGAAGCCATACAGCATAATCATGTAGACCATCAGCAGCACGAAGGCCACGATGAACGAGATGATACCCTGCTTGATAGACTGGGCACCGAGTGAGGGACCTACCACCTCTTCCTGTACGATGCGGGTAGGAGCCGGCATCTTACCAGAGTTCAGCGTGTTGGCCAAGTCCTTGGTGTCCTCGATGGTGAAGTTACCCGTAATCTGAGAGTTACCACCGTCGATCTGAGTCAGGATACGAGGAGCAGAATATACAGCATCGTCGAGCACGATGGCAACGCCACGGCCGATGTTCTGCTTGGTAATCTGGCTCCAGCGACGAGCACCGTCAGAGTTCATCTGCATAGAAACAGAGGGATGACCCATCTGATCGAAGTCGTCCTTTGAAGAAGTGATGACGTCACCCTCTAACGGAGCGCGACCATTGGGCTCAGTAATCTTCAGAGCATACAGAGCGAAGACGTCGCCCTTGGTGTTCTGACCACCAAAGTCCTCAGGCTTGGCACCCCAGCGCAGCTTGCACTCGGCAGGCAACACGGTGGCGGCAATCTGAGAGTAGATGACCTTGTTGACGTCAGCAGTATCGCGGGCATTGGCATAACCAACGATGGCGAGACCCTGCGGAATGGGCTGCAGCACAGCAAACAGAGGATTCTGCTTCAGTGCCTCGGCCTTAGCCTTGGCGTCCACCTTTTCGTCAGCCTTCTTGGCCAGCTTGGCAGCCAGGTCAGTAGCGGCAGCAGCGGTAGTGTCTGCAGCAGCCTCAGCGGCAGCAGCCACGGCGGTGGTGTCAGCAACAATCTCAGTAGTATCGGCCTCGGCAGTCACGTCACCACCTAAGGCAGCATACTTTTGGTTCAGCTGAGCCAGCAACGGATAGATTTCCTGTGAATTGTAGGTCTCCCAGAACTCGAGGTTGGCAGAACCCTGGAGCAGCTTACGAACACGCTCAGGTTCCTTCACACCAGGCATCTCGACCATGATACGGCCGCTCTGTCCCTCCAGCTTCTGGATGTTCGGCTGAACAACGCCGAACTTATCGATACGGTTGCGGACAACGTTGAACGAGTTGTCGACAGCCGACTGTACCTCGGCGCGCAGGGCACTCTCTACCTCAGAGTCGGTAGAGCTGGTGCTCACCTTGCCCTTCATCTGCTGGGTAGCAAAGATGGCAGCCAAGGGACGGCCATTGGCATTCCTTTTCCAAGCGTTAATAAACAGCGAGATAAAGTCGTCCTGACTTGTCTCTTCTTCCTTCTTAGCCTCTTCAAGGGACTTCTTGTAAGCAGCATCGGTCTTGTGGTCTGCGAGGACGTCCACGACGTCAGGCACAGAAACTTCAAGAATCACGTTCATACCGCCTTTCAGGTCAAGACCCAGGCCCATCTCCATTTCACGGCACTGCTTGAATGAATAGATTCCGCAGTACACTTTTTCGTTCATGATTGAGTCCAGATACTCCTGACCTGCCTCTTCACCCATGGCAGCAGCCTTACTTTCGTAGTGCTTGGTGACAAAAGTGAAGGAAAGATAGAAGCAGCAAACGAGAATCAGAACGATTGCAACAAATTTTACAATTCCTTTGTTTTGCATCTTGTTTTTTTTATTATTGTAATTTATGATTTTGCTTTTTAAGCCTGCAAATATACGGATTTTTCTTTATATAACGAAATTTATTGGGAATTTTCGTACTTTTTTTATGGTTTTGGCCTGATTTTCAGCCAACAAAGCACCGGATTATGGTCGCTGGCGTCCATTTCGTCGTCAATAATGCATTGATAGGGAGTCACCTTTTCATTGCAAAAAATATGGTCAATGCGGAGTGCGAAGGCTTTCTGATTATATGACAAACCAATACCATTTCCTGTCGTTACGTAGCAGTCTGTCAGTACCTCAGCCATCGCATGACGGGAGTATGATATAGGATTGTCGTTGAAGTCGCCGCAGACGATGACGGGATAGCGGTCGTACTCCTTGGCATAGGCTCGGACGGCCCTAATCTGGACAGCACGTTTGGCATTGGCTTCAGCGAGTTTCACCAGAAGCAACTTTGACTCCGAACGTGCAGAGTCACTGGACATCTCACCTCGGAGTATCTGACGGTACTGCTTGCGGTCAGTACTATCCAGGTGGCAACTCTCAAAATGGTTATTGATAACGATGACGGTATCATTATCTACCTTCAGCCACCATGCCACACTACCATTGGACGTTGATTTGTATTCGATGCGTTCTCGCTTGAGGATGGGGAAGCGGGTGTGGATGCCCAACGCATTGTAGCTGGTTGACGAGTTGGCAATAAGCATCGTGTCGTTATAGGACAGGATGCGGTCGTAGTCGCGAAAGACGAATTTCCGCCAGGTATCTACATCCTCCTGAAGACAGACAATGTCAGGCTTTTCCTGAGACAAATAGTCGAGAACCTTCTTGAAACCATTGTCATATTTATAGTTTCCGCCGTAGGCACAGACATTGTAAGATATGAGTTTCAGCGCTTTGTCAGGCACTTTCTGAAAAGGGTGGAGGGGTAAATAAATGGAAATAGGTACGTACGCGAGTAGGAAACCAGCAACGGGAATCCACATCATGCGCCACTTGAATATCAGCCAGAAAAGCAAAAAGGCCAAGTTGATAAGCAGCAAGAGTGGGAAAGCCATGCCTGCCGTCGATAACAACGGGTGTTCGGTGGGGTTCAGACGGTCGCTGTAACCTGCCAGCAACATGATGATGACGGAAGCCACGTTGGCACCCGCTATCATCTGGATAGTAATCTTTTTCAGTCGCTTAATCACCCTTCAACGCCAATTTTCAATTTGATCACTGCCTGCTTTGGTCAAACAGCTTCTGTTTCTCCTCCTTCGTCAGGCTGTCGTAACCACTCTTGCGAATCTTGTCAAGAATGGCATCCACCTCTTCCTGGTTCTTGCGCTGACGGGCATTATACTCAGCATCCGTCTCACGACGAGGGTCAGTCTGCTCGGCATGCATCGTTTGCTGGCGGTCGCGCTGACGCTCATCGAAACGACGCTTCATGTTGTCGAAGAACTCCTGACCACGGCTGCGCCCAAAACGCTGACTCGAATCAGGATGTTTCTGCCAGTAGCGGATGAGCAGGAATCCAAACAGCATACCACCCAGGTGTGCCATGTGAGCCACCCCGTCGCCAGGACCACTCATAGCCGAGAACAGTTCGATGGCGATATATCCCACGACGAGCCACTTCGCCTTGATGGGGAATGGGAAGGGAATAATGAACAAACGCTCGTTGGGGAATATCATACCAAAAGCCAACAGGATGGCGTAGACTGCTCCTGAGGCGCCAATAGTCGTCCAAAGATTGATATAAGCATTCGTCGTCATCTGGACACCACCAACATTCACGTACTGATAGGCCGCCAAACCTTCTATCGCATAGTTGGCATACTGCACGATTTCCTGAGCCACACCAGCTCCGATGCCACAGACAATGTAATAAAAAATGAATTTCTTAGGACCCCATACACGTTCTATCACACTGCCAAACATCCATAACGCAAACATATTGAAGATGATATGCGTCAGACCTCCATGCAGGAACATGTAGGTAACAAACTGATAAAGATGGAAATCGCTGGCCAGGAAGAAATGGAGTCCCAAGAGCGATGTCAGGTCGATGCCTGAACGCTCTAACACCCATGTTGCAATAAACGCCAAGAAATTCACGATAAGCAAGTTCTTGGTCATCGTAGGTATGTTGTTCATCTTAACTAATTGCGATTTACTGAATTACAAATTTTTATTTCATTCTCTTGGCAATAAAAATGCCGTTTGACTGCGCAAAATTACGAAAAATATCCGTTTTTGAGCACAAAAACAGGTCAAACAACACTTTTTTTCAGCAAAAAAGTAATTTTTTTTAGATTTTTGTTTGTTTATTAAATACTTTAACCTATATTTGCCCTCAGAAAACGATATTAATTATCAATAATTATCTTTAAAACAACAAAATTATGAACAAAACCGAATTGATTGATCAGATTGCAGCAGGTGCTGGTCTGACGAAAGTTGACGCAAAGAAGGCTCTCGATGCCACAGTAGTAGCTATTAAGGATGCCTTGGTAAAGGGTGACAAGGTACAGCTTGTTGGTTTTGGCACTTTCGCCATCTCTGAGAAGCCCGCTCGTGAGGGCATCAACCCCGCTACCAAGCAGAAGATTAAGATTGCTGCCAAGAAGGTGGCTAAGTTTAAGGCTGGCGCTGAACTTGCTGACGCTGTTAACAAATAAATTTTGTAAATAAAAATGAAAGGCAGGTCTCCCCAAGCGGAAACCTGCCTTTTAAGTTTCTCATACGAAAGATGAAAAAGATTTTCTCTTCCCTGCTACTAATGGCGGTAGTCCTTACGATGCAGGCGCAAATGGCTGACCCCATCCACTTCACCACCAGATTACAACCCTTGAAAGGAGCTGAGGCAGAGTTGCTGTTTACGGCAACCATCGATGCTGGCTGGCATGTCTATTCAACGGCTTTAGGCAGCGACGGTCCTATCTCTGCATCTTTTCATGCCGTCAAGATGGAGGGTGCCGAGCCTGTTGGAACGTTAAAGACCCGCGGCAAGGAGATTAAGAAGTTCGACGACATGTTCGGCATGGAACTGCGCTATTTTGAACAGGCCGTCACCTTCGTGCAGAAAATCAAATTCACTCGTGAAGACTATGACATTGACTGTTATGTGGAGTATGGCGCCTGCAACGACCAGATGTGCCTGCCTCCGTCAGAGGCTACTCTGAAAGTAAAAGGCAAGAGTCCTGTTGCTGAAGAGAAAAAGGAAGAGGCTGCTGAGAAGAAGGAAGAAGCAGTAGATCAGGTAGAGACAAAAGGGAGTAATGAACAATTGCCTGATTCGTCGATTATAAATGTAGTATCCTCTGATTCTCTTAGTCTTTCACAAAGCTCCTCTGACTCGAATGCCCTTTGGCAACCTGTCATCAGTGAATTGCAAGAGATGGGTGGGAGCGATGAAGGAGCGAATCACACCTTATTATATATATTATTAATGGGATTTGTGGGAGGACTGCTGGCAGTCTGCATGCCCTGCATCTGGCCTATTATCCCTATGACGGTCTCGTTTTTCCTGAAACGTGCCAAGACAGACAAGCGGAAAGGTCTTCGCGATGCCATTACCTATGGAGCGAGCATCATCGTCATCTACCTCGGTTTGGGATTGCTCGTGACGGCCCTCTTTGGCAGTGACACGCTAAACGCCATGTCCACTAATGCCGTGTTTAACATCTTCCTCTTTCTGCTACTCGTGGTCTTTGCTCTCTCCTTCTTTGGGTGGTTCGAAATCAAACTGCCTGACTCTTGGGCCAACAGCGTCGATACGAAAGCATCACAGGCCAGCGGACTGCTTTCCATTTTCTTCATGGCATTCACTTTAGTACTGGTGTCGTTCTCGTGTACAGCTCCCATCATCGGGTTGCTGTTGGTTGAGACTACGACCAGCGGTAATTGGCTGGCTCCAGCACTTGGCATGTTTGGCTTTGCGCTCGCACTCGCCTTGCCGTTCACACTCTTTGCCCTCTTTCCGACTTGGCTGAAGCAAGCGCCGAAGTCTGGCTCATGGATGAACACCATCAAAGTGGTCTTAGGATTCATCGAACTGGCTTTCGCCTTGAAGTTTTTCTCCGTAGCCGACCTGGCCTACGGATGGCACCTGTTAGACCGCGAGGTTTTCCTGTCGTTGTGGATCGTCATCTTTGCCTTGTTGGGAGCCTATCTGTGTGGGTGGCTGAAGTTCAAGTCGGACGAGGTTTTGCCCGATGGGGAAACCATCGGAAGCGGACAGGGTCGTGCGATGCCCGTGGTTTGTATCATGGGCGGACTGGTGTCGCTGGCCTTTGCCGTCTATATGGTACCAGGTCTCTGGGGCGCACCATGTAAGGCCGTTAGTGCCTTTGCACCTCCCATGAATACGCAGGACTTTAACCTCAACACCAAGGTAGTGGAAGCCCACTATACTGACTATGAACAAGGTATGGCAGCAGCCAGAGCGGAGGGTAAGCCTGTCCTCATCGACTTCACAGGCTTTGGCTGTGTCAACTGTCGTAAGATGGAGGCAGCGGTATGGACTGATCCACAGGTGGCCAGTCTGCTGACGCGTGATGTGGTGCTTATCTCACTCTACGTGGACGATAAAACCCCATTGGCCAACCCCATTGACGTCACGGACGCCCAGGGGAATGTCAAGACGCTGCGTACGGTAGGTGCCAAATGGAGCTATCTGCAGAGCCACAAGTTTGGAGCAAACGCCCAGCCGTTCTATGTCATGATAAACCCCGCCACCGGTCAGCCTTTAACTGGTAGCAGGGCTTATAATGAGGATGTTGCTGAGTACGTACGATTCCTGAAGCAGGGCATCAGTCATTACGCCAGCTCACATTAGCATCTTTTACTTTTTTACCTTTTTACTTTTTTACCTTTTTACTTTTTTACCTTTTTACCTTTAAATCAGGGTTGCTTGCCGATGTAGGCCAGAATACCGCCGTCGACATACAGCACATGTCCGTTGACGGCGTCTGAGGCGTGGGAAGCCAGGAACACAGCAGGACCGCCGAGTTCTTCTGGCTCAAGCCAACGTCCAGCAGGCGTCTTGGCGCAGATGAAGCTGTCGAACGGGTGGCGACTGCCGTCTGGCTGACGTTCACGCAGCGGAGCGGTCTGAGGCGTGGCAATGTAGCCTGGACCAATGGCATTACACTGGATATTGTAGCCACCATATTCTGAGCAAATGTTGCGTGTGAGCATCTTGAGGCCACCCTTGGCGGCAGCATAGGCACTGACGGTCTCGCGCCCAAGCTCTGACATCATCGAGCAGATATTGATGATCTTGCCCTCACGGCGCTCTATCATCTCAGGAATCACGGCCTTTGTCATGATGAACGGTCCTACCAGGTCAATGTCTATCACCTGCTGGAACTCACTGCGCGACATCTCGTGCATGGGGATGCGCTTGATAATACCAGCATTGTTCACCAGGATGTCGATATGGCCCAACTCGCTGCGGATGTCTGCCACCATCTTTTTGACATCCTCCTCATTGGTCACGTCACAAATATAGCCATGAGCCTTAATACCCTTTGCCTCATAGTCTGCCAGTGCCTTGTCCATGTGTTCCTGTCCGCGACAGTTGAAAGCAATCTCAGCACCAGCTTTTGCCAATGCCTCAGCCATTGCGAAGCCGATTCCATAGGCAGCACCAGTCACAAGTGCCACCTTACCTTCTAAAGAAAATAGATTTGTCATAATAGTACGTTTTTATAATAGATGAATACTTAAAAGTCAAAAGACAGCTGTCCGTCGCCAAGCATGTTGAACGTCTTGCGGTGATACGGGGTGATGCCGTACTGGCGGATGGCTTCGCGATGCTTTTTTGTGGGATAGCCTTTGCTCGAGAGCCAGTCGTACTGAGGGTATTCCTCTGCCAAACGGTTCATGTAGTCGTCACGGTAGGTCTTTGCCAAGATGGAGGCCGCAGCGATAGAGAGATACTTGCCGTCACCCTTGACAATGGTGGTGTGGGGGATAGCCTCCCCCCGGCCCCCTCCAAAGAGAGGGGGAGTGTAGGGTTTGAAGCGGTTGCCATCGACGATGATGGCCTCAGGGCGGACTTTCAGCTGGTCTAACGCCCTGTGCATAGCGAGAATCGACGCATTCAGGATATTGATCTTGTCAATCTCTTCAGGGGTGACGACGCCTACCGCCCAAGCCACAGCATCGCGTTCGATAATCTCTCGCAGCTGATAACGCTTTTTCTCCGTCAGTTGCTTCGAGTCGTTGAGTAAGTCGTTCTGATAGTTTTCAGGCAGTATGACAGCGGCAGCATAGACGCTGCCCGCCAAACAGCCGCGTCCTGCCTCGTCGCAGCCAGCCTCTATCTTCCCCTTATAATAGCAACTCTCCAGCATCAGCCCCCTTTTTATATTATATTCTTTTAATCTTTTATTCTTTTATTCTTTTAAAACATCTGACTGACTCTGCGGATGCCAGCCACAAGGATATCGATTTCTTCCTTCGTGTTATAGAGGGCAAACGAGGCGCGGACTGTACCTGAAATACCCAGACGATCCATGAGAGGCTGGGCACAGTGATGGCCAGTACGCACAGCGATGCCTAAACGATCGAGCAATGTGCCCATATCCAAGTGATGGATATCGCCAACGTTAAACGAGACCACAGCATCTTTCTTGGATGCATCCATCGGACCATAGATCTTCATGCCGTCAATGGTCTGAAGCTGTTCCATACAGTAGCGGGTGAGCATCTGTTCGTGCTGCTGGATAGCCTCGAAACCAAGCGACTCGATATACTCGATGGCCTTGGCCAGTCCGTGAGTAGCTACATAGTCTGGTGTACCCGCCTCAAACTTAAAGGGCAGCCGCTCGAAGGTTGTCCGTTCCCACGTCACCTTGTCTATCATCTCGCCACCGCCCTGATAGGGAGGCAGCTTTTCGAGCCACTCTTCCTTGCCATAAAGTACGCCAATACCCGTTGGCCCATACATCTTATGGCCGCTGAAGGCATAGAAGTCGCAATCCAACTGCTGCACATCTACCCTGAAGTGTGGCGCACTCTGGGCACCATCCACCAAAACGGGGATACCGTGTTCATGAGCCAAGGTGATGATGTCCTTGACAGGATTGATTGTACCCAGCACATTGCTGACATGAGCAACGCTGACGAGCTTCGTGCGGTCTGTTATGTTTGTTGCGATGTCATCGCAACATACTAAACGACCGTCATCTGTCATCGGCAGGTGCTTCACCACGATGCCACGCTTCATGGCTTGCAGTTGCCAAGGAACGATGTTCGAGTGGTGCTCCATCTCAGTGACGAGAACCTCGTCGCCTTCCTTCATCTGACTCTCGCAGAACGACTGAGCCACGAGATTGATCGCCTCAGTAGTACCACGCGTAAAGACAATCTCCTCCGTCTTGGCAGCATTGATAAACTGGCGCACCTTTTCGCGAGCGGCCTCATGGAGGTCAGTGGCCTGCTGCGACAGATAGTGTACCCCGCGATGCACATTGGCATTGACGTTCAGGTACTCCTCACGCATGGCGTCAAGCACACAGAGGGGCTTCTGCGTGGTAGCGGCATTGTCTAAATAGACCAGCGGCTTCTTATAAACCTCGCGACCCAGAATGGGGAAATCGTCGCGTACCTTATTGATATCGTACATTTTTACTGCGGTAGCCAATTCTTCACTATTCACTCTTCACTATTCACTTACAAAGTTTGCAGCCTTCACATTTGTTCAGTTCACCACGGAAGCGCTTCTCCACCAGATAGTGCAGACGGTCGCGAAGGGGTTCAAGCTGCATCTGGTCGATGACCTCATTGATGAAGGCATTCTGCAACAGCGTCTTAGCCTCTTTGAGCGAAATGCCTCGCTGGCGCATATAGAACAGGGCGGCATCGTTGAGCTGGCCGACTGTAGAGCCATGCGCACATTTCACGTCGTCTGCATAAATCTCCAGCATAGGCTGAGTGTACATGCGAGCCTCGCGGGTGGCCGTCAGGTTCTGGTTTGTCATCTGCGACGTGGTTTTCTGGGCACCATGTTCCACCAGTACGCGGCCGGCAAAGGCTCCTGTAGCCTGGTCGTCAAGCACATATTTATAGAGCTCGTTGCTGGTGCAGTGCGGCACCTTATGGGTTATCAGCGTGTTGTTGTCAACATGTTGCTGCTTGTCGGCAATGACGCAGCCGTAGCACTGGCATTCAGCACCCTCGCCAGAGAAGGTGAGGTCGAGCTTGTTGCGCGTAATGCCGTTGTGCAGGGTGATCACATTGTGATTCACGCGACTGTTGGCCTGTTGGTCTATATAGACATTGCTCACGCGTACATTCTTATAATGTGTCTCCTCCAAACAATAGAGGTCGAGCGAGGCATTTTCGCCCACAAAGGCCTCAATCACCTGTGTGGCTAAGAACTTACGGTCGTCAGCAGCATGGTCGCAGAAGAGCATCTTCAGTTCGGCTCCTTCTTCCAAAATGATGAGCACACGACGGTTCACCATCAGAGACCCGCCCTCATCCTCTCCCTGTGAGGGAGGGGTGTAGTTACTGGCGAACGGACTTTTGAGGATGTTTATCACTTGGATGGCACGCTCAACCTTCACGTTCTTGGGAACATAGACGTAGAGACCATCCTGTGCCAACATGGTGTTGAGGTCGGTAGCTGCATCATGGTTCTGCCCAGCCAGGCGGTTGTAATACGTGCTGGTGGCAAAGTCCTTCATCGAACCGACAATCACCCCCTCAGGCAAGTGTCCCTTAGGCTTCTCGTCGCGATAGAGCATGTCGTTCACGACAAAGTAGAGGCTCGTAGAAAGGTTAGGCACGTCACAACGGAAAGCCTTATACGGATCGACGGGAATATTGAGACGGTTCAGGTTCAGTCCGTAGTCTGGGGCAAAGAGTGCAGCGATGTCAGTGTACTTGTAGCGCTCCGTCTTCCGGCTGGGGAAACCTGCTGACGCAAAGCGCTCGAAGGCCTCGTCGCGCACGGCATTCATCACGTCGCTACTATGCCCGCAGATCATCTCGCGACATTCCTTATAGAGGTCAATATATTGTTGCTCTGATTGCATATCAAGCGTGGTAGCAATTATTCACTTTTCACTATTCACTATTCACTATTCATTAGGGCGAAGCCCGCCTATTCCTCTCCGATCTCTTCCTTAATCCAGTCGTAGCCATGCTCCTGAATCTCCTTGGCGAGCTCAGGACCGCCAGTCTTCACAATCCTGCCTTTATACAGCACGTGGACGAACTGAGGCTTGATCATCTCCAACAGACGGTCGTAGTGGGTAATCACAATGCACGAGGTCTCTGGCGTTTGAAGTTTGTTCACACCCTCGGCCACGATGCGCATGGCATCGACGTCCAAACCGGAATCCGTCTCGTCAAGGATGCTCAGCTTCGGCTCCAGCATCGCCATCTGGAAGATCTCGTTGCGCTTCTTCTCACCACCACTGAAGCCCTCGTTGACAGAACGGTTGGCCAGCTTCGAGTCGAGTTCAACAATCTTACGCTTCTCGCGCTGCAGCTTCAGAAACTCAGCAGCATTCATTGGCTCCAGCCCCTGATACTTACGCTTCTCGTTGATGGCAGCCTTCATGAAGTTTGTCATCGACACGCCAGGAATCTCCACAGGATACTGGAAACTCAGGAACAGTCCCTCGTGGGCACGATCCTCAGGCTTCATCTCCAGCAGGTTCTTTCCGTTGAAGTAGGCCTCGCCCTCTGTCACCTCGTAGAGCGGATTACCCACGAGGACGGCACTCAACGTCGATTTGCCCGAACCATTAGGTCCCATGATGGCGTGTGTCTCACCATCGTTTATCACCAGGTCAATGCCCTTCAATATTTCTTTCTCGCCAATGCGAGCATGCAGGTTTTTTACTTCTAACATTATTACTTTACGTGGGTGCAACCCTCTTTATTTTTTACTTTTTTACCTTTTTACTTTTTTACCTTTAAATGGCTTTTTTACCTTTTTACTTTTTTACCTTTAAATGGCTTTTTTACCTTTTCATGCTGCAAAGGTACGAAAAATATCAATGCGAAACAATACTTTCCCCCGATTATTTTCAAAAAGTTTTAAATGTTAAAAAGTACACAAAAGGGACTCTAATTTTGCGCTCTGATAGAATATATCAGTGAAGAATTTGCTTTATCGCGGCCAAATCCTTACCTTTGTTGTCAGAAGGAGGAAGAGGCCGACAGGAAAGGGAAACTATCCGTGGGGACAACAGTCCTTTAGAGTCTATGAACCGTCTTAGTCCTTCCTGTTTTAGTTGCAAAGTCCAGATAGAATGCCAGCGGCACTGTAGCCTATTTAGAGTCCAAGACCAGACAACTATTGGCCAATTCCTTCATTATTTAACGGTACAAAGGTATGAAAAAAATCTTTATCGGCATCGATTTCTCCAAAGAAAAGTTTGATGCAACCCTCATTAAGGCTGAGGGACTGAAGGAATGTGCCCCTAGTGTGCACGAAATGTTTGACAACAAGACATCGGGCTTCCGTCGCCTGGTAAAGTGGGTAAAGGCCCAGTCTGAGTCTGCTTCCGTTGACTCCTGGCTCTTCTGTGGCGAGAATACTGGAGGCTACAGTATTGGCCTAAGCAACTACCTTTATGCCTCAGCTTACGACATGTGGCTGGAGTGTGCCTACAAGATCAAACACTCTGTAGGTATCCAGCGCGTAAAGAACGACAAGGCCGACTCCAGGGCCATCGCCGAGTATGCTATGCGTAACTACGACAAGATGATACTGTATAAGCCTCAGAGTGCCTCGCTGACGTGCCTGAGAGAGGTATTTTTGTATCGTCACAGCCTAGTCCGTCAGAAGGTGGCGCTGCAGGTCAGAAGAGATGAAAAACGGCTCACACAGGAGAAATCCGACGTAAGGGCTTTCATGTCTTTTACCAGCAAGCATCTCGTTACGGAGGTTAACAAGGCCATCGCCAAATGCGACCAGAAGATCAAGGACATCATCGCTGCCGACGACGAGCTCAGGGAAATCTTCGATATCATCACCTCCATGCCAGGCATTGGTGTACAGAATGCAACGTGCTTGATGGTCTATACGGACAACTTCCAGAAGTTTGACCTGAATGCAAGGAAGATAGGCTGCTATTATGGTATAGCGCCGTTTGGGCGGCAATCAGGCACCAGTGTCAATAGCAGACCTCAGGTCAGCCCATTTGCCAACAGGATGATTAAAGCCTTGCTCTCACAAGCAGCATTAGCTGCCATTAAGTTTGACATGAATATGTACGACTACTATCAACGTCTAAAAGAACGTGGCAAACATCCTCTGCTGATACACAACAACATCAAGAACAAGATGTTGCATGCATTGGTTGCAATGGTTAGAGACCGAGTGAAATACAACCCTGATTATGTCTATCGGACTAACAAAGAAATTGCCTAATCTGCGAAATGTTAAATATATAGTTAAATATCAATTAATGTTTGGAATTTAGCATAGAATGCGGTTCTTTTTGTGTAAAAATCTCATCATCCAGATAAATCAGCTCAGCCTCCGTCGTCGTGAAGAACACGCGGGTGATGTCCTTTGCACCCTTATCGAACTCCACGCCGAGCAATTCGCTCGCCCATTTGAGGT
>JAEEVT010000195.1 GCA_016291005.1 Prevotella sp. | reverse complement strand
CTAGGCCGTGCTCTTGCTGTTGTTGTTCTGTAACTTTGTGCATTTCTGACTCATAAATCTGAATACTTTAAAATGTTAAACATAGGCTTTGCGTTCAGGGTGTCCCTCACCTTCGGGTCGTGCCGATAGTCCCTTCGGGTCGTTCCGATGGTCGTTACGCCTCGTGCTGATAATCTCCGTCCCGGGTAAGGGATTATCGCTTCGGGGCGTAGATGACGTCCGGACAGGTCGTAGATGGCATTCCTTTCAGTCAAAGGTGACATTCCGCTGAATCACATTGCAAAGTTACAACATCTTGGACCCCATTTTGTTGCCAGAAGTTGCCGCCCATTGCCAGCGGCCAACTTTTTCCCAAAATATTTTGCATAGTCAGGAATAATGCTTATCTTTGCAGACGTTAAGCGGATCATATTATGAACAACATAACTGATGAACTGGCAAAACTACATGAGCTGACAGGAGCAGAGTTTTCCCGTCAGGTAGAGCGTATTGCCCTCAGAAACGAGTTCCATCCCCTTGAGGGTGAAACAGATATCTATATCACAGGAGGTGAGACAGACGATGACTTTGAAAATCAACTGAACGCAGCCCGAAAGGCGGTCATGCATGGCTACCGGGTGTTCGTCCTTCCTAATCCGAAAGGCATACGCACGGCAGATTTCATCTTCGAGCGAAAAGGTATCTATAGAACTTATGACCTGAAGACTATACAAGGGAAGGCTTCTGTTATGAATAGGTTGCAGGATTCCATAGGTCAGAGTAATCGAGTATTACTACATATTACAACTAATTATAATGGAACTGCCCTGGCTCGTAGTATCAACAAATACTTTGAAAGGAATGCCAGAGCGGTAGAAGTATTGATATTCAAAGGTACCAAGGTGCTGACCATTACCAACCGTACAATAAAGGACAAACATTTCATCGGAACCTTTTGCAGACTCTATTACAAATAAAAAAGTCACCCGAAGGTGACTCTTAAAATGGAGCAGTGTCGGTGAAGTCTTACTCCCACGCGGGATTCTACCCGGATAGCCAATCATGTCTGATTGACGCTGCAAAGATAAGATATTTATTTGAAACTTGCAAGGTTTTTCGGCAGTTTTTTGTGGATTGGCCATAAAAACGGCTTCAGTCGATGCAGAGGTATTCGGCAATGAGACGCACCTGACGGGCTGTGTAGCAGTTGCGGTTACGGTTCCAACGCGTCTGCTTCAGCGCCTCCACCAGTTCCGGACAGCGGTTGATGTCCTCACGCAGTTTCTTCATCGCCGACTTGGCTTGCCTGGTGTGCGGCGTATAGATCCGGGCCAGGTCTCTTTTCAGATATTCACGGTCTTCTATCATAACACTTACATTTAATGATTCTGATAATTGCTTAATATGTTATGTTCTACAAAATAATGACGGATGACGGATAATCAGGAAAAAGCCTTCGTGCGTACTGCGCGCCCGCGGTACGCGCGAGGCCTCTACGCTCACCATCCGTCATCCGTCATTGTCAGCGTCGAAGGCAAGCAACCGCTTGCGCGACTCGATCTCGTCCGTCGTGCGCTGCACCACGTAGTAGCCACGACCCGTAGCCATGCGCTTGTGCCTAAAACCGAGATTGGTGAAGGCACGCCCTACCCGCGCCTCGCCGATGCCGTATGCCAGATGACCGAACTGCAGCAGCGCCTGGGCCACCAGCACGACCATGGACGGCTCGCCCTCGGCAGGCACACGATAGTAGGTGTCCACCAGTTCCTCGGCCAGGTTCGAGGCCCTGAAGTCGCGCGTGTGGGTCTCCATCCGCTCGCTGTCGGCCTCCTCCATCCAGTACTGGAAGCCATTCTGGTAGAGGGCGTAGGCCTGGGCATAGATACCTGCGTAGTTGAAGGGATGGGTGCGCGGATTGTCGATACGTTCCACCTCGAAGGGCATCCAGCGGCGGTTGCCCGTCGTGTCGGTCAGGAACTGCACGTTGTTGCCCGTACCGCAGAACGACGCGATATGCTTGCGGTGCTCCGGCGCATGGCCGAAGGGCGGACGGTCATCGACCGACGGCATCGTCACCGTCGCCTTCAGGTTGTTCAGTTCCGAGGGCGTCATCGTGTCGAGCTCCTCGCAGCACATCAGCCCGTACTGCGTCAGTGCCAGCCGGTCGTCCTTCGACATCCGGGCAGCATTCGTCTTCGTCATGAAGTAGGAGCGCAGCGGCGGGGGCAGGATGTAGTTGAACCACGTCGTCTTGTACGTGCCCTGACGTCCGACGAGCACCAGCATCAGATGGTTCACCTCCATCGGATCGACCCAGCCTGCCACCATGCCCACGAGCCATTTCTTCAGGCACTCGACAAAGAGCAGCTGCTTCTCCACCCCTCCGGCCACGCTCACCGACACGGAGAGTTCCAGAATGTAGTCCTGCCCGTCCCACGGCGGCAGGTGGTCCAGGTAATAGAGGAAGGGATGGAACTCTGGTGTTAAGTCCGACTCGACCAGATCCCAGATATCCTGCTTGCGCACGCTCTTCGTCTCCGACAGTTCGACGCGCAGCGAGTTGACGAGGCGGTCGGAGATCAGTTCCCAGCCCGTACCGTCGTGGTCATAG
>JAEEVT010000089.1 GCA_016291005.1 Prevotella sp. | reverse complement strand
TGCCTGACACGAAGAAGGCTGTCGACATCATTGGCGGACGCTATGAGACGGAGTCCAGTGGCGGCATAACCTTCGACACCATCCGTGACTATGCTGAGCAGGGTGTCGACTTCATCTCTGTGGGCGCCTTGACCCACTCAGTGAAGGGACTTGATATGAGTTTCAAGGCATGCTGATGATTCTTTGAACATTGAGTTTTGGACTTTGACCTTTATGATTAGATTATTTCGTTTGCTACTATGTGTCTCTGGAGTACTGATGTGCATGGCATGTTCAAATCATAAAGATCAAAGTCCAAAGTTCAAAAATATAGATTACCATTCACCCGTTGACTACGACATTGTGCTGGCAGGCAACTTCGGTGAGCCGAGACCGTGGCATTTCCATGGTGGCATCGATGTCAAGACGGGTAATGTTGAGGGTAAGGACATCTTTTCTATTGGCGACGGCTACATCAGTCGCATCACCGTTAACAAGTACGGCTTTGGCAATGCCATATACGTCAGCCATCCAGACGGCAATACCAGCGTTTACTGTCATCTGAAACGCTTTGCCGATCAGTATGAGGCATTGTTTGAGCGAACAGGACGCGGCGATACCCTCGACTTCCATTATCCTGAGGGTGAGCTGCCGGTGAAGGGCGGCGACCTTATTGCCATCAGCGGTAATACGGGCCATTCGACAGGACCGCATCTTCATTTGGAACTACACGACACCGAGACATGGGTGATGCGCGACCCCATGGAGAAACTGGGCCGCTTTATTGCCGACACAGTTGCACCTCAGGCGCACTCTTTTATGGCCATTCCCCAACAGGGAAAATCCCGTAAAGGGGCGCCTGGCAGAATTGAGGGTGTCTTCAACGGCGGCATCTCCAAACAGACCTTCGGCTTCGGACAGCCGGATACCAAGAAACAACACACCACCTGGACTATATCGCGTGAATTCAGGGCGTGGGGTAGGGTAGGCTTTGCCCTCTGGGCTGACGACTATAGCGAGGCGACCTACAACCACTACGGCATCCGTCATACACAATTGTTGGTCGACGGGCGCGAGGTATTTCACTCCGATGTCGACAGCATCCCTGTCAGTTGTCATCGTGAGGTCAATCTCTGGGGCGACTTCGACCACTGGCGTCATAACCATATCTGGTATATGAAGTCGTATAAGGAACCCGGCATGCGGCTGCCCATCCTGCATGCCGACTTCAACCGAGGCATTGTCAACTTCGACGAGGAACGTCCTTACCACCTTATATATATATTAAGGGACTATCAGAACAATGAGTCGCGCTATCACTTTACCGTGAAAGGTGTTCGCGACAGCCGTGTCAAACTGCACTGCAACCGTCATCTACTGAATTCTTACCTGTTATTTGGCCAGTGCTTATGGCCAAGTTACTCTTTACGCAACGGGTAAGTGAAAAAAAACGTTAATCATTTCGCCGTTTAGAAAAAAATGACTAACTTTGCGGTCAACAATGCTAAGAAAAAAACGAATAATAACTAAAAATACAATCAAACTAATCGCTTATGTCACAGATTAACGGACACATTTCGCAGATTATCGGTCCTGTCATTGACGTATTTTTCGATACGAAGGGCCTGGATGCGGAGAAAGTGTTGCCGAAGATTCATGAGGCTCTGTCTGTCGAACGTCCTAACGGCGAAAAACTGATTGTCGAGGTGCAGCAGCATATCGGTGAGGACACCGTGCGCTGTGTGGCTATGGACAATACCGACGGACTGCAGCGTGGATTGGAAGCAATCCCATTGGGCACACCTATTATGATGCCCTCTGGTGAACAGATTAAGGGTCGTATGCTGAACGTTATCGGTCAGCCTATCGACGGTATGAAACAGCTTGACATTGAGGGCGCCTATCCCATCCACCGCGAAGCCCCAAAGTTTGAGGAACTGTCGACCACGAAGGAGGTTTTGGCAACTGGTATCAAGGTCATCGACCTGCTGGAGCCTTACCTGAAGGGTGGTAAGATTGGTCTCTTCGGCGGTGCCGGCGTGGGTAAGACGGTGCTTATCATGGAGCTCATCAACAACATTGCCAAGGGCCACAACGGTTTCTCCGTATTTGCCGGTGTCGGTGAGCGCACCCGTGAAGGTAACGACCTCATCCGAGAGATGATTGAGTCGGGCGTTATCCGCTATGGCGAGAAGTTCAAGGAGGCTATGGCTGAGGGTAAGTGGGACTTGAGTCTCGTTGACCCCGAGGAATTGAAGAAGAGCCAGGCCACGCTGGTCTATGGTCAGATGAACGAGCCCCCCGGTGCACGTGCCTCTGTAGCCCTGTCAGGTCTGACCGTTGCTGAGGGCTTCCGTGACGGCGGTGGCAAGGACGGCGGCGCTGCCGATATCCTGTTCTTCATCGACAACATCTTCCGTTTCACCCAGGCCGGTTCTGAGGTGTCTGCCCTGTTAGGCCGTATGCCGTCGGCCGTAGGTTACCAGCCTACGCTGGCCTCTGAGATGGGTACCATGCAGGAGCGCATCACTTCGACGAAGAAGGGTTCTATCACTTCCGTACAGGCTGTCTATGTGCCTGCCGACGACTTGACTGACCCTGCACCAGCCACCACGTTTACACACCTTGACGCTACGACGGTGCTTGACCGTAAGATTGCCGAGTTGGGTATCTATCCCGCTGTGGATCCGTTAGGTTCTACCTCTCGAATCCTTGACCCGTTAGTAGTCGGCAAGGCTCACTACGACTGTGCCCAGCGCGTGAAGGAGATTCTCCAGCGCTACAAGGAGCTTCAGGACATCATCGCTATCCTCGGTATGGACGAACTGTCTGACGAGGACAAGCTGACGGTGAACCGTGCACGCCGTGTGCAGCGTTTCCTCTCGCAGCCGTTCGCTGTGGCTTCACAGTTCACAGGCCTGCCCGGTGTGATGGTGCCTATCGAAGAGACCATCAAGGGCTTCAACGCCATCCTCGACGGCGAGGTTGACGATCTGCCCGAACAGGCCTTCCTGAACGTAGGTACCATCGAGGATGCCAAGGAGAAGGGTAGGAAACTTCTTGAAGCAGCCAAGGGATAATCGTCATAACGACTAAACGTGATAACGATATAACGTAATAACGAATAATTCCTTAAGATGTTACAGCTGAAGATAGTTTCTCCTGAGAGAATAGAGTACGAAGGCCAGGTGGAGAGTGTGCTGGTGCCCGGAACATTGGGACAGTTCGAGATACTGACCAACCACGCTCCTATCATCTCGTCGCTGACCGTTGGCGATGTCACCTATGCAAACAGTGATGGCAAGCACACGCTGCCCATCACAGGTGGATTCGTCGAGGTGCAGAAGAACGAAGTGAGTCTCTGTGTGGAACTGAAGGAAACGGAATGAATAAAGTTGTGAATACATACTTGATGCAGAGTACGGCACTGGTCCTGTTGCTGACGCTCATTGCCACAGCCTATCTATGGCTGCGTGGCGATGGTGCTCAGATGGCTGGTCCCCTCGGCATTGTGGTGGTATTCCAGTTGGTGGCCTGCTGGGCCTATGGCCTGGTATGGAAGTCGGTGGTTTCATCATCGACAGCCAGTCTGCCCACCTTCTATCTGGCAGCATCGGGATTCCGCATGTTTGTTGCTATAGTGGTGGTGATGGCGTTCCTTTTCATGAACGAGGACAAGCAGGTCATCCGCTTTTTCGTTATCGCATTCCTCTTCTTTTATTTTCTCATTCTCATCTACGATACCTTGTTTTTCGTAAAAGTTGAGAAAAAGATTCAACAAAAAGGATAAATCTGATATAATGAGATACTTACTGTTATGCTTCACAATGTTGCTGACACTCTCTTCGTCGTTGCAGGCCAAGGAGAGTGAAGGCATCGACGTGAAGGAAATTGTGTTAGGGCACATGGCAGACGCCTATGAGTGGCACATTACCACCATTGGCGGCAAACACATCAGTATCCCTTTGCTGGTCATCGTCAGAAGCGAGGCTACCGGTGAGTGGCATGCCTTCAGCAGTTCTCGCATTGAAGAGGCTGCCGAGGAGGGTCACAACTATATGGGCTTCTACTTCAACGAGGAGAAGAACGGCAAGATCTATGAGCGTCTGGCTGACGGCAGCACTGTTCGGCCATGGGACATCAGCATCACCAAGTCGGTGTTGCAGATATGGATTGTCGTCGCCATCATGCTGGTTGTGTTCCTGGGATGTGCCCGTTGGTACAAGAAGCACGATGCTACGAAGGATTCGCCCTCAGGCTTTGTCGGCATGGTGGAGATGCTGGTGATGAGCATTCACGATGACCTCATCAAGGACTCCATTGGCGAGAAGCACTATCGTCCGTATGCTCCTTACCTGCTGACGGCGTTCTTCTTCATCTTGATTACCAACCTGTTAGGACTGTTGCCGATATTCCCGGGTGGAGCCAACGTGACGGGTAACATCAACATCACGTTCTTCCTGGCGCTGTGCACCATGCTGGCCATCAACCTCTTCGGCAACAAGGAGTACTGGAAGGAAATCTTCTGGCCCGACGTGCCAGGATTCCTAAAGGCCTATCCCGTGGCCATCATGCCCTTCATCGAACTGTTTGGTATTCTGACCAAGCCCTTTGCGCTGATGGTCCGTCTCTTTGCCAACATGATGGCAGGACATGCCATCATCCTGTCGTTCACCGCCATCATCTTCATCGGATGGTCGCTCAACGCGTTCCTCGGCTCGGGTCTGACGCTGCTCAGCTTTGTCATGATACTCTTCATGAACTGCCTGGAGTTCCTGGTGGCATTCATCCAGGCTTACGTGTTCACCATGCTGAGTGCCGTATTCATCGGACTGGCACATCCGGAGCACCATGAGGGTTAATAATTAAGAGTGATGAATTAAGAATTGTCGCCTTCGGCGATTAAGAGTAAGAATTAAGAATTAAACAATTAAATATTAACAACTAAAAATTTAAGATTATGTTATCAGCATTATTTTTAGAAGCAGCTGCAGCTGCTGGTCTTGCTAAGTTTGGTGCCGGTCTCGGCGCAGGTATTGCAGCAATTGGTGCCGGTCTGGGTATCGGTCGTATCGGTGGAAACGCCATGGATGCTATTGCCCGTCAGCCAGAGGCTGCAGGTACCATCCGTACTAACATGATTCTGACAGCAGCATTCGTCGAGGGTGTGGCCCTCTTCGCTGTCGTTGTGTGCGCACTCTGTGTATTCCTTTAATTATCAAAAACATCTTTGCAAATGGAGTCATTGAACTTACCTGCCATCTTAACGCCCGACTTCGGATTATTCTTCTGGATGTTGATTGCGTTTTTGGTGGTCTTCCTTCTTCTCGCCAAGTACGGCTTCCCCGTCATCACTGGTATGGTGGAGGAGCGCAAGAACTTTATTGACGATTCGCTTCGTAAGGCCCACGAGGCTCAGGAGCGTCTTGCCAATATCGAGAAGGAAGGTGAATCCATCTTGCAGGAGGCTCGCGAGAAGCAGGCTCTGATTTTGAGAGAGGCTGCCGCAACGCGCGACGCCATTGTAGAACAGGCCCAGACGAAAGCCCGTAGTGAGGGTGCCCGACTGCTGGACGAGGCTAAGGCAGCCATCGAACAGGAGAAGAAGGCTGCCATTGCCGACATTCGTCAGCAGGTTGCTATGCTTAGCGTCGAAATCGCCAGTAAGGTTCTGCGTCAGAACCTGAAGGACGATAAGTCACAGATGGATTTGATTGATCGTATGCTCGATGAAGTTTCTGCTAACTAATATTTTATAATAAGGTACGCGTATGGATATAGGAGTAATATCGACAAGATATGCGAGGGCATTGCTGAAGAGTGCCGTCGACCAGAAGCTTGACGCTCAGGTGTATCAGGAGATGCAGACCCTGGCAAAGAGTTTCATCGAAGTGCCGGCATTGCGCCAGACCATTGACAACCCTATGCTCTCAAAGGACAAGAAGCAGGAGCTGCTGGAGACGGCAGCCGGGCAGAACCCCTGTCCGCTGACCTCTTCCTTCATCGCCCTCGTGCTGAAGGAGGACCGTGAGAGTGTGATACAGTTCATGGCCAACTCGTACGTCACGCTTTACCGCAAGCAGAAGAACGTCATCCGAGGAAGACTCATCACCGCTGCCCGCGTCTCTGCCGATACCGAGCAGAAGATGCGCCAGATGGTGGAGAGCAAGACTCAAGGTACTGTGGAGTTTGAGACCGAGGTGAACCCCGACATCATCGGAGGCTTCATCCTCGAATATGACACGTTCCGCATGGACGCCAGTGTCAAGTCGAAGCTCAACAACATTCTCAATACGTTGAGAAAATGAAAGAATAAATTCTAAAATTTCGAATAAATGTCAGATAAAATTAAACCAAGCGAAGTCAGTCAGGTGCTGCTCCAGCAATTGCAGGGAATACAGAATGCCGAACAGTTTGATGAGGTCGGCACCGTACTCACTGTCAGCGACGGCGTGGCACGTATCTACGGACTGCGCAATGCCGAGTCCAAGGAGCTGTTGGAGTTCGAGAACGGCACGATGGCTATCGTTGAGAACCTCGAGGAGGACAACGTGGGCTGCGTGTTGCTGGGAACAACTTCGGGCATCAAGGAAGGCATGGTGGTGAAGCGCACCAAGCGCATCGCCTCTATCCGCGTCAATGACAATATGCTCGGTCGTATTGTCAATCCGCTGGGACAGCCAGTCGACGGCAAAGGCGATATTGACCTTACCGGCGCTTTCGAGATGCCACTGGACCGCAAGGCTCCTGGTGTGATTTACCGTCAGCCCGTGAAGGAACCCCTGCAGACGGGTCTGAAGGCCATCGACTCGATGATTCCTATCGGTCGTGGCCAGCGCGAGCTCATCATCGGCGACCGTCAGACAGGTAAGACGGCTATTGCTGTCGATACCATCATCAACCAGAAGAGTTTCTATGATGCCGGCAAGCCCGTCTATTGTATCTATGTGGCCATCGGCCAGAAGGCAAGTACCGTTGCCAATCTGGTGCAGACGCTCAAGGAGTATGGCGCCATGCCGTACACCATCGTGGTGGCTGCTACCGCTGCCGACCCTGCCGCTCTGCAATACTACGCACCGTTTGCCGGTGCCGCCATCGGCGAGTACTTCCGCGACCGCGGCTATCCCGCTCTTGTGGTTTACGACGACCTGTCGAAGCAGGCTGTCGCCTACCGTGAGGTGTCGCTGATTCTGCGTCGTCCTTCAGGACGTGAGGCTTATCCTGGCGACGTGTTCTACCTCCACTCCCGTCTGTTGGAGCGAGCTGCCAAGATGAACGAGCAGCAGGAGGTGGCCGAGGCGATGAACGACCTGCCGGAGTGCATGAAGGGTCATGTCCGTGGTGGCGGTTCGTTGACCGCCCTGCCTATCATCGAGACACAGGCCGGCGACGTGTCAGCCTACATCCCGACGAACGTCATCTCCATTACCGACGGTCAGATATTCCTCGAGAGCGACCTCTTCAACCAAGGCTTCCGTCCTGCCATCAACGTCGGTATCTCCGTGAGCCGTGTAGGTGGTTCGGCACAGATCAAGTCCATGAAGAAGGTGGCTGGTACCTTGAAGATTGACCAGGCTCAGTATCGTGAGCTCGAGTCCTTCTCACAGTTCTCGAGCGATATGGATGCCGTGACGGCTATGACGCTTGACCGCGGTCGTAAGAACCAGAAGTTGCTCATCCAGCCCCAGTACAGCCCCATGCCCGTTGGCGAGCAGATTGCCATCCTCTATTGCGGCGTACACGGACTGATGCGCGACGTGCCCATCGACAAGGTCCGCGAGTGTCAGGACCAGTTCCTCGACAAGTTGCGTTCTTCGGCTCCTGAAGTCATCGAGACACTGGCTGCCGGAAAGATTGACGACGACTTGACGAAGAAAATTGAGGCTATCATGGCCGACATCGCAGGAACCTATAAAAGCTAAGCGCCTATGGCTAGCCTGAAAGAAATTAAAGGCCGCATTGCCTCTGTCAAATCGACGCGCAAGATTACCTCTGCCATGAAGATGGTGGCCAACTCCAAGCTGCACCATGCTCAGGTGGCCATCCAGAACATGCTGCCCTACGAGACGATGCTGGAGCACATCCTTAAGTCGTTCCTCGCTGCTGAGGCAGAGGCACAGACCATCTTCGACCAGGAGCGTCCCGTCAAACGCGTGGCGCTGGTCGTATTCTCCAGCAACTCGTCGCTGTGCGGAGGCTTCAACTCCAACGTCATCAAGCTCATGCAGCGCACCGCCGATGCCTACATCCAGGAGTTAGGGCAGGGGAGTGTCGAGGTCTGGCCCATCGGCCGCAAGGTCACCGAGAAAGCCCGTAAGCTGGGCTACGACGTGAAGTGCGACAAGGCCCCGCTCGTCGACCACCCCAACGTCCACGAGTGCATCGAGATTGCCATGGAGCTGGGCCGTAAGTTTGCGGAGGGCGAGATAGACCGTGTGGAGATTCTCTATCATCACTTCAAGTCGGCCGGCTCGCAGGTGCTCACCAAGAAGCAGTTCCTGCCCATCGACCTCGAGTCAGAGCTGGAGCGTGACCACGAGCGCGACCTGACGACGAACATCGTGACGAAGAAGGCCCAGGACTATCTGAAGAAGAATCGCCGGAAGAAGGCAGCGAAGGAAGGTGAGACAGCGCCGCTGAACGACAACTTCATCGTCGAACCCGACATGAACACCGTGCTCTCGTTGCTGCTGCCCAAGATGGCCCATCTGATGCTCTATACGGCGCTGCTCGACAGCGTGGCTTCGGAGCATGCCGCCCGTATGGTGGCCATGCAGACCGCAACCGACAATGCCGACGAGATGTTACGCCAGCTGAACCTGCAGTACAACAAGGGTCGCCAGCAGGCCATCACCACCGAACTTCTCGACATCGTCGGTGGTTCTCAGGAAAACTAAGCCGCTATCTCTATTGTTTCGGTTCCGCTATGCACTTAACACAGCGGAACCGACTTTTTTATAGCTTCCCAGCCATCTGTCATCCTTCTTTCATTACTTGTCGTTGTAATGTCCCTCTGTTTCGATGATTAATACGACTAACGTCTCGTCATAGATATCATAGATAATTCGGTCATGTGCCGTAATGTGACGAGAATATGTTACGTCATTGCCACCTTTCAATGCCTCAGGATGACCAATACCCGTACGAGGGTGATCTACTAACTCATGAAAAATCTTCTGGTATTTCTTAAAGAGTTGTGGGTTTGATTTCTTCCACTTCTTGATGACTTTTTCAGCTTCTTCTAAAACTTTTACCTCGTACATAGTTATAGTGATTCGAAATACCTGTCAATATCCTCATGAGTCTTCAGGGATACACCCTTTCCTTCCTTATACTCCTTCCTGGCTTTCTCTATCTTAGCAGCCATAGCGGGAGTAATAGTCAGGTCATCATCATCCACAGCTACGATAGCATACATTTTCTTACTACCCCTGTTGATGAATACATGTTCACCAGCGTCTACAAGGTCAAACGAACTGGCCATGTTCTTTCTGAAATCGCTAAATGTAAGTGCTGTCATAATTCAATATCTTTTCTTCTTTGGCTGCAAAGATACGATATTTATTTCAAACGCCCAAATGTTTATGTACCTTTTTGTGTACATATATGTGTTTTCTTATTACTTCATTTGAGGGTTTCTTTTAGTTCCTCTATTGAGCAACATACACAGCTGAACAATTTGTACATCAGTTCTGGCTCCTGCCGTTCAGGGATGTAGGCGATAGTCGTTCGTCCTTTGCCTGCAAACCAACCAGCTTCTGTATGAGCACTCCTGCCGCAGGGCAGTACGATTACACATGTATCGCAAGCCTCCATCGCCTCAATGTCGTTATGGAACTGTCGTACGGCTTTCTCGTGCTGTAGCATGTCACGATACTGCTGTGGCGACCATCCCATATAGTCCTCGCTAACACTACTCCACTTAAAACCAGGGTCGCCCGATGGCGGATTACGGAAGTC
Organism: Prevotella sp.; assembly: GCA_016291005.1. Taxonomy (GTDB): domain Bacteria; phylum Bacteroidota; class Bacteroidia; order Bacteroidales; family Bacteroidaceae; genus Prevotella. Next base: position 4,375 of record JAEEVT010000089.1, on the reverse strand, counting down.
GTAAACATTGTGTCCTGCCTCCCTCAATTTGGCTACCACTTCGGGGTAATACCCGTTCCGCCAACTGCTTGCTACATATATCTTGCGTTTCATGAGTGCAAAGATACGAATAATTTTATGAAAGAGTTTACAAACGGGACTTTTTGTGTACGAAATGCGACATAATATATCTGATTCCGGACATCAACAAATCGTCCAAGGTCAACGGCATCACGCTCCTATTTACCCTTTAAATACTGTTGTACGATGGTATTCAAGATAGCTGGCACGTGCATTATTTATAGGGAGGAATTGGAAAAACTGATTATCTTTAATTCCGATGCGTTCTTTTACCTGGCGTGAGAGCCAGTTAGAGATTGATACACGCTTGTCATCGCTGAAGGTAATATAGCCGCGATCAAACAGCTTATCATAAAGAGGAGAAAGAATGAAACCGTTGTTGGGGTCGATACGCTCTACAGAGTCTGAAACCGCCCATGGCTTGATGTGACTGGCTATCAAAAGCGATTCCTCGTTTATCATGGTAATAGGACAGAAGGGACATTCTTCCAATAGTTTTCGACGATATTCATCCTGCCCTTCACGACCATAGCGTGGAGCAGTTGTTTTTGTCTCCGCCTCATCTTCACATGCTCTCCAAGGGATTTCTTCCTCTTGTTGTCGTATTGTTGAACCATAGTTTTCAATAAAAGCCTTACGCTTCTCTATCTCCTCGAAATCAGCAAATAGTTTCAGGTAGAACATCGGTTGGCCATTATAATCGAGGCGCATGGCAGAGATATAGCTAACGAGTGGCAGCGATATTTCGCGTATCAGTTTATATACTTTGTCTGATGAATTCACATAACCGCGTGGACCTGCAATTTGCGACTGTTCTCGGACTGTGAAAATAACAATTCCAGAAGGGAGGTCATTGATTTTCTCCATTCGCTCTGACCACAAACTGCGCATTTCATCGCGTCCACGATAATCTAGAGAAGGTGTGAAATATTCAGCTTTTATGGCTTGCATATATGCCTGCAAATCTTGACGGAGTACAAAACATGTGGCAGAGAAAGCTGTGTCACCAAAAAATTGCTCCATCTTGTCTCGTGAACCAAAGTAGAGTTTTGCCTCACCATTTCCGTCACCCAATTTGTTCTTGGGCATAACCCAACTATCGGCTACTGTAATAGGCGAGTCAAGAGTATCTTCGAACTTAAATCTTTCACCTTCGATAATCATAATTGTTCACCGTATTTCGTGACGTCCATCTGTTTAAGTATAGCTATCAGTACATCGACAACAATGCTGTTGCCTGCCTGCTGATACATCGAGGTGTCGGACACGACTATCTTAAACGTGTCCTTGAATCCCATCAAGCGCAAGCATTCTCGAGGTGTGAGTTTACGAATGCGACCTTTGTGTGTAACGTAGTTGTCAACCCCAGCTCGATGCATCTTGTGCATCGAGTGAAGCAATGGACGAGCCACGTCAAGGTCAGTCTCTGTTGAAGTCTTGAAGTTCTTAGTTCCACCAGCGAGAACGTAGTGAGCAACCTTATCGGAGAGGTAATACTTCTCTTCCACGTCACGAACATCGAAGACGAACTCATCAAAAGACTCGTCTGTTGGTGTCAGTTCTGAATCAGGATGATACACAAAGTCTCCATGCCAATTGAACTGCTGATTACGCTTTTGGCAGAGTTGTATTTCTCCATTTATCTGCGTATAAAACTTGTCGTGGTTCTTATGGCTGGTGACGAACTTAACCCCTTTCTCTTTTAAGAAGTATTTCGTATCAATGTAGTCTTCTAAAAAGTCGTACATCTTATACTCCAACTCTATTGGCGCAGGAAATTCGAACTTTGTCTTCTTCTTAAAGCCAAGGCAATAAACGCGCTCACGGTGCTGAGGTATTCCATAGTCACAACTGTTCAGAACACGGAACTTTACGTCATAGCCCAATTCCTCGAATATATCATGCATCACATGCCATGTTCTACCTTTGTCGTGGTTCAAAAGCCCGCGAACGTTTTCAAACAAGAAAACTTTAGGTTGTGTTTCTTTTACTACACGAGCAAACTCATAGAACAGCGTTCCCCGTGCGTCCTCAAACCCCAGTCTATGACCCACCATCGAGAAAGCCTGACACGGAGCTCCACCAATGACAAAGTCAACTTTGCCCTTATAGCGTCGAGCATTAAAGTCGCGAATATCCGTAAACCAGTCTTCTTCGCGGATTTGGTAATTGGCAAAATAGCTTTGTTTGCATTTGGGTTCAATATCGCCAGCAAACATGATTTGGTGCTTTAAGCCAAGACGTTGAAAAGCATGTTCAATGGCTCCTATACCGCTAAAGACGGTTCCGATTCTTACAGTATTCTCAGGCTGTGAAAACTCCAAGTCTTTCCACGACACACCCTCTGTAATCGGCGTCTGCGGAATCTGTTTCTTATATTCCAATGCTAGTGCACGTTCTTGTACTATGCGCTTTACCTCATCTATCTTCTCCGAAGTCTCATTGATATCCTTCTCAACCGTTGCCATATTATCGTTTATGGTATAAAAAGCCCCTGCGTTTTCGAAGAAGCGCAGGGGTGCCATGCTTGTGACATAAGCGACTGGAAACGCTGCAGAATGAAGCATAACAAGTCCCCACGCTGTTCGTGCGAGGTCATTATCCCTTTCTGCTTCTGCGTTGTTTAGTATTCCAGTTCTATGTCACCAGAAGTAAAATGAATCTCGTATCGATGTTTGTCAGTTTCTCTTTATAGCCTTTTCTTTATACTATTGTTCTGACAAGCACCTAAAGTCAGATGGTTTTTAATTTCTAATGACTACAAACGAAAAACGTGGGTGCTTAACTCCCGTTGTTCCGCTATTTAGGCTGTAGGATGCCTTTACCAAAAGAACAACAGTGTAAGTCCCACGCTGGAGAATATAGTACACCCGTAAAGTGTGCTAGTGAGGACATGGTTAGCCCTCGCAGCACACTACGGAGAGTATATACTACACCCCGTGGCGACACGTCTGCATTTGTCTTTGATTGGTAATTTGAGGTTCCTACATTCAAATAGCCAAAAACAAAGCGTCAGTAACGCCTTTCAATAAGTAGTGCTCCGCCCTGCGGCTCCATCCTCCTCAGAGGACTTCATGGCCACCATGGGCGGATAGCATTTGCAAAAGTACAAAACTTTTGCGAAAGCACAAAGAAAAAGAAATAAAAGTTTGGAATTTACAAAAATAGTTCGTATATTTGCAGCGTCAAAATGTATGTTTTGACTACCCAGGTAAGTTTCCTGAGAGGGCAAGCCGTATACGTCACTACCCATTTTATAAAGCCGTACATCAAATGTGCGGCTTTGATTTTTTATCTGAAACTATTCATCATCATTTTCAGGAATCCCTTGCTGATTGCAATGTTTCGCTTGATGGATATCTCTTTGCTGCCACTGTAAATTAACACTTCTTGTACAGAAGCCGACATCTCAAAATAGCGTTTTATCTCCAATGTCAGACGTCGGATGTTATAGTCCGTCAGCATATTAAGAAGAACTCTCTCCGTCTGGCCAAGGGACTCTGCGAGTCGATTGCCTACAGAGTTTTTGCCTGTAATTGTCTTCAGGTCAAATTGTTTCAAAACACCTTTACGTACAAATATATAGTCAGCGGTGCGAATTCCTTTGGGATTGGGTAGTATAAACACTTTGTTGCCATGTTCTACTGCTTTACGTGCAGCATTTAGCAACGGCAGATAGTCATCGGCTTTCTCACCACCAACCGTATAAATCTGGGGATCTGTGTCTAATGGAGAGAACTCATGCCGTTCCGTTATCAGACGAAGTTGCCTGATAAAATCGATGCCCTGCAATTCGTGTAGCAAGGCTAACATTTGTGCTATGTCGTTATGCTCTCCCATAATTGAAATGCAAAGTTACGAAAAATAAACGGGAAAACAAAGTTCAATAGACAAAAACTGTTTTCGCGTTTTATGGATGGTTTCGGAATTTTTGCTATTTTATTTTACACTGCGTATTTTTGTCACAAAAAGAATTTTGAAAATGCAAAAATACCTACATACCTACATTATGTGTTTTAAGCTATTGGCTATTAATAAGTTACTTTATGTAGGTAACCTACATTTACCTACATTCACCTACATTCAATATGTTGACCGTATTTTTCTTAATGATTTCTGCAACTTTTCTACGTGATTTCCTGATGTTCCCACTGTGGGAATAGTCGGTTTTCCTAAGGAAAAGTTGAACTTTTCTAGGTGATTTCCTGACGTGTACTGAATAAGTTGACACTTTTGGAATCAAAAAAGTGTATCAGTATGCGACAACATGGAGAAATGACAGACGAGAAAAGACTTGCATTATTAGATGAATTCT